>CAZKSE010000006.1:0-36077 GCA_964555305.1 uncultured Rhodobacter sp. | reverse complement strand
GTGCCATGGTGTGCTCCTTGGGGCTTGTGAGGATCAGCCGCCGAGCGGGTCAGCGGTGGTGTAATGCAGGACAACCGGGATCACCGCCGCCTTAAGGCTGGCCGCGCCCTCGATGGGTAGATCGACGGGGCGCGGAGCCTCCGCCTCGATCCAGTCGCAGCGGCCGCCCAGAGTGCGGTCGCCCGCAATCACGGCGCCAATACTGGCGCAGAGCGCGGCGAAGGTCGTGTCGCGATCGGCCCCTTGCACCACCGCCTCGATCTCGGCGCGGTGCTGGTAGTGGTAGCGCAGCGGCGACAATGTCACGCCAGGCTCTCCCGGCTCACCATCGCGCAGGATCATCAGGCCGACGGAAGGAACGCGCTCGGGCAGGACCTCGCCGCGCAGCACCGGCACATGCGGCACCGTGCGCAACAGGTCCGCAAGGGCGGAGAGGATGGTCTCGCGGGGTGTCATCCGATCTTTCCTTCCACCCAGTTTGCGACGATCGCTACGGGGATGGCCTCCTGCGCCCGCGCCGCATCGCGGGCGAGGTCGAGCCGCTTGCGCAACTGCACCTGCGGCACCAGCAGGAAGATCGGCACGGTTGTCACGCCCCGTCCGGTTCGCGACCGGCTGGCCACGGCGCGTCCGCGCGCATTGAGCCGCCCTTCGGCGACCAGCAGGCTGGGTCCGGTGCGCCGATAGACAAAGCGCAGGCGCAGGCCCGAGCGACGCTCCCACTCGCCGGGGGTGATGCGCCCACCGCGCGAGGATTTACCCGCCGCTTCGGTCGGGATCGCCAGCCAGAACCCGTTGCGGGAGCGGATCAGCGGGCCGGTGTCATGCGCACCGATGATCACCGGCGCCTTCGACCAGACCACCGCCGCCGCGCTGAGGCTGGGTCGGCCTTTTGGGAACTGCTCGGAGCGGATGGTGTTGGCCAGCCGTTGTCCCAGCCCGGCGCCAGTGATCTGCGCGCGCCAGGAGGATTTCACGCTGTTGCCAGCCTCGCTGACAGCCTGGCTGACGGCCCTCTCGCCGGCCTTGATCTCGGCGGCCATCATGGCGACGAGGTCAGGGGTGATGTCGAGTTTCAGTTTCATGATGATCACGCCGGGCGCAGATCGACCGTCCAGACCAGACGCTCCCTATCCCGCACCGGCTCGCCCTGGATGAGGAAAGCCTCCCCATCGATCTCGATCCGGTCGCCGGGGCGCGGGGTCGCCACCTCGGCCACGCGCAGATCGATCCGGGTGGTCTCGGACCAGAGCCGCGCGTCGCCGAAGCCGGTGACCTCGTCCGCGCGGCGGGTGACCACGCGGACCAGTGTCGGTGCGCCACCATCCGCGATGTACGTCGCATCGCGGGCGATGTTGGGATCGCCAAAGAGGTTGTCGATGGCGGCTGAGAAGACCGACATGCGCGGGCCCGTCAGTTCGAGCTGTGCAGACGGATCGCGAGGCGCGGGCGCTTGTTCACCGGCAGGATCGAAGCCTCGGTCATCAGGTCGATCCAGCGGCCCTTGGCGTCCATCATCTGCCGGGCATAGAGCGGCAGGCCTACGGTGTTGGCGGTCTCCAGCAGGTTCGCCGGCCCGCCGTATGTGGTGAAGGTGTCGAAGGTGCCGAGCGGGAAGGCGATGCCTTCGCCGGTCGGGATCAGCCGTTCCGAGGTGCCGTTCGAGAGGGTGACCGAGCCGTTGTATTCCTCGAAGAGCATGCCCGCGAAGGGGAAGGCGCGGCGCATGTCCTCGCGCAGGGGCTGGCCGCCGGTGGCGGAGAAGAACTTGTAGGCGTCCTCGGTCTTGGGGTGGCTGATCAGCTTGTCGAAGAATTCGGAGCTGACCAGCGCATGCGCGGTGGTCATGGTCTCGCCCAGCAGATTGTCCTCGATGGCGCGCAGCGTGGTGCGCACCTTGCCCTGGATGTTGGTGCCCGCCGTGCCAAACACGAAGTCGACCGAGATCTGATCGAGGCCGAATTCGGTGAAGTAGTTGTAGAGGGTCGTGCCCGCACCATCCTTCACGATGCCGCGCAGCGCGTTCATCTCCATGTATTCCCGGGTCTGGGCATGCTTGCGGCGCATCAGCGTCAGCTTGCGGTTCATGACCTCGACCAGCGGATCGGCCGCGTCCGAGACGCCCAGCGCGGGCATGCCCTGGATGTCGGCAGGCAGGATCACATCGTCATGCGGGATCCACGGCAGGGCGAAGCTGCGCATCGAGCGCGCCTCGCGGTTGCCGACGGTGGCGGGCGCGCCCAGCGGGACCGAGGGCAGGAGGCTCAGCACCCCTTCGCGCTGTTCGATCACGATGGAGCGTTGCGTGACCCCCTCGAAGCGGAAGAGGCCGATCTGGCCGAGGCGGGTGTAGAGATTAGGCAGGATGTTGATGGCTTGCGTCATCTCGGCGAGCGAATAGCCGCCCGCGTCGAACGGGTTGCGGGTGATGGTCATGGGGAACTCCGGGGAAAGAGGGGCAGGGGGGAGATGCGCGCGGCACTCGAACCCGTCAGGGGATCAGGTGCTGCAGGTCCGGTCAGGCGGTGTCGCGCGGCACGATGCCCAGCGCGGCCAGCTGGCCATGCTTGGTGGCGGTCTTGGGCGCGTCATCGACGGTGGCATCGAAGACGAGCGCCGCCTTCGAGACGATGGCGGGCCCGCGCGCGACCACGACGCCGATGGCGTCGGTGGCGCTGGCATCGACCGCGTAGAGCAGCACGGCAGCCGCGGTCTGCGCGCCATCCGAGCCGCCTGAGGTGGCAAGCTTGTACTTGCCGCTGGCGGTGATGCGACCGAGCACGGCACCGACCGGATAGTTCGTGCCCTCGAGCAGCGTGACGGTCTCGCGGGTGTAGTTCGGGTTGACCTCGTACTTGAGGACATCGCCCATCGTGGCGGGCTGGTGAAGGACGGTCATGGCGGGGTGCCTTTCTCGGGGATGCAGGGGGCCAGACCCCGCCGCGGGCATGCGGCGAGGCTGAGGGACGCTTGGGCTTCAGGGTGGGGGCGGTGTGAGACCGCCGGTCGTCAGGCCCGGTTGCCCGGTGCCGCGGCGCGCTTCGCGGCGGCGACGATGGGGCTTTCCTTCGCCAGCGGCAGAACCGGCGAGCGGGGGGCGGCAACGATGTCGCGGGCATCCGCGGCCGCACTGGCGCGCTCGAGCACCAGGCGGCGCAGGGCCTCGGGGGTGGTGCCCTCGCGGAGCGCTTTCGCCGCATCGATGGCGATCCCGAGACGGCCCGCTTGTGCTGCGATCTCGGCGATCTCCGCCGCCGCCTCGCGAAGCTGCGCCGAGAGCTCGGCCAGATTGCCAACCGGTGCTGTCGCGGCCGCAGGGATTGGAAGGGCCGACTCTGCAGGTGCAGGAGCCGGTGCGTCGACTGCGGCAGTCGTACCTTGATCCGCATCGGACGTGTCATCCTGCGGCTCCGATACCACGTCGATGGTGTCCTGGGGGCTGTCGTCGGGATCGTTCTCGGCGGCCATCATTGTCTCCTGTCTGTGGTGGGGAAGGGGTGCGCGCAGGGTGCGCGCGGGGGATAGGATCGGGGTGCGGGTCAGCATCTGCCGGAAGGCCGTGAAGCCGCGCCCAAGATCGATAACCTCGTCGGCGAGGCCTGCGGCGACGGCATCCGCCCCTCGATAGGTCGCGGCCTCGGTCGCCAGTGCTGCGTCCTGGCTCAGCCGACCGGCGCGGCCAGCGGCGACGGTTTCCGCGAAGAGAAACCGCAGCACGTCGATCTCGCGCTGGATGTCGTCGCGCACGCCCTCGGGCAGGGGCTGATACGGATTGCCATCGACCTTGTGGCGTCCGGAATGGATCAGCGTCACCCGCACCCCGTCCTGGTCCAGCTGGCCGCTGAGGTCGGCATGGAGCACCACGACGCCGATGCTGCCCAGCGCACCGGTGCGCGGCAGGAGGATGCGGTCGGCCTGAGATGCCAGCGCATAGCCCGCCGAGAAGGCATGTTCGGCCACGAAGGCCCAGACCGGCTTCCGGCCTCGGATGGCACGAATGCGATCAGCGAGGTCGAAGACCCCGGCAACTTCGCCCCCGAAACTGTCGATTTCCAATGCGAGGCCGCGCACCGCCGGATCTCTGGCCGCCGCCTCGATCTGCGCCGCGATCCCCTCGTAGCTGGTCTGGCCCGAGGACTGCCCGATCCAGCCGCCGCGATGGATCAGCACCCCCGCGATCTCGATCACGGCAATGCCGTCCACGACCGGGTAGGGCGCATCGCCATGCTGGCGCAGGTTCTCGGTCAGGCCACCGGCGAGAATGCTGGCATGCGCTGGCAGGGTGGTGCCAGGCGCATCGGGCAGTTCATGGTCTGCCAGCTCGACCTTGCGCCCGAGGATGCGCGGTCCGAGGCCGGACAGGAACGCCATGGCCTTGGAGGCTTCCACCAGCAGCGGTGTGTTGAAGGCGCGCGCGGCAATCCGGGCGTGGAGCATCAGGGCTGGTCCTCGTCTTGGCGCGGGCGATCCTCCGCGTCATCGGTGTCGTCAACTTGCTCTTCCTCGACCGGCACTGCGGCGACGCCCTGCGCGGGCGATCCGGGGCGGCGGAAGTCGAGGCCCAGCGCGCGCTCGCGGGCGTGCTCTGCGGCGATCTCCCGGTCGACCTGCTCGGCGTCGTAGCCGCGCTCGGCGATGGCCTGGGTGCGGGACTTGAGGCCCGCCTCGATCTGGGCGATCTCGGCGTTTGCGTCCTTCAGCGGATCGACCCAGTCCCATTTGGTGGGCAGCCAGTCGGCGGTCTGCAGCCGCGCGCGGTTTGCCTCATAGCCGGGGAGCGCCAGCGCACCGGACAAGACAGCGGCATCCATCCAGCGGGCATAAACCGGGCGACACAGCTGCCAGACCATCACCGAGTGCTGCCAGGCCGAGACGCGGCGGCGGAACTCGATCAGGGCGAGACGCGAGTTCGAGAAGTTCCCCTTCACCATGTCATTGGCGAGATACGGATAGGGGATGCCCAGCGCGGCCGAGATCTGCAGCAGGGTCCGGTACTGGAATGGCTCGTAGGTCGCGCCGCTGTCGGCGGGCTGGCCGACGGTCACATCCTCGCCGGGGTTCAGGCGGACGATCTGCCCCGGGCTCAGCTCCACATTTGCAGGGGCGTCCTCGTCCTCGCCCGATGCGAGCGGGTTTTCCGGCGCAGGCGACGTCACGAACATCGCATACATCGCCGCAACCTTCTTCCGGTCGAGCTCGGCGTCATCGTACTGATCGAGCAGGAAGAGCTTCACGATGGCGGGCGCCAGTTTCGAGACCCCACGCAGTTGGCCGCCCTCGACCGGGTCGATCACATGGATGACCTCGGCAGCGGGCACGCGCACCACTTCTCCTGCCAGCCCCGGATCGGTGCTGTCGCCCGGGTGGCGGCGCAGGAAGTGATAGGCGACGCGCCGACCGATGCGGTCGAACTCGATCCCTTGGCGGATCGCATTGCCGTTGGCGGCCGTACCGGTCTGCTCCAGAGGCAGCATCTCCGCCGGCAGCATCTGCAACTGCAGCGGTACCGTCAGACCATCGCCCGCGCGGCGCATCCGGATGCGGAAGAACACCTCGCCCGCAATGAAGACCTCACGGGCGGCGCGGCGCTGGAGACCGTAGAAATCCGTCAGCCCCTCGGCATCGGCCTCGTCGGTCCAGGCGAGCCAGAGGCGCTGCAGTTCTTCCTTGCGTGCGGCGTCCCCTATCTTCGAGATCGGCTTGATCCCGTCGCCGACGGTGTTGGCGGCCCAGCTCTCGACCGCATTCACGGCATAGCCGTTGTTGCGCACAAGCCAGCGGGCGCGGGCGGTGATGTCGGGCCCGGCGGCGGCGATGAGCGCGTTGACATGCGCACGCGTCGCGCGAAACCCGCGCAGGCGGCGATGGTGCTGACCGGCATCGAACCCGCCGATGAAGGCGCCAAGCCGCTGCCGCCAGTTCATCACAGGTCCTTCACGGCGAAGGGGCGCACGATGCGCCGGCCGGTCCGTTTCAGCGAAGCGATCCGCCGCTCGATATCGGCGATGGCGGCGGCCAGTTCCGCGTCCGAGCCATAGTTGATGCTCTTGCCGTCATAGCTGACCGAGCGCGTTCCGCTGTAGCGCGCGGCCAGCAGCGCGCTGTGGCGGGCCTTGAGATCATCGAGGGTCATCGGTGCTCCGGTCATTCCATGTATCGGGGCGTGCTGATCTTCCAGCCGCGCCGCCGGGGGGCGGTGATGCGCCCGGCCTGTGGTTCGGTTGTCGGTGCAGTTTCTGATTTCGCCGTTGTGGCGACGGTCTCCACCCCGGCCTGCTTCTCCAGCTGCCGCCACATCCGCTCGTCAAAGCGGTCGGCGCCGAGGATCCATGCGGCGGCGCGCGCATAGACCCGGGCGTCGAGCGCCTCGTTGCGCTCGCGCAGCTTCTGCCATTCCTGGCGGGCGTAACCGCGCTTGTCGCGGATCGTGACCAGTTGCTCGGCCACCAGCTGTTTCAGCCATTCGCTGTCGGCCCAGTCGGGCAGGTGGATCGTGCCCGCGGGCGGTGCCACGCCGCTGGCGCGATCTTCATCGCTGGGGCGCTCGATGCGCAGATAGCGATAGGTCTCGGCCTTGAAGGTCGCCGTGGCCACGGTCCAGAGCCGCGCCCCGCGCTTCAGCTTGCGCCCGTTCACCGTCGCATCGACGAAGGTCGGTCCCGACACGGGCGTGGCCCGGTTGAACCCCTCGAGCCCTTTCACGGGCGCGACCTGCGCGATGCCCTGCTTGCGGGACCACGCATAGACGGCCGCGGACTCGTAGCCGGTGTCGATGGCGAGCTTGGCCAGCGTCATGAACGCGCCGTTCTCGTGCTGCCATGTCTGGCCCAGCAGGGCGGTCAGCTTCTCCCAGCAGGCCGGATCATCAGGTCCGCCCGGAATGACGATGTGATCGACGAGCCAGCTGGTCATGCCCCGCCCCCAGGCCCAGACATCGACCTCGATGCGGTCCTTCTGCACATCGGCACCGGCGGTCAGGAACAGCCCAGCCGCGGGGATCTGCGCCGCGAAGACCTCGCGCCGATCCGCCAGCCGCTGCCATTCCGGGGCCTCGCCGCTCTCGATCCAGGTCTCGCCCAGGAGCGTGTTGCGCGCCGCGCGCAGCATCTCGTCCGAGCCCTGTGCTGCCAGCCAGTCCCGGGCGATCTGCTCCCAGCTCTTCCAGCCGATGGGCGAATAGAGCGCCGAGAGGTGGAAGCCGATGGCGGTCGGATCCGCGCTCACAGCCATCGCGCGCCATTCGCCCCGCGCCAGCATCTCCGTCTTGTGGTGCTCGGCGATGGGCCGCTCGCAGCCCGCGCAGTGATAGGCGGCCGTTTCGGGTCGGCCTTTCGCCCAGCGCAGCCGCTCGAACTGCAGCCATTGCCTATGGCCGCAATGCGGGCAGGGCACGAAGTAGCGCCGCTGATCGCTGGCCTCGAACTCGCGCTCGATCCGGCTCAGCCCCCGGATGGTGGGGGTCGAGACCATGAACACCTTGCGCCGGTGGGCGAAGGTGGTGGTGCGGGCCTCGGCCAGCGTGACCGGATCGCCCTCCTCGTCGGCCGAGGCCGGATAGGCGTCGACCTCGTCGAGGAACACGTAGCGCGCGGGCATCGACCGCAGGCCGGTCGCGCTGTTCGCCCCGGTCAGCACCAGGATGCCGCCGGGAAACTCCTTCGACAGCATCGAGTTGCCGGCATCCCGCGAGCGCGCCGGGCTGACCCGTTCCTTCAGGGCCGGGCTGTCCTCGATCAGCGGATCGATCCGGCCGCGCGAGGTCCGCTTGGCCATCTCCACCGTCGGCAGCACGGCCAGCATGGGGCCCGGCGCATGGTGGATCACGAAGCCGATCCAGTTGTTCCCCGCTTCCGTGGCCCCGACCTGCGCGGCCTTCATGAAGCTGATCCGCTGCGCCGGGTGGCTGGGCGAGAACGCATCCATGATCCCGCGCAGATAGGGCGTCCGTGCGGTGCGGTACCGCCCCGGCTCGGCCGAGGCGCGCGAGCTGAGCCAGCGGTGCGCATCGGCCCATTCGGATACCGTCAGATCGGCGTCCGGGCGCATGCCCCGCCGCCAGGCGCGCAGGACGTCCTCGGCACCGTCGAAGCCGAGGTCGAGCCCCTCGGTCAGGTCGCTGTCGGTCAGGCTGTGATCACTGTCTCCTTCATGCAAGCGAGACCCGGAGGTCTGCGAGGGCGTCGAGCTGCTCTCGGACATGGGTTTCCAGCACCCTCTGCAGGATCGCAGTCTCGATCGTCACGGGCACCCCCGATGCCTTCTCCATCTCTGCGGACAATTGCGCGGCCATCAGTGCGGCCACGCGGGTGGGCCAGGTGACCCATGTATCGCGCTCCTGGCGCGCGAGGCGGAACACCAGCGTCTCGGCGCGCGCGCGGTCGACCAGAACGCCCTTCTTCTTCTGGACCGCGATCTGCTTGTCCTGGGCGGAATAGACTGTCAGCAGCGTGCGGGCCTTGATGTAGGACGCGGTCTCTCCCGGCCCGCTGACCATCCCCTCACCACCGCCGCGCGAGCGCATCTGCTGGTCAGGATCCGTCATTGCGCCGCGCCGGGCGTCCGATGCGGCGGCGTTGATCGACCCATCGGCGAAGAGCACCAGCCGACCGTTCTTGCGCGCCTTCTGCACCGCCCCGCGCGAGAGGCCGGAATGGGCGGCATAGGCGCGTTCGGACATACCCTCCATGGCGCTGTGATGGCCCTCAAGATATTGGAATTAAACGGAAATGCGCTGCTTATTCAGTTGATTACACTCCCGGATAGAGCGATTCATGGTGTGAGGTAAACGGGTGCATCGCGCCCCGCCAGACAAGGATCGGAGAGAGCCATGCGCGCACAGGAAAGAATGGGGCACAGCTCGATGAGCGAGGGGTGGCGCAACCACACCAGCCCCGCGCAGGAGCGGGTGAACTGGGTGATGGACGAGGTGATGTCCGGGCGGATGAGCCAAGAGGACGGGATGGTCGAGATGGCCCGCGCCCAGGAGATGATGCGCGAGGAAGCCCGCGCGCGCACCACCTACCCCGAACACCGCTGGGAGGAGTGAGCATGGCGCGCCGCAAGCCCGCCAACCCGATCGCCCAGCGCGATGCCCAGCTCCTCGAGATCGCCCGGCGCCAGTTCCGCATCGAGACGCTGGAGACCCGCAACTGGGACCGGCTGGATTTCCACGATGTCGCCGTCTGGGCGATCCGCGTCGCGCTCGAGGAAGCCTTCGAGGCCGGGCGCCGCGCAGGCCCTGCCGAAACCCAACCCTGAAGGGATCCCACCATGACCGCCATCACCACCATCCGCATCGATCATGCCGCGCTGCCGGACCCGCTGAACCTGAAGGACCCTGACGCTGCCGCCCGCATGATCGAGGCCGCGCTGCGCGACGAGGGGATCACGGCCGAGGCCTCGGACGTCATCTCGCACATCAAGATCGAACTGCCGACCACCCAGCTCGCTGCTGCCAGCACCATGCTGGCGAGCCTCCAGCTGATCTGAGGGCGCGACCATGAGCACGCGCGCGCAGATCGCCATTCGGCTTGGGCCCGGGGAATGGGCCCATGTCTACGTCCACTATGATGGATACCCCTCACACATGTTGCCCGCGCTGGCCCCGTGGACGCCCGATGACATCCTCGCCGCGAAGGAAATCCGGCAGGTCCGGGCCGACGAACTCGACTGCTTCGATCCGCCCCGCGAGCCCCCGATCCTGTCGCGTCCGACCCGCGAACTCTGCCATCTCTATGTCTGGCAGGACGGGGCGTGGGTCGACGCGACGGATCAGGCGGGATGATCAGAAAGCACTGATATTGCTCAGATTTGCCTACGATAATCGCAGCGCCGGAGCGATGGTTGTCTCACGGAAACGATGCAACTCACCACGGAGCCACCAGGATGACCCGCCTCAACCCGATCACCACCCCGCGCTTTGAGCTCCGCGCCGAGAAGGCGCGCCGCAACCGCGAAGCCGCCTTGGCCGCCTTCATCGGTAAGAAGGCCGAGATCGACGAGATGCTCGCCCGCCTGCAGGCGCTCAGCGACGACCATTTCAACTGCCACCCCGACGAGGTCGGCTGGGCCATGGTCGGGACGCTGGAGCACTACGCGAGCCTCCTGAAGCGCATCACCGACAGCGCCTTCGGCGAGGGCGAACACGCCCGCTGATCTCCGGCACCGCCGGAGCTCCTGCCGCGCGCCTGCGCGGCTTGGGGTCGTGGAAGGCCGGCGATGATCGCGGCCGTGACCCGGAGACGCCCCATGCCGAAACTCACTGACAGCCAGACCATCATCCTCAGCCGCGCGGCCACGCGCCCCGGCAATCTGGCCATGCCGCTGCCCGAAGGCCTGCATGGCGCCGCCGCGCAGAAGGCCGTGGCCACGATGATCACGCGCGGTTGGCTGGAGGAGGTCGATGCCGACCTGCGCCGTGGCGAGCCGCTCTGGCGCGAGACCGGCGATGGCCACGGCACCACGCTGATCGCCACCGAGGCCGGGCTGGAGGCCATCGGGATCGAGCCGGTGGCGGCCAGCGCCGTCGCCAGCACGCGGAAGGCGATGCCGCAGACGGGCGCCGAACCCGCACCGACGACCGAGGCCACTGACCAGCCGAAGCTCATCGCGATCCGCGCCGGCACCAAGCAGGCGCAGATCATCGCGCTGCTGCAGCGGCCGGAGGGCGCGTCCATCGCCGAGATCGTCGAGGCGACGTCGTGGCAAGCTCACACCGCCAGAGGGGCCATTTCCGGCGCGCTGAAGAAGAAACTTGGCCTGCCTGTCACGGCCGAGAAGGTCGAGGGCAGGGGGACCGTCTACAAGCTGAGCGCCTGAACCCTCAACACCTGCCACCCAGTGCCGCCGCCCCGCCCGGGCGGCGGTTGCTCATTGCCAGGACAGCAGATCGTGGGCGGCCGCCTGCAGGATGTCCCGCGCCGTGCGTGGCTCGCAGCTGTAAACCCCGCCCGGCCCCGGCTCGCCGACATGCTCTTCGAGCCATGCCCGTCCCTCGTCCGAAACCGGACGCAGGACAACGATGGTCCCATGATCGGTGATCTCGATATGCTGCCAGCCTTCGGACATGGCTCGACGTTACCAGCCAGCGCATGGTCACGCCAGCGATCCGCTCAGGGCGCACGCCAGCGCTCGAACAGCCTGCGTAGGGCGTAGCCACGAACCAGGGAGATCGCGGTGAAGATCCCGCCCAGCGCAAGGTTCTCGCCAAGGCTGGGGTGCAGGCCGAACCAGGGGAACACCATGATCTGCGTGATCACTGCCAGCGCGTAGCCCAGCGCGACATTGGTGATCGCCTCGATCATCGACATGCGGCGCGACTGGGTCATGTGCGCTTCCTCGACCGGCGCGTCGGTTTCCGGGCTTCCTCCTCCATGACGATGCGATTGGCTGCACGCCCCGTCGTCATCTCCCACCGCCGCACGGCGACGTCGCAATAGACCGGGTCTAGTTCCACCGCGCAGCAGCGCCGCCCGGTGCGTTCGGCGGCGATCAGCTGGGTGCCAGAGCCGCAGAAGGGCTCGAACACCAGGTCGCCGGGATCGGTGAAGGCCTCCAGCACAGACTCGACCAAGGCGACAGGGAACACGGCCGGGTGCGATCCGGCGGCGCCCAGCCCGCCCTTGTGGCGCATGATCCTGAACACGCTGTCCGGGATGCGGTGGCTCTGGATCGCGTTGCCGAAGCCGGTCTTGCGATGAACCATGCCGTCGGCCCCGCGCAACCCGCCGCCGCCGAGGGTTTCGCCCGCGTGCTTGCTCTCCACTGTCTTGTTCGGCTTCCGGGGTTGGCGGTTGAAGTGGAAGATGAACTCGTGCGACGGCGCCAGCCGCCCGTTCCAGTCGCCGGGCAGGCCGGGCCCCTGGTCCCAGACATACCAGCCGAAGCGTCGCCAGCCCTGCGCGCGCATCCAGTCGACCCAGCCTTCCCAATACGGGATCCACTCGCCATCGCGGTGAACGAGGCCAAGGTTCACCAGCAGCTGGGCATCGGCGGTGACGGGTGCTCCGGCGAACACGCCCTGCATCAGCGCATCCCAATCACCGACCTTCTCCTTCGCTGCGCCATAGTCGCGCTGCTGGGCATAGGGAGGGGAGGTGAACATCAGCTCCGCCTGCGCCCCGTCCATCAGCCGCGCCACCGCGGCCGGGTCGGTCGCATCGCCGCAGATCAGCCGATGCTCGCCCAGCGCCCAGATGTCGCCTGGACGAGTGATTGGGTCGGCTGGGGTTTCGGGGATGGTGTCGGCAGCGTCATCGTCGATGGGCGCACGGTCGTCGGCATCGTGCAACAGCGCGTCCAGTTCATCCTCGGGGATCCCGATCAGGCCGAGGTCGAAATCCTCGGCCATCAGGCCGCGCAATTCCTCGAGCAGCAGCGCCTCGTCCCAGCCGCCCAGTTCCGTTAGTCGATTGTCAGCGATCCGGTAAGCCCGGCGCTGCGCCTCGCTCAGATGGTCCAGCACGATCACCGGCGCCTCGGCCAACCCCAGCTGGGCTGCGGCCAAGATGCGGCCATGGCCCGCGATCAACTCGCCGTCGGCTGCGACCAGGCAAGGGACCGTCCAGCCGAACTCGGCCATGCTGGCTGCGATCCGCGCCACCTGATCGGCGTCGTGCGTCTTGGCATTGCGCGCATAGGGCTTGAGCCGATCCAGCGGCCAGAACGCGATCTGGCTCGGGCGCAGCTGCATCGTCATGCTGCCAGCCGCTTGGTCTTGAGCGCGGCGAAACTCTCGCCGGTTTCCGCCAGCAGGGCCTCCTGGCCCGTGAACGATTGCCAGCGTTCGATGGCAACATCGACATAGGCCGGGTTCAGTTCGACGCCGAGGCAGACACGGCCGGTGGTTTCCGCCGCAATCAGCGTGGTGCCAGACCCCATGAAGGGTTCATAGACCGCCTGGCCGGGGGACGAGTTGTTCAGGATCGGCCGCCGCATGCATTCCACAGGCTTCTGCGTGCCGTGCACGGTGTCGGTGTCCTGATCCCGGTTGGCGATCTGCCAGAGCGTCGTCTGCTTGCGGTCCCCAGCCCAGTGGCCCTTGCCCTTGGCGCGCACCGCATACCAGCAGGGTTCGTGCTGCCAGTGGTAATCGCCCCGGCTGAGCACCAGCCGATCCTTGGCCCAGATGATCTGCGACCGGATGGCGAAGCCCGCGGCGGTCAGGCTGTCGGCGACGGTCGCAGCATGCAGCGCGCCGTGCCAGACATAGGCCACATCGCCGGGGAACAGTGCCCATGCCTCGCGCCAGTCGGCGCGGTCGTCATTCAGCACCTTGCCGGTGCGCTTGGTCCTGGCCGCACCGGCCTGGTTGCGCCAGGAGGGGTCATACTCTACGCCATAGGGTGGGTCGGTCACCATCAGCAGGGGGCGTACATCACCCAGCAGCCGCCCGACCACATCGGCGGCGGTGCTGTCGCCGCAGATCAGCCGGTGCGCGCCCAGCTGCCAAAGGTCGCCGTGCACTGAGACCGGCGTGACCGGCAGGTCCGGAACATCGTCCTCGCCCTCGACCGGGCCGTCCCCGCCCAGCGCCTCGGGATCCCGCAGAAGCGCGTCGAGGTCATCGTCGCTGATACCAAGCAGAGACAGGTCGAAATCCTCGGCCAGCAGCACCGCGATCTCGTCGCGCAGCAGGGCCTCATCCCATTCGCCGAGCTCGGTCAATTTGTTGTCGGCGATGCGGTAGGCGCGACGCTCGGCCTCGTCGAGGTGGCTGAGCCGGATCACGGGCACTTCGGTCAGCCCCAGCATGGTCGCGGCCAGCACGCGGCCGTGGCCCGCGATAAGCTCGCCATCGTCGGCCACCATGCAGGGGACGGTCCAGCCGAACTTCGCCATGCTGGCGGCGATCTTTGCCACCTGGTCGTCGCCGTGCATCTTGGCATTGCGGGCATAGGGGCGCAGGCGCTCGATCGGCCAGCTCTCGATCTGGCTCGGTGCAAAGACCAGGTCCATGGGGCGGGGCTCAGGATGTGGGGATGAAAACGAAAAGCGCCCGCGACGGGGTTCCTGCGGGCGCAATTCTTCGATGATCAAGGGGTAGGGCAAGGGGGGCAGGTCTGTCAATCTGAAAAGCGATGTGGATTCAACAGGTTCTCACGAAGTGGCTTCCCGCGATGGCTTCTGGCCACTTGGCTTCCCCGGACGTGGCTTCCCTGGCTCCCCGTCGGGAATCCACTCCTGTAGAGCGCCCCTCGCGCAAGTGTTTGAACTCGAATCAGAATTTCGGGCGCGCGGGCGAAGGTGGCTTCCAGGTGGATTCCCCGGCGAAATGGCCAGACGCTGGAAAACTGCCGCGCTCAGCCCCCCCGTATACCGATCGCGCCTGGGAGGAACCATGGGAGGGGGCGGGACGTCACAAAGAAACAGCTCATTTCAGGCAGTCGGTTCTGACCGAGTGCAGCGGCGGGAGTCTAAAAATGCCTTGTTTCTGCGATTTTCACGGAAACCATTGAAGATCCTTCCCCAGATCAAAATGCAGGACCTCTGAACAAACGCCCGTCATCGCCTGTGTCATCAAGGCGCAAGACAATTTCCGAGTCATCGAAGGGCTCAGCCCGCCCGGCAGCATTCACTGGCAAGTCGGATGAGATCGCACTGAAGATATACTGCAGCCCACCCGATCCGATTTCGGTCCTTACGAGATCGAGAAACGCACGTTTCTTTCGGTTATCCAAGCCTTCAAGCACTCCATCGTGGTACGTGAACTGGAAAAAGCGCTCGTCTCTATACATTCGGAGCAGTGCCAAGTCGAAGAGCGCGCACAGGAGTTTCCGATAGCTTGTGCCGTCGCCTTGTGCCGAAGTCTCGCCGCGCTTCCCATCCAAACCAAGTCCAATACGGTACTCTAGATTGCCGTGATCGTTCATCCTGAACGAGAAGATTCCCTCAAGGCCAAGAACCGCTCGACAAAATCCGTCGAAGCTGGCCTGAAAGTGCGTCAGCCGCTCGTTGGTCGCCGCCAACATCTCGTTGATCTGCTCAATTAACTCGTCGCGTTCGCGCTTCTTGTCACGCCAGCGGCGTGATGCCTGACGAAGTTCCTCGAGCCGATTCGCGTCGTCCTCGCGCCGCTCAAAACGCCTTCTTAAATTCGCCTGCTCGCGCTGCAGGCCCTTGAACTTCTCGACTGTGTCCTCGCTGTCGATAACCGCAAGTCGTCTTCGACGCTCTAAATCGAGTTTGGTACGTTCGACCCTCACCGCCGCCAAGATCTCTTCGATCTCCACCAAGCGCTTTTTTAGTGCCGACCTACGTTCTGTCGTCACGCTTCTTCGGAATGCGAGCAGGGCTTCGTAGTCGCGCTTGAGTTGTTCAGGGAATGCGAGCTGCGCTTCCCGAAAGGTCTCATCAACCCGGTCGAGATCAAGCTTGTCCGGCTGTTCAAGACTTGCGCGTATTTGCTCCGCATCGTAGCGGGCATTGTAAGCTGTCTGGTTGAGAACCGAAATGCGGGTCTCTATGTCATCGACTAACTCACGAATAAGTCGCCTTTCAGCCTCTTCGAATTGAAATGCGTCCAGTTCCTTCTCCACTGCGTCGAGCGAACCTTTCAGGGACGCGAGTTCTGCACGCAGTTTGGGTAGATCGGCCTCACCATCATCGGTGCGATTAGCAAGTCGAGCCCGCTCAGCTGATAGTTCCTCCACCTTGAGGTCTAAGTCGTACTTGCGGCGCAATTTGTCGTGGTCGTAGCCGAAGAGTTGCCCCACGAACGGCTTCCAGTCGCGGTCCGCGCCTGCGGAGAACTTCTGAAGCTGCAACTCGTCGCTCCAGTCTTGCTGCGACCGTAGGAAGTATGTGATAGCTTTTCGATAAGAGTAGCCTCCTAGAGCACTGAAGGCGAACCAGCCGTCAAGGATTTGGCGAGCGCGATCAAATGCGACCTCGACGTGCGACCATGAGAGTGCCGGTGCCTCCACCCGATCTCCTAGCGGCTCCTCACTGCGAACCAAATCAATCCGTGTTGGCTCGGTTACAGATCGTCGCACGCCCACGAAGTCATTCGAAGCCAGCCTTAGCTCTATGAAGAAGGTGAGTTCTTTAAATCGCTCACGGTGTCGGCCGAAAAGGTGAGTCTTTCCAACAGTTGCCAAGAACAGGAAGTCAATCACCTCTATCAACCGTGTCTTTCCGAGGTTGTGCGAATCCCGGTGTTTGTCCTTCGGTCGCTTTACGTCACCGAACACGACATTGAGGACGTCAGACCGCTCCCCTGCGTTGAAGACGATTGGTACAAAGACGTCTGGCCTGTTGCATGTGATGCGCTCGATCTGCACGGCTCAAACCTGGACGTATTCGAAGCTGTCGGTCTTCTCACGGTATTCGACGCGGCCAAGAAGGAAGAGGACCTCCATTGCCGGGAGGAAAGCAAGTTCGGCATCGGCACCCGCGCGCCGAACCATAGTGTTGCGCAGATCATCGAATCGCACCGCCCGACGCTTTAGCAGTTCTGCTAACGCGAGTGCTGCGATCCTAAGTGTGCAAGTGTTCGGATCGAGATGTTTTCTAGGTAGAAGCATCAATCTCCTCCTCGGACTTTGTCCCGATGTCACAGTTCATATACATGTAGTGCATCAGGACCGACGCAAGCCTGCGACGGCCACGCAGAGCGGGATTTGCTTTTTGAACTCGCTCGATCAAAAAAAGCAAAACGTGATCGAACGTTTCGAAGTTTGATCGCTCGACGACAATCTTCTGCTTCAGTTCGTCAGCCGCGTCATAGTATTTTTCTGCATAGGCCCGGCTACGGGGGTTTCGCAAAAATGCTTCTAATCTCTGGAAATGCGGCATGGAATCTGCGCGGATTACGTCCTCGTAGTAAGCCGTACTTAGGCCGTTGAGCGTATTTTTCTTTTTAACCGGAATCTTGGCAAAGTCCGTCGCGCTATCAAACGCGGACTGAGGATCATCTGATACAAAAGCGTGAAACGCTTCCACTACCTCTGCCACATCTGACTCTTCGAAGCGGAAAGGAATCGTATCTGAACGATTCGGGAGGCGCTCGCGCAATGCAGGCATGCCATCGAGGGCCACCTTGAGGCGTTCAGTTCCCACAATATGCGCAGTCTGCAGACCGAGGTCTTTTAGTTTGGGAATAAGGGCTTCGTCGGCACCGCCGCTCAGCTTGCGGTTGGTGAGAACCACATAATGGTCGCAGATTTCCTCCGAAATCAAACGAACAAGCTTCGGGTGCTCGCTTTTCAGAAGCCTCTCGAATTCCTTGTCTGAGCAGGATCGATTGTCTACTGCAGTATGCTTCGCTTGCGCCACTGTGTGACCAACAAGCGGTGCGGCGGCGCTGGGGAAGGTGTTCGCTGTGCCGTGGAACTTGCCGTCCCGCCCACCGTCCTTGCCGCGAGCAAAGGGTGTGAACCCTTCTCCTGCCCCAGCCCCCCGTTGCAAACTATGCTGCGCTACTGCGACGGACTGATGCCAGCTCTCTGTGACAGTTCAGCTCGTTGCCCACGGTCGCGCCCTCGGCATAGCTGTCATCACCTCGATTTCCAGCAGCATCCTGCCCTCGATCAGCCCATCCCGCACCCAGCCCAGCGCCTGCCACCAGTCATCATAGGCGCGTCGTGCAGCCTCGATCTGATGCGGGTGGGGCGAGAAGGTGACCGGACAGGCGCGGACGTCGACTGTCCGCCATTTGCCGTTGACGAGAGCGCGCGCGGTGCCGACGACGATGCTGGCGGCGCGGTCGCCATGCTGATTGCGCTTCACCTCTACTGGTACGCAGCGCGGGACGGCGCCGGGCATCCAGTCTGGGGTCATCCCGGCGCGGGCGAGCTCCGCCACCCGGATCGCCATGCGCTTGCCGCCCAGCGCGTCGGGCAGCCCGGCAAGCGTGGCGGCGATCACCTCGGCATCGGCATGGGTGTAGCTGCCGAGTTTGTAATTGCCGCCGTCGATCCGGCAGCCCAGCGCGGCGCGTTGCAGCAGGACATATTCGAGGCTGAAGCCGAAACCCTGGCCACGCTCCGGATCCGGGCGCTCGGGCAGGTCGAGCTGCGCCTTCTCGACCCGGAAGGCCCATTCCAGCGCCGCCTGCACGCCCAGCGCGCGTTTGACCTTGGTGCCGCTCGTGCGGCCGATCCTTCCCTGGAAACTCATGGCTGCAATCCTTTAAGGAAATCCATCTGCGCTGGGCGCGAAGGCGCCACCATCGGCCGCCAGATCCACGGGCCCGAGGCCATGGGCAGCTGCGAGAGAGCGCCACGCATGTGCCGCTGCCAGCGGATGAACTCCGTTGCCGAGCAGGCGCAGAGCGCGTGCCCGATGGGCCAGCCCATCAGCCATCCGACGAAGAGCGGACTGAGCCGCCGCCGAGACCGGCCCGTCAGGATCCGACGCGAGACGGCGCGCCCATGCGAGGCAATCATCGAAGCCCAGAGCGGGCGCGAGATCGGGGCGTGCGGCGAGGACCGCCGCCCATCCGGCGCGATCGCCGGGGCCAGGCGGGTGAAGCCCTGTTCCGCCCGGTAGTGCAGCAGGTCCATCCGGGACTTGCCATCGGCGCGGGTGATGCTGGCCGGGCTCGAGCCCTTCCAGTTCTGCGCGGCCGGCGTGGGCCAGGATGAAGATCCGCAACCGCTCGTGCGGCGCGCCGACCTCTGCCGCCGAGAACAGGCCCGCCGCAGGCGTGTAGCCCATGCCCCAAAGGTCTCGCAGCACGGTCTCGAGCCCGAGGGTGACGTGACCGGCGACGTTCTCGAGGAAGACCCATTCGGGGCAGCATTCGTCGATGACGCGGGCGATCTCGGGCCAGAGGTGGCGGGGATCGTCGGCTCCGCCGCGTTTTCCGGCGGCGCTGAAGGGCTGACAGGGATATCCGGCGAGGATTGTGTCGAATGCCCCGCGGAAGGGGCAGGCGTCGAAGCCGCGAAGATCGTCCCAGATCGGGGCCGGGACGAAATATCCCGCGCGCTGAGCCGCGATGAGGACGGCGCGGGGCCAGTCCTCCCATTCGACGAAGGCGCGGGTGTGATAGCCGGGCTCGGCGAGCATGAGGCCCAGATCCAGGCCTCCGCCGCCGGCGCAGAGGGAGAGCCCGTGCCGGGGACGAAACACCATCCCATTCACCGCACCCCCCGCGCTCTCAGCCGTTCCGGCGTCACCAGCCCGCGCGCCAGCATTGCGTCGCGCATGGTGTTGCTGATTGTGCTCGGAGCCAGAAACCGATCGGAGTTCACAAGCCTGGCGTAGTACGCCGCGAGCTCGTCGATGCTCGGCTGCGGGCCGTCTTCGCGCCCCTGGCGTCGGGGGGCGCCGCCGCGGCTGCCCTTCGCCGACACGTTCTCTGCCACGGGCGCGCGGGTCTGCTTGAGGCGCTGGGCAGCGCGTTGCATGGCGCGGTCGAGCGCCTTCGGCCCGTCGGGCGGTTCGGGATGGTCGCGCCGCGAGGCCTCGGCGACAGAGAGGATCGCGTCCTCATCGAGGCCGAGTTCGGCGCGCCAGCGGCGGACGTGTTCCCGCGGTGGCCATCCCTGCCACCAGCCGGGCAGATCGGCGTCGGGGTCATGCCCCAGCGCCCGGAGCAGCTCTTCGAAAAAGTCCTCGGAGAGCGCTTCGCGCGCCCGCGCGCCCTCCTCCTCCTTTACTGGTTTACTTAGAGGTTCCCTTACAAGGTTAGTGTCCGGATTCCGGACACGGCTTTCGGCATTTTCCGGACACGGCTCGGCCGGAAAATCGGACACGGCTCGGCCATTCCCGCGTCCGGTTTCCGGACACGGCTCGGGCAGACCGAGTGCCTCGTCGCCGGATTTCGCACCCTCATGCACCAAGTCATCGAAGGGCAATTCACCGTGTCCGGTTTCCGGACACGGGTCGGGATCATCTGGTGCGAAGCCCGGCTCGAACCCCAGAATGTAGCGGGTGGGCATCTGCCGCCTGGAGACGGGATGAATGCGCGGCACCCGACGCAGGAGCCCTGCGGCTTCGAGTTGACCGAGATGCTCGTTCAGCGTCGAGCGGCTGATCTCGCAATCGTGCGCCAGCCGCTCCTGCGAGGGGAAGCAGCCATAGTCGGGGTTGAACCGGTCGCAGAGATGCCAGAGCACGATCTTCGTGGTGGGCTTGAGGCCGCGCTGCTTGATCGCCCAGTTGGTGGCCTCGTGGCTCATGGCGCGGGCCTCCGTGCCGGGTTGGCGATGCGCGTGGTGAAGCCGTGATCGGCCAGCGCGCCCAGCGCGTCGTCGAGACTCCGGACCAGCGCCCAGACATGGCCCTGCGCCAGCACAGCATCGCGAAACGCTCCCTGGTCAGGGCGCAGCCGGCCCTTGGGGGCCTTCAGCTCCAGAAACAGCACGCGCCCGTCGCAGAGCACCATCAGATCGGCAAAGCCGGGATGGACGCCCATGCCGACGAGGATCGCCTGGCGCTTCGCGCCGCGCGGACCCGGCTCGGTCACCTCGTTGGCGCAGTGGTGGATGATGGCCGTGCGGGGCAGAATGAGCCGCAACGCCTGCACCACCACGCGCTGAAGATCGGCCTCGGGGGTACCGCGACGCCTCATCGCTGTACCTCCGGATCCGGGCGCTGGGCGCGGCGATCGCGGCCAGGGCAGCGGGCCTCGACCACGAACAGCAGGGCGCGCGCATCCCGGCGCTCCGCCTCGGTCTCGCCATGCGCGGTCAGCACGTTGCAGGCGAGTCGAACGAGGTGATCGGAATGATGCGCGACATCGGCAATGACGGTGCGGGCCTCGAGCACGCGCGCCTTCGGCCAGGGGTGCGACAGCGGCGCGGTCATCGCCGCCCCCGGCGCTGGGGAGCGGGGCGGCCCTGTTCGCGGCTCAGCAGCCACTGTTCGACGGTGCTGCGCCGATAGAACACCTTGCGGCCGATGCGGGTGCAGGGCGGCCCTTCGCGCCGGGCGTCCCAGCGCGCCAGCGTGTCGGGGGTGACGAACAGCTCGATCGCGAGCTGTTCGCGGCTGATCCAGTCTGCCAACAGATGCAGGGGCTCGGCGCCAGCATCAATAGTCAGGGTCTCCGGCATCAATGATCTCCTTGTCCAGGCCCGATGCGGTTCGGGCCGGGGAGATCGAAGCAGAGGCGAAGGGGAGGAAACGAGGCGGAAGGTGGAATTGAAGCCGGGATCGAAATCCACCCCTTGTCTTATTGGGTTTTCCCCGCACGGGGGCTCTTGAGCACAGCCGATCCGGCCGAGGTTTCCGGAATTTTCCCGGCCAAATTCCCCCCCCTTCACGAGAGTCTCGGCATGGGCGCGCCGCAGCCGTGATCGCGTGGGGTTTCGGCGGATCAGGCCGGGCGAACCGGTTGCGGAACCGCGCCCGGAGGCATTCCGCCCGGAGGAAGCCGCGCCGTCAGGGCAGTGAGGGGAAGTCGCTACGCCGATGTCCGGCGACGAGCGCTCGCAGCTCTGCCGGGGCGATCACCTCGACCGTGTCGCCCCATGCGTAGAGATGCCAGGCCATCTCGAGCCAGCCGCAGGCATCGAAGGTGACGACGAGCCCGCCATTGCCATCATCCTGCATGACCTGATCGGGGTGGAACACGTAATCCCGCGCCACGGGCGCTGCCCGGCTGTCGAAGTGCCAGGTCACGGTGCCGAACTCGGAGCCAGAATGGAACGATCCGAAGGAGCGCGCCGCGTAGCGCTGGAGATCGAACTCCGGGTCACGACGGAAGGTCTGCTTCATTCGACGGGCCTGTAGGATACGGTCGAGCCGGAAATGCCGGAAGTGGTCATCAGCATCCGGCTCCCGGCATACCAGATAGCATCGCGGCCCGTAGAGAATGCCATAAGGCTCGACGAGGCGCATGCGCGGCTCAAGGTCGCGATCGCCGCGATAGGCGATTTCGAGCCGGAACGGTCCCTTGAGCGTCGCGTCGATCTCCTCGAGGATTTCGAGGCCATAGGCAGCGCGGGGTCCGGGCCTGCACGCGTGGCCTCGCGCCTGTAGCAGGGCTTCCGCGTCGGCCTCCGCGCGACGGACCTCGCAACAGGGATGCGCGGCAAGCAGCCGGTTGCGCAGGGCTTCCAGCGCCCGTGCCTCGGTCGCCGCGCCTTCGCGCATGGCACGGCGAATGCCCATCTCGAGCGCGGACAGCTCGTCGTCGCGAATACCCTGCAAGCGGAGCAGGCGCTCGTCCCCCGCCAGGGACCACCATTTCCGGCGGTTCTCGTCCACGCGCACGCTCACGGTCGTGAACACCGTCTCCAGCGCCCGCGCCATGCGCTGCGCGCTGCGATGGTTCACCCCGAAGCTCGCTTCGATGTCCTGAAGGCTGACACCCTCGGCGCGTGCAGCGGCCATGTCGGCAAGGCGCATCAGCTCCATGGTCTTGGTGAAGGGAACATAGGTCATGCGCGGCCATGCCAGAATTTTACGCCCTGCCTAGTGCATTTGCCGCAAGGGTTTTGCAACTACTGCGGGTGTCGGCCGGGGCGATTCTCGCGCTCCCCTGGCACATGGTTCTCGCAATCCACCCACCTGCGCGCCCGAGGCGCCCGGCCGGCGGCGCATTGCCCGCGTTTGTCGCTGGCAGTGCGGAGAGAAGCATGTGCGGCTGACGTTGTGGTGGCAGGAGACAGGAGAACAAAGATGACTGCCTCGACGAGTGCTTTCTTTTCGATCATGGAGCTGGCTAACCGCTGGGAATGCACGATGCACCGGGTGGTGGATGCGGCCATCCTGGGGCAGCTGCGCGTGGTGACGGGGATCCCGCCGGTCAGCAGCGGGCACCAGCGCATCGGCGGGCTGGTACGGATCAATATCGCCGACATGCTGCCGATGTTTCGCCGCTCCGGGCCCAGTGATGAGGCGGCAACGCTGCGACGGATCGCGCCCTATGAAGGCGGCGAGTGGATATACATCACCGACCCGGCCGAGGGGGTGCCGATCCGCGGCACGGATCTGCTGGTGCCGGGCCAGGACGTGCAGCGCTATGAGGACGAGCGTGATCTCCTGCGCCGGAGTGCCAGTACCGCGGGCGCCGCGCCGCGTTATGACTGGGACGCGATGTATGCCTGGCTCTTCAAACGCATCAACGACGAGGGGCTGCCCGAAAGCCAGGCCACGCTGGTGGGAGAGGCACAGGAATGGTTCGTGCGCAACTCACAGTCGGGCAAGGTTCCGGAGGACAGCACGATCCGCAAACGCATCAGCATGATCTGGCGCATTCTGCGCGGCGGAAAGTGAGGCCCACCGCTCAGGCCGAGCGTTTATCCTTGTCGGCATCATGAACAAGCTGCGGGCGTGGGCGGAAGATGCTCGCCACGCTGTCCACGCCCGCACGCAGCGGCGATTCCATGAGGTGTGCGTAGCGCTGGGTTGTCTGCATCTGGCTGTGTCCCAGAAGGCGGCCGATGATTTCGAGGGAGGCGCCACCCGAGACCAGCAGCGAGGCGAAGGTGTGGCGCAGGTCGTGGATGCGCACATCCGGCAGGTCCGCGTTCTTCTGGACTTTGATCCAGAAGCGGCGGATTTCCCGCACGGGCTTGCCGATGGCGTCGCCGGGGAAGAGCCATGGATTGCCGCTCGGCACCACGAGCCGGCGCTGGCGCACGATCGCGACCACCTCCTGCGAGATCGGCACGCGGTGGATCTTGCGCTGCTTCGTGGTCGAGGCCGGTTTGGACCAGATCGCGTAATCGAGATTGAACTGCTCAAAACGCGCGGTGCGCACCTCGCCGACGCGCGCGCCGGTCAGCATGCACATGCGGAGGATCGAGGCGGCGCGCTGGTCCTCGGCCTTGTCGAGGACAGCGGCAAGCCGGGTCAGCTCTTCCGGGCTGAGAAACCGCTCGCGGGCATGCTCGATCCGGCGATGGAAGCCCTGCGCCGGATTGTCCGCGCGCCATTCCCACTCCATGGCCAGCGTGAACATCTTGCGCAGGATTTCCCCGACGCGGTTGGCGCGGATCGGCGTGGGCTTGTGGCCCTGAAGCTTGCGGGCCCTGTTCCGCGGCTGCTGCTTGCAGGGGCGTGGCCGGCCCTCGGCCACGAAATCGAGGAACTTTGCGATATCGGACTTGGTGATGTCGGTCACCAGCCGATTGCCCCAGGCCGGTTCGACCATCTTGCGCAGCATGGCGATCTGATCACCGGCATTCGCCGGCGAAAGCCTGGGCAGGTGTTCGCGGATGTAGCGGTCGATCATGTCACGCACGCGCGGCGCCTCGCGCAGCCCCTCCCTGGCCGACAGCGGATCCTGCCCCTCGTCGATCATGCGGCGCAGTTCGCGGGCGCGGTCGCGCGCGGCGGTCGCACTCCACTCCGGCCAGCGC
Organism: uncultured Rhodobacter sp.; assembly: GCA_964555305.1. GTDB lineage: Bacteria > Pseudomonadota > Alphaproteobacteria > Rhodobacterales > Rhodobacteraceae > Pararhodobacter. Next base: position 11,820 of record CAZKSE010000006.1, on the reverse strand, counting down.
CCAATCGTCATGCGGCGCTGGCGGCCGGCGAAGCGATAATCCAGCGTGAAAGTGCGCGTCCCCGAGCACTGGACCTTCGCGGCGAGGCCGAGGATTTCGGTATCGAAGATCTGGTAGCTCTTGCCTTCAACAGGCTCGGCGTCCCGCAGGATCTTCTCGCTCAGTTTCACTCGTCTGGCCATGTATCCGGCCTCCTTTCCCGATGGACACAGGCGTGGATCCGCGCCTCTATCAAGTCAGATCACGGGGCAGGGGGCGGAAAACAGGCGGAAGGTGGAGTTGAAGCCGGAGGCGAAATCCGCACAGTAGTGTCAATGGCTTGGCCTGAGCGCCCAGCGCGGGTGGGTGCGAATCACGGAAGTTTCGAGGCAAAATCCGCGCTGCGGAATCTTCTTAGTTCCACCCCTCCGCCGTGGCGGCGGGTCGACTTTGAGCCATTGTCGGCCCCTGCCGTTCGTCAGGAACCGTCCCGCCGCGGTGCGACTTTTCCGAACCTGCCGTCCATTCTCAGGTGCAGCAATTTCGGGTGTGGTCAGCGAACACCACTCAGCGCTGAAATCAACGCTGAGACTGCGATTGGGTTGGTGCAATCTGGTGCAGGCCCGTGTAGCATGGCATCAAGATGCACAAGGAGCGACCATGTCCGGCCCCGGCAAATCCGAGATGCACCGCTTTACCATTTCACTGGAAGCCTCTGCTTATGAGGAGCTAAAGCAAATTGCTGCGTCGCAACGCCCGCCGCTCACCCTTCAATACACCGTCAGATACGCCCTTCTTCGTTTTCTTGATGAGAACAGAGGTCAGCAACTAAAGCTGGACATCGATTAACATGCAGAGCCTTCGTTTTATAGACTTGTTCGCCGGACTAGGCGGCTTTCATATTGCTCTTGAATCCCTCGGGCATGAGTGCGTATTTGCCTGCGAGCGAGACGATTATCTAGCCTCTCTCTATCAGAAGAATTTCGGTATCAGACCGCACGGCGATATTCGCGCCCTCGATTTGTCCGCTGTCCCCGCACATGATATCCTTTGCGCAGGGTTTCCTTGCCAACCGTTCTCGAAAGCCGGAGGTCAGCAGGGTTTTGAGTGCCCCCAATGGGGCGATCTGATCGATTACGTCATCCGCATCCTGCGACTGCACAAGCCGCAATACTTCATTATTGAGAACGTCCCTAACCTTGTCCGGCACAGGCACGGCCGAACGTGGCGAACGATCGTTCATCGCCTGCGGCTGGCAGGATACAGCGTCGATGACGGGATGCTATCACCCCACCAGTTTGGCGTGCCGCAAATTCGCGAGCGCGCGTTCATTGTCGGACGGCGCGGCGGTCTTGCGGATTTCACATGGCCGGTGCCGCACGCTGATGCCGACCTTTCCATCTACAAGGTGCTTGATGAAAATCCGCCCGATGCGCGAGCGCTGCCGGACAGTTTCATCAGCTATCTGGAAGCCTGGCAAGAGTTCCTTGACCGTTTCCCGGCGGACGAGCAGCTTCCCTCTTTCCCGATTTGGGCGATGGAATTCGGAGCAACCTATCCCTATCGCGAGCACTCGCCCTACGGCATCGGATACGCGCAGATAGGATCGTACAAGGGCAGTTTCGGAGAGACACTGCGCGGCTTGTCCGAGTATGAAACCGTGTCTGCGCTACCCGCCTACGCCCGCGACGCGCACGGTGCCTTTCCCAAGTGGAAGATCGACTTCATCCGGCAGAACCGTGACCTCTACATACGGCACAAGCACTGGATCGATGACTGGCTCCCCCGCGTTCGCGGCTTCGCGCCGAGCTTCCAGAAATTCGAATGGAACTGCAAAGGCGAAAAACGCTCCCTCTGGGACTACGTTATCCAGTTTCGCGCCTCGGGTATCCGCGTAAAGCGTCCTGCAACTGCGCCTTCCCTTGTCGCCATGACCACCAGTCAGGTGCCCGTCATCGCCTGGGAGCGCCGCTACATGACGACCCGCGAATGCAGCCGCCTGCAAAGCATGGGAGATCTGGAGCATCTACCAGAGGCACAGACCGCTGCCTTCAAGGCGCTTGGCAATGCGGTCAATGTTGATGTGGTGCGCGCCATCGCCAGCCAACTGTTGTCAGGTCCTTCAGGCGAAGACGAAGCAACCGAACTTTCATCGATGCCAAACGCACAACGGGAGCCGGAGTTTGCAGCGCTCATCTCCGCGGCCTGAACGCATGCAGAAATGGAAGGAACCCAAGTTTGGCGGCCAACAAAGTTGATATTCGCCCCGGCGTAAGTGTCCTCGCTGTATTGCGGCATCTAAACTACAAGCCTTGGTATGCGCTCGCTGAGTTCGTGGACAACGCGGTCGAGAGCTTCTCGCGACATAGAGAAGCGCTGCGCGCACATCACGGCGATGACTTCAAGCTTGTTGTCAGCATCGATATCGACACTGCTACACCTGCCCGCATCTCGATTCGCGACAACGCAGCGGGAATAGCCATTGCGGACTTTAGCCGCGCATTTCGCCCGGCTGCCATACCGCCCGACAGGTCCGGGCTGGCCGAGTTTGGCATGGGCATGAAAAGCGCCGCATGCTGGTTCGCGCCACAGTGGTCTGTACGCACTTCGGCATTCGGGGAGACGGTCGCGCGTACCGTGCGCTTTGAGATCGCCAACATCGTCAATGATGAAATCGAAGAACTCGACATCCATGAAGAACCGGAGGAGGCCGACCATCACTACACCGAGATCGTGCTAGAGAACATATTCCATGTTCCCGTTGGACGCACGGTCGGCAAGCTCAAGGAACATCTGACCGACATCTACCGCGTCTTCATCCGCGAAGGTGCCTTGGAACTCCGACTTGGCCGTGATCCGCTTGTACCGCAGGAGCCGCCTGTTCTGAACGCCCCGTATTTTCGTGAGAAAGAAGGTCCGGTACGGTTTTGGCGCAAGGACCTGGCCTTCGATTTTGGGGACGGACTGTCCGTCCACGGCTTCGCAGCACTGCGCGAGACTGCCAATACCGCGAAGGCGGGATTCTCCTTGTTCCGGCGCGGGCGCGTAATTGAAGGCAGCGGCGACGAAGGCTACCGGCCCGCGTATATCTTCGGCAGTTCAAACAGCTATCGCTACCAGCGCCTGTTTGGCGAACTCCATCTTGACGGCTTCGAGGTCAGCCACACCAAGGACGGATTTCGCTGGGACGAGAATGAGCAGCCTTTCCTCGAATTGCTGCGCGAGCACCTCGACAGCGAAGAATTGCCCTTGCTCAAGCAGGCCGAAGGCTACCGTGCACGGGAGGCACGCGCGACTGTCCTGGCGGCTGCGACACAAGCAATCGACAACACAGCACGTGCCATAGCAGAGCGACTACCGGCAGCCTTGCCCGCGATTTCCGATGCCCCGCCTGTCGACGCGCCGGATGAAGAACAGCCCCATGCGGGAACCCTCGCGCGCAAGCAGTTCGATATCCGCTTTCGCGACAAAGACTGGCGCATCAATATCGAGTTGACGGAAGATCCTGCGGAGAGCCAGTGGCTTGCATTTAGCGACGTTGCCGCGTCGACTGAGCAGCCCCGGAATCTTGATATCAGGGTGTCCCTTGTTCATCCCTTCATGGTCCGTTTTGCGCAGACGGACAGTGAAGATGTGGAGGCCTTACTCCGCGTTGCTGCGGCTCTAGCTTTGGCGGAGGTTGTCGCCCGCGATTCCGGGGTGCGCAACGCCGGAACCATTCGCCGCAATGTGAACGATATTGTTCGAAACGCACTTTCCGATGCCTAGCACCCAAAGGTGACCGATGACCGATGATGCACCTCTGATTGTACAGCCTGTCGCAGGAGGTGCTCCGGGCGCGCGCTGGCAGCCCGCGGTCGGCCCCGAGACACAGGACTTCCTTGGTCACGTTGTGCCCGAGCAAAGCCGCGATGACGTCTGTGGCGCTGCCGCTTCCATTCTTGGGCGTGGCATTTCTCCTTCTGATGCGAACGGTCACGAAACGGGGCTCGTCGTAGGCTACGTGCAGAGCGGCAAAACCATGTCATTCGAGGCGGTCGCTGCTCTGGCCCGTGATAACGGCTTCCAGATGGTCATCATCATCGCCGGAACGTCCAACCCACTTCTCGAACAATCGACCGGGCGCGTGCGCCGCGACTTGCGCCTTGATGACTCAGGCCGGGCGCGGGGCTGGATACCCTTCCTGAATCCCGAGCAAGATGACTCAACCGTCCAGACCTTGCGAGATGTCTTCGAAGCCTGGCGAGATCCGGGGACGCCTGACGATTACAAGATGACCGTACTGGTAACTGTGCTCAAGCATCATCAACGCCTTGGCAATCTTACCGCCCTGCTGCAAGCGGTGGGAATGAACCAAGTTCCGGTGCTTATCATTGATGATGAAGCCGACCAGGCCAGCCTCAACACAGAAGTTGCACAGGGCGAGGAGAGCAGCACCTATTCGCGCCTGATGGAAATGCGCGATGCGCTGCCCCTTCACAGCTATGTCCAATATACTGCCACCCCGCAGGCCCCGCTGCTCGTCAGCATCGTGGACTCGCTTTCGCCGAACTTCGTTGAGGTTCTGACACCCGGTGAGGCCTATGTCGGCGGTCGAGATTTCTTCGCGAACAATCAAAATCTTGTTAGGACGATTCCGCCCGCGGATGTGCCGACCAACGCCAACCCCCTCACAGAACCACCGGATTCGCTCTTGGAAGCGCTGCGTATCTTCATGGTCGGTGTAGCGGCGGGGCTTCATCAAGGCGGAAATAGGGGCAACCGGTCCATGCTGGTGCATCCCTCGCACCGGACTGCGCAGCACCAGGAATACTACAACTGGGTGCGTGACATATTCGAAGAATGGAAGCGCATTCTGAGCCTGCCAGATGCCGACCCCGACAAGCTGGAACTCCTGGACGAACTGCGCACCGCCTATATCGATCTTGCCGAGACCGTCGACGGGGGACTGCCGCCATTTGAGGACCTTGCGCCGACGTTGCGCTTTGCCTTTCGCAGTACCCGCATACTTGAGGTCAATGCGCGTGGAGGCAGGACGCCGCCGGTTGACTGGCGCAGCGTCTATGGCTGGATTCTGGTTGGCGGGCAGGCCATGGACCGGGGATTCACAGTAGAGGGCTTGACCGTCACCTACATGCCGCGCGGCATTGGCGTCGGCAATGCCGATACGGTTCAGCAGCGCGCCCGCTTCTTCGGTTACAAGCGGGACTATCTCGGCTTTTGCCGCGTCTATCTGGAGCAGGGCACACACCGCGCGTTCCAGCGCTATGTCGAGCACGAAGAGGACATGCGCGCCCAACTCGAACAGATCCGCGACAGCGGGCGTACCCTTAACGACTGGAAACGGGCTTTCGTACTGGACAACGCGCTTCGGCCCTGCCGGAACAACGTCCTGGAGTTCGACTACATCCGCGGGCGCTTTTCCGATAGCTGGGTTGCTCCGCGTGTTGTCTTGGCGGCAGACGAGGTCATTCGTGCTAACCGTCAGACCGTCGCCGACTTTATCGCGGCGACCCGCTTTGACGATGATGAGGGTCACGCGGACAGAACGGACGAACAGCGCCACCTGGTTGCCTCGGGACTGTCACTGCGGGCCGTGATGGAACAACTCCTTATTCCCATGCGCATCACCAGCTCCCGTGATTCGCAACAGATTACCGGACTACTCCTGCAACTCAGCCGCGCACTTGAGCAGGACCCTGACGAGCTTTGCACGGTGTACCGGATGAGTCCCGGCTCCCGGCGCAGACGCTCCGTTGATGAGAACGGCGCGATCATCAACTTGTATCAGGGTGCCAACCCGCAATGGCCACGCGAGCGCCGTGGCGAAATCTACCCCGGAGACCGCGACATTCGCGAGGATGACGTGGTGAACGTGCAGATACACACATTGGATTTGCGACGCGAGCAGACCGGCCCGATCATTGCCGACAACATCCCCGTACTGGTGGTTTGGGTGCCCGCACGGCTTGGGGTTGCATGGATTAATCAGGACCAGCCTGGACAAAATGCATGACGGTGGAACTAGTCGGCATTTTTGAGGGGCTAACGGTTCCCGCCGTCGACCAAGAAGGTGCGGCACTCTTTGCAGTCAGACCGGTTCCCGGATTCCAATGCTATTTTGTCGGCAAGGACACAGGAGGAAGGGCTTGCCTTCTCGTAAGCACATCTGACGCCAGCAGACGCGCGCCCCCGCCGATCCGGCTGGAGTCCCTAGACGCGCAGTTTGAGCTGCGCTGCCGGATCACGGACGCAAGCGGCCATGCTAGTGACGGCACCTTCACAGTCGCGCGATGCCGGTCCGGCGAGCGCGAGACGATCCGCTACTTTCTCGCAGTGTGCGACATCATTATGCGCCATCTGGGGGACTCGCCATCGCGGAGCGCTCTTGCCAGCGCCGTGCAGCGGCTTGCGTCGATATTCCAGAGCATAAGAAGACCGCCCGTCAGATCGCTGAACGGGTTGTTTGGCGAACTCTTCTTGATCTCACGAAGCCGCAATCCCCTCCGCGCTGTAACCGCCTGGCGGATTGATGACGCAGCGCGGTTTGACTTCTCGGTGGGTGACATTCGGCTGGATGTGAAGACCAGCACGGGCAGACTGCGCCAGCACACCTTCTCCTATGAGCAGTGTAATCCGCCGCCCGGCACCGATGCCGTTGTTGCTTCGCTTATGGTAGAGCGCGTTCCGGGTGGGCTCGCGCTCGCAGACATGATTGAAGGCATAGAGGCGCGGATTGCCGCGGACGAGGACCTTCTGCTGAAGCTTCACGAGATCGTGGCGGCGACGCTCGGCACAAGCCTTGCCGAGTCGCTCGCCGTCACGTTCGATGCGCGCCTTGCGGAAAGTTCGATGCTGTTCTTCGATCTACGCGCAATTCCAGCGGTGCGGGTCGTTTTAACCCCCGGTGTCTCTGACGTGCGCTTTTCCAGCGATCTCTCCGGTCAAACACCACTTGGCGCTGAGACCTTGATAGACCGTGACCCTCTGTACTGGGAACTCCTGCCAACAGATCCGGAACCCGGAAATCGACCCTAGCCCCGGCAATAGTGATTTTTCTGCCTGCGAGGCGGGGCGGCAAATTTGGTGTTTTTTTTCTCCGCGAGCGGACGAGCATAGCGTCAGATGGTTGAAATAAGAGGATATTCTTTGAGGCGATTGACAGCGCATGTAGGCAGCCAATGAAGCAGGTCGAAATCTTCTGAAATTATCTGACATTGCGGAGACGGTTGAAAGTTTGAACACCGCCACGCACCGCTTACAGTTTTGGGGACACTGGCCGACGTTGAAAGCCGCCGAAATCCGGCCAACCATGGCGAAGAACTTTGTGCATTCAAAGGCTTGTCGCCTAAGTGCTTGAAGAGAAAAGAATCCTTAGATTCAACGGATTGTGGCTCATAACCTGAAGGTCGTAGGTTCAAATCCTACCCCCGCAACCAAACTTTCCGACAAGATATCAAAGACTTAAGCCGCCCTACGGGCGGCTTTTGCGTGTCGCGCCGTGTTGCAAGGCGGTCCCGACCGCTCCCCAAAGATTCCAAAGGCTTACGATCAGACCCGATTCCTCCGTGCAACACGGATGCGACACGCGGCGGCGTGGGTGTTCCATAGATGTTCGTGTCACGGATGGAGCGTTCCCGATTGCGAGCGCGGGGGGCGCGTTTCAGCTTCCGGATGCGCATAGTCCCAGACGAGAGCTTCCACCCCTGGGAATTTCCGCGGTAGATGCCGAGGATCAAAGGGCAAGCCGCTCTGGACGGCATCGCATGCCGGATCGCCCAGGCAACCGGCCTGCTTTGCATAGAAATAGCAGAGCTTGAGATACCTGCGCAGCACGCCCAGAGCAGGGAAAGTCTGGTTCCGTCGATGCCACAGCATCAGATCCCTATTGCCGCGGCTCATGTTGCAGCGCGGGCAGGACCGGACCTGGTTGAGTGCAATATACTCGCCGACGAGCTTGCTGCGCGGGATGAGGTGATCCCACTGGAGTTCCGGCGCCGTGGTGCCGCAGTGGGCGCAGACCCTGAGACCGTCCTGTGCCAGTCTATCGTCGCGATCAAGGGTCGAGATGTTTCGAGTCCGCCGCTGGTACTTTGTCATCTCGATGTTGGCCCACTTGCTCCGGCCTGCTGGGAACCGGTCTGGCTTTCCGCTGCTCCGAGATTTCATCATCTGCCGCGAGACGCTCAGCATTGCGTAGGTCCAGAGGATGTGGTCCTCGACCGATGTGAGTTCGCGTTGCCTCTTCGGGTCGCTCCAGTCCCATCTTATTGGCTCTGGCATATCGCTTGCCCTTCGGGTGTCCCTTTTGGGATCACCCACTTCAAAGTGCCACATGACCGCTAGCGATCAGGAGCCGGGGCATGTTTCCGTTTGAAACGCGCCCCGGATGCTCAGCATAGGGTCGATGTTGAAGACTGCAACATCCGCCTTGGCGCTAATCACGCCGCCGCGGTAGCGATCCCATCCAGCCGAACGGCGATGGTGGTGATCCCGTTCCCTGCGGCCTCGGTGGCGATGCCGATGGGGAAGCGCCCAGCGCCGGGCGTGTTGACCTGCTTGGCTGTGTTATCCCACGCCACCCGCGCGCCGACCGCCAGCACGGCGGCGGTGGCCTTCGGCAGCTTGTAGACGCCGGTGGTGGCCAGTTCGACGGGATCGCCCTCGGCGGCCGAGTAGGCGGCGATGCCGAAGATGCTCCCGACGATCAGCCCCTGGCCCGAGGCAATGCCGCCCGTGGGCGTGGGCACGGTGATGACGTGGCCGTTCTGGATGTAGGTCTTCATGGTTCAGAGCCCTTTCGAGGATAGGATGCGGACGACCGAGATGCGGTCGGTCGCCCCTGCGATCTGTCGGTTGAGGTCAGCGAGCGCGGCGGCCATCTCGCCGTCGCTCGCGTAGGTGACGCGCTTGCCGTCGTATTCGACGGTGCGGACGCCCCGATAACGCGCGGCCATCAGGGCGTCCCGCCAGGCGGTGAGTTGGGCGAGGTCGGCCATGCTCACGCGCCCGCGTTCATGAACCAGCCCCGATGGTCGATGAAGCCCGCCCCGAAATCGAGGATCACCCGGATCTCTACGCCGTCCACATCCCAGCCCGAGCGGCTCTCGACCTGCGGGCCTTCTGCGCCCGAGAGATAGGCGAACTCCAGCCCGTCGATCTCGCCGGACTCGGCGATGACGTACCAGCGCGTCGCGCTCGACAGCCGTGGCTCGACCACCAGCGAGAGCGACCCGGAGAACGGGTTCACGTCCGCGGCCGTCGCAGGCGCGATGCTGGCCAGCCACTTCTCGGCCGTGGTCTCCAGCGCGGGCGGGACCAGCAGGTTGCGGGGCGTGACCCGGATCGTGCGATCCTCGATGCCCTTCTGCGTGCGCAGCGCCAGCCGGGCCGCGGACAGCGTGGCATCGGAGATCACCGCCCCGGTGCCCGCCTTGTTGCCGTGGTCCGCGTGGAACAGCGTCTTGCCGTCCGACATCGTGGGGCCATTCCCGCTGCCCGCCTCGAGGAGGGTCACGAGGATGCGCGCCTCGGTCTCGGCGGCGGCCTGACCCATGCGGCGGGCGAGGTCCGCGAAAGCGCCGAGGTCGTCGTTGACCAGCACCTGCCGGGTGATGCCGATCTTCCGGGCCCAGGTCTCGACCTTGTAGGCCTCGCGCGCCTCGGCCATGGTCCCGGCCTTGATCTCGCCGTGCTCGTTCAGCTTCTCCAGCAGCGGCGCCTCGCCCAGCATGATCTTGTTCACCGCGCGGAAGTCCCGCGCCGTGGTCTGGCGGCCGAGGCGGCGGATGCCCGAGGGCGCGGCCTGATAGGCGTCGCGCAGGACGCGGCCCACCGTGTCCCCGAGGATGATCGGGAAGTCCGATGTGGTGTGCAGCGCACGGGTAACGAGGCTCGCGGGCGACAGCGCCATTGTGGACTCGCCGCGCAGCGTCAGCAGTTCCTTCGCCATGTCCACGGGCGTGGCATAGGCGTAGCGCCGGGCGGGCTCGGAGAGCTCGTGGCGCGGGTTGATCCGGGCATAGAGCGCCTCGCCCATCTGCCGGGCGCGCAGCGCGGGGTCGTCCTGGCTTTCGCCCATCTCGACGCGAACCTGCTCGGTGCGGATCGCAGGCGCGGATCGCTTCGCCAGCGCCTCGAAGGCTGCGCGACGCGCGGTGTCGGGATCGGCGCCGCCGTCGATCTGGCTGTCGATCCAGGACTGGTCCAGCCCGGCGATGCGGGCGATGGAGCGGATCTCGGCATTGGCCTCGGCGCGGGTCCGACTAGAGTTTCCGGCGGCAACGCTAGTTGCGATGCGGCCACCTGCGTTGTCGGTGTCAACGCAGCTGTTTCGGGTCTGCGCCGCGGGGGAATTGGTGGTCATGTCGGTCATCTCTGTCTCCATGCGAATGTGGGCGCCGGGATCAGCGGGCGTCGGCACCAGGGAAATCTCGTGGGGCGTCCAGCGCACGGCGGTCAGCACACGTGCGCCGCTCTCGGTGGTCTCGGCCCACTCCTCGACAGAGTAGCCGACCGAGACATGGCGCAGGATGCCGGCCAGCACGTCCTGCCAGACTGGCTCCACCTCGGGCCGGGCCGAAAACTGGATCAGCGCCGTCCCACGTTTGCCGTCCACGGCGGCGCTGCGCACGGAGCCCAGCACGTCGCGGACGGCTGTCTGGCGGTGTGCATCGAGGACGCTGGCGCCTTCGAGGCGCGATAGGTCCACCGCCTCGGGAGTGAGGCTCAGCCGCTCGACATACTGCCCCGCCATGTCGCGGCGGCGCACGGGCGCGCCGGTGGACCAGACCACCTCGACGGTGCGGGCTTCCGGATCGGCGGTCGCCGGCGCCAGCGTCGCGCGGCGGGTCAGAAGGCAAACGTTGTCATTCCCGACGTCTGAGCGCGTCGGTGCCGGGATGGTCGCTGTGTCAGCCATCTGCGGCCTCCTTCTGCTGCGGCGCAGCTGTCTGGCTGAAGGCGAGCCCCAGCCCTTGTGCGCGCTCGCGGTCGGAGGCGATCTCGGCATCCACCTGCTCGGCGTCGTAGCCGCGCTCGGAGATCGCCTGGGACCGGCTCTTGAGCCCCGCGCCGATCGCCATGATCTCGGCCTGCACGTCCTTCATCGGATCGACGTAGTCGAACTTCGGCGGCAACCATTCGCAGCCGAGGTAGGCGTCCGGGTTCCGGTCGAAGTCCCGCGCGGGCAGCTCGCCGCTCAGCACTGCGAGCCGCACGAACCGCTCCCAGACCGGGCGGCAGAACAGGTGCACGACGACGTTGTGTTGCAGCTGCTCGACGCGGCGGCGGAACTCGATGAGTCCCGCGCGGATCGAGGAATAGGTGACGCCTTCCAGGTCGCCCGAGACCAGCTCGTAGGGCAGGCCGAGCCCGGCCGCGACGGCGCGGAGGTGGTTCTTCACGAAGGGCGCGTAGGCGTCGTGCTCGGTCGGGTTCGAAAAGCGAATGTCGGTGCCTGGCGGCAGAGGGATCAGGCTGCCGGGCTCCATACCGACCGTCAGCGCGCCGCCGGTGTTGGTGCCAGAAAGCCCGCCCGCGGTGCCGTCCGGATCGGTGATGAAGCCGGTGAACAGCGCCGCGACTTTGGCCTTTACCAGCGCCGCATCCTCGAACTGGTCGAGCTCGTGCAGCCGCAGCAGCACCGGTGCAAGCCAGGTGATCCCGCGCAGCTGGCCCGCGGCGAGCGGCTTGAACAGGTGCAGGCAATCGGCGGCGGGGACGCGGAGCGGGTCCATGCGGAGAGACCCCAGCGGATCGCCCGGGCGGGAGGACAAGACCCGATAGGCTGTTGATTGTCACTGAGAACTGACCCGGCATTGTCACCGAGAACTGACCCAC
>CAZKSE010000005.1:0-39859 GCA_964555305.1 uncultured Rhodobacter sp. | reverse complement strand
ATGACTGGCCTGCGGGTCGATCTGCTGCACCTTGGCCCAGGTGGCGGGAGCGTTCCACCAGTTATGGAAGCGCGCGCGTGCGCCCGAACGGTCGGCCATCCATTCCATGGTGACGGGCTGGACGGGGCTGTTGCCGCCATGCCCGTTGACGATCAGCACTCGGCGGAAGCCGGTGTCGTAAAGGCTGTCGAGGATGTCCCGCACCAATGCCGCATAGGTGGAGAGCCGCAGCGAGACCGAGCCCGGAAAAGCCATGAAATAGGGGGTCAAACCGTAGGCGACGACCGGAAAGACCGGCACGCCCAGCGGCTCGGCGGCGTCTGCCGCCATCTTCTCGGCCAGGATCGAATCCACCGAGAGGCTGAGATAGGCGTGCTGTTCGGTGCTGCCCAAGGGCAGAATGCAGCGGTCGTCATGCTTCAGGTACTCTTCGATCTCAAACCAGTTGCAGTCGCTTATCCGCATCATTTCCCCCTCGTTGGGTCATCAGTTCAGCGCGCCGCGCGTTGAGCGCGGGCAGGAAATCGTCGCGGATCGAGCGCGGGTCAGGCGTATGCAGGTATTCGAGCGCCGTTTGCGTGCCGACCAGGCGTTCAACCAAGTAGTCCGCACCCGATGCGTAGATCAACACGTCCGTCGTCGCGGCCGCGGCCCCAAGTTCGGGGTCGTCGCGCACCAGCACCTGCATCTCCAGCACATGCGGCGCGAAACGCTGCAGGCCGGCCTTCATCAGGGGCAGGAAGTGCGGGAAATACGACACCGCCAGAACCCGCGCTTCCGGTGACAGTGCGGCCAGGCCAACTCGAGTCGCTTCATCCGGAATGAAGGTCAGCCCGACCACCGGTAGGTGGGGGCAGAGAAGGCTTGCATCGCTGACCAGGTTACGGGGCGTTACCACCAGATCGGCATCCAGCGGGGCGCCCGCCTTCAGCGCATCGAATGTCGCGGCGAAAACCGCATCCCCGGGGCCCGAGTGGGCGGCAAGCGCCCGTGCATAGCTTTCGGTCGTTCCGGCGAAATGGCTGACGACCGCGATGCGCAGCCCGTGACTGGCGATCAGCCCGCTACCGCTGGCGATCCTCGCGGCCAGATCGCTAGGCGAAAGGCCCAGTTCGGCGCCCAGGCGGATCAGGTCAGCGATGCGGCCTTGCAGATCGCGGTGCTTCTGCAGTTCAGGCGCCATGTCGGAGCGGCCGGACGCAACATAGCTCCCAGCACCCACCCGGCTTTCGATCAGGCCGGCGTCACGCAATGTGGCATATACCCCCGCTACCGTCACCGGCGAGAGGCCAAACATGCGCGCCAGCGCCCGGACCGACGGCAGGCGCATTCCAGCGGGCAGTTCGCCCGAGGCGATTCCGAACTCCAGCGCACCGCGCAGTTGCACCGATAACGGGATCACCGAAGTCCGATCGATCGCGGTAACGATCGGACGCAGGGCATCATCAAGGGGCGGTCTGGACCGGGACATTCCGTATCAATGCATGAATACACTTTATACAGCAAGAGCATTTATTGCGTGAAATGCGTTGATTTCAGCAGTATATTACGCAAAACAGCTTGACCGGCATCCGAATCCAGCCATAGTGTTCCAGTCAAGCATAACACTTGGCGGACAAGCGGAGGTAGACATGACTTTCCATTCCCTGCGCGCCGGAGTAGCGGCGCTGGCGATCATGGCGGGGGCAGCCTTGCCCGCCGTGGCGCAGGATCTGACCATCGGCCTGCGTGCCGGGCCGGATTCGATTGACCCGCACTGGTCGACACTCGGCAGCCAAGCCGAAGCGTTGCGCCACATCTTCGACACGCTCGTCGGCGTTGACGAGAACCTGCAACTCGAGCCCGCGCTCGCCACCAGCTGGGAGCCGATTGGCCCGACCACCTGGGAATTCAAGATTCGGGAAGGCGTGAAATTTCACGACGGAACCGAGCTGACCGCCGAAGACGTCAAGTTCTCTATCGAGCGCATCCCGGAAGTCACCGGGCCGATGTCGATGACCATCTACACCAAATCGGTGGAATCCGTCGAGGTGATCGACGACTACACCGTTCACGTCCACACCATTGGAACCGCGCCCTCGCTGCCGAACGATTTCATCCGTCTCTTCGTCGTGCCCGCGTCGATCGGGATGGATGTCGGCAACGAGGAATTCAACGCCGGTTCCGCCGCCATCGGCACCGGACCCTATCGCTTCGTCAGCTGGCAGCCTCAGGGCGATCTGGTGCTGGAGCGCTTCGATGACTACTGGGGCGAGCAGCCGCATTGGGAGCGCGTGGTGCGCCGGGAGATTCCGGACGACGCCGCCCGCGTCGCCGCGCTGCGCTCGGGCCAGGTCGATCTGATCAATTATGTCCCGGCGTCCGACTATCTGACGATGCAGAACAACCCCGCGCTCGACACTTTCGTGGCGGATTCAGTCTACATCCTCAACGTGGCGCCGGTCGTGAGGGATGAGTTGCCGCAGAAGGTTCGTGTCAACGGTCAGGAGATCGACGAGAACCCGCTGCAGGACCTGCGCGTGCGTACCGCACTGGACCTTGCCATCGACCGCGAGACGCTGGTGCGGGTGGTCCTTGAAGGTCTCGGCACGCCTGCCACGCAGCTGATGCCAGAGGGATTCTTCGGCTACACCGACCGGATGGGCGCGCGCGAGTACAACCTCGACGAGGCGCGTCGCCTGCTGGACGAAGCCGGCTACGGCGACGGTTTCGAGATCGACTTCACCTGCACCAACAATCGCGTCCCCGGCGATTCAGTCGTCTGCGAAGCCCTGGCGCAGATGTGGTCCCGGCTGGGGCTGACGGTCAACGCACAGGCGCTCAACGGCACGGTCTTCTTCCCGGCCGCGGCGCGCGAGGAATACTCGCTGGCGATGTCCGCCTGGGGCACGCTGACCGGCGAGGCCTCCTACACCTACGGATCGCTTCTGCACACGAAGGATGCGGACCTTGGCCTCGGCGCGTTCAACCGCACCGGTTATTCGAACGCCGAGTTCGACGCGCTCTTCCAGCAGGCGCGCGAGAACCTGGACGACGATGCCCGGCGCGAACTCTACGAGGAAGCGTCCTACATCGTCATGCAGGACCGCGGGTTGATCCCCACGGTTATCCTGCAGACGGTCTGGGCGTCGCAAGCCGGGACGCTGACCTTCACCCCGCGCGTCGATCAGGAAACGCTCGCCTACAAGATCACGCCGGTCAACGACTGATCCACCCTCAGTCTGCTGCCCCGGCCGGTTCGCCGGCCGGGGCTTTCTCATCCGCAGGTTGCCATGATCGCCTTTATCCTCCAGCGCCTTATGCAATCGGTCCTCGTGGTCTTCGCCATGTCGGTGATCGTCTTCGTCGGCGTCTATGCAATCGGCAACCCGATCGACGTTCTGATCGACCCGGGCGCGACCCAGGCGATCCGCGACGCCCTGATCGAGCGCTACGGCCTCGATCAGCCGCTATGGCAGCAGTATTTCACCTTCGTCACCAACGTCGCCCAGGGCGACCTGGGCCGGTCGATGGTCTACAACGTCCCGGTCACGACGCTGATCTTTTCACGCCTGCCGGCGACGCTGGAACTGGTCTTGGTTGCGATGGCGATCGCCACTCTGCTGGGCGTGCCGCTGGGCATCTGGGCCGGCTACAAGCCCGAAAGCTTCTCGGCCAAGGCGATCATGGCCTTTTCGATCCTCGGGTTTTCGGTGCCGACCTTCTGGATCGGCATGCTGCTGATCATGGGGTTTGCCGTGAACCTGGGCTGGCTACCCTCCGGCGGAAGAGGGCCGGTGGGCGAGTTTCTCGGCGTGCCGACCTCGCTCGCCACGGCGCAGGGCTGGTCGCATGTGATCCTGCCGGCCGTGAATCTGTCGCTGTTCAAGATGGGCCTGATGATCCGCCTGACCCGCGCCGGCATGGTCGAGGCCATGCGCGCCGATTACGTCAAGTTCGCCCGCGCCCAGGGCCTGAGCGAGCTCGAGGTGGTCTTCGGCCATGTGCTGCGCAACATCTCCATCCCGATCGTCACCGTCTTCGGGCTTGAACTGGGTTCGACCCTCGCATTCGCCGTGGTGACCGAGAGCGTCTTCAACTGGCCGGGCGTCGGCAAGCTGATCATCGACTCGATCCTGCAACTCGACCGGCCGGTCATGGTGTCCTACCTCGTGATGGTCGTCATCCTCTTCGTTCTGATCAACCTCATCGTGGACATCGTCTACGCCCGACTCGACCCCCGCGTCCGTCTGAAGGGAGAAGAGTGATGGCCGTTGCCGAAACCACCCGCCGCCAGCGGCTGGGCGAGTTCTGGTCGGATTTCGCGCGCTCGAAGGTCGCCGTTCTGGCGCTGGCGGTGATTGCCGCGCTTCTGTTCCTGGCCTTCGCTTGCGAATGGGTCGCGCCGCAGGACCCTTACGATCTGCGTAACCTCGATTGGGGCGACGCTTTCCTGCGGCCGGGAGCCGTCGGATCGGGCGGCTATACCCATATGCTTGGCACCGACAATGTCGGTCGCGACATGTTCTCGGCCATCCTCTACGGCTTGCGGACCAGCTTCATCATCGGCCTTTCCGCCGGCGGGTTGGCGCTGACGGTCGGCATCGCGGTCGGGCTGACCGCGGCCTATTTCGGCGGTCGGACCGAGGCGGTGCTGATGCGCGTCGTCGATCTTCAACTGTCGATGCCGGCGATACTTATGGCACTGGTCCTGGTGGCGGTGCTGGGCTCCGGGGTTGCGCAGATCGTTTTGGCGCTCGTCGTCGCGCAGTATGCCTATTTCGCGCGAACGACCCATGGCGCAGCCACCGTCGAGCGACGCAAGGACTATATCGAAGCCGCGCGTTCCACGCCGCTGCCCACGCGCCGGGTCCTCTTCCGCCACCTTCTGCCGAACGTGATGCCGCCGCTGATCGTCGTGGCCACCGTGCAGGTCGCCGCCGCCATCGCTCTGGAAGCCACGCTCTCCTTCCTGGGGGTCGGGCTGCCGCTGACCGAACCCTCGTTGGGCTCACTCATCTCCAATGGTTTCCGTTACATTCACACCGATCGCACATGGCTTTCCCTCTATCCCGGTTTCGCGCTGATGATCACCGTGGTGGCGATCAACCTGGTGGGCGACCAGGTCCGCACCGTCCTCGACCCGAGGCAAAACCGATGAGCGCCGCGCTTCAGGTTCGCGGCCTGACCACGCAATTCGAGACGCGCACCGGGATCGTGACCGCGGTGAACGCCGTTTCGTTCGCCGTCGACCGAGGGCGGATCCTGGGCCTCGTCGGCGAAAGCGGGTCGGGGAAGTCGGTCACCGGATTCTCCATCCTCGGCCTTGTCGATCCGCCGGGCCGTGTGTCGGATGGCAAAGTTCTTGTGGCCGGTACCGATCTGCGGCGCCTCTCGCCCGAAGCCATGCGCAAGATGCGCGGCAAGGCGGTATCGATGGTCTTTCAGGACCCGATGATGACGCTGAATCCCGTCCTGCGCGTCGGCGACCAGATGGTGAAGGCCGTTCGCGCGCATGACGCGGTCTCGAAGCGCGCTGCCTGGGACCGGGCGCGCGAGGCTCTGGAGGTCGTAGGCATTCCCGCCGCCGCAGAGCGGCTCGGCGCCTATCCGCACCAGCTTTCGGGCGGCATGCGCCAGCGCGTCGCAATCGCCATCGCGCTTCTGCACCAGCCCGCGGTCCTCATCGCGGATGAACCCACGACCGCGCTCGACGTCTCCATCCAGGGCCAGATCCTGGCCGAGGTGCGCAGGCTCGCCGATGACACCGGCACCGCCATCGTCTGGATCACGCACGACCTCGCCGTGGTCTCGTCGCTCGCCGACGACATCTGCGTCATGTATGCCGGCCGCATCGTCGAACGCGGCCCCGCCGAGGCGGTGATCGGCCGACCGTTGCATCCCTACACGCGCGGCTTGATGGACAGTGTCCCCGCACGGCACGAGCCGGGCACACCCTTGCCGCAGATCCCCGGCTCGACACCCTCGCTTCTGAACCTGCCCTCAGGGTGTCCGTTCCGCATCCGTTGCCCGCGCGCGTCCGAACGCTGCGCGACCGAGCCGCCCGAGGTCGGATCGGCCACGCATTCGGCCCATTGTCACCACCCGCTGGGGGACGCATGAGCGCGCTTCTGAAGATCACCGGCGTCTCCAAACGCTTCACGCGCCGGCCGAACCTTGCCGAGCGGATGCTTCACGCCGTTGGCGGCCCCGATGCCACGCGGACCGTTCATGCGCTGACCGATGTCTCGCTCGAGGTCACGCAAGGCCAGGTGCTGGGCATTGTCGGCGAGTCCGGCTGCGGAAAATCGACGCTCGGACGCATCGTTTCGGGCATCTACATGCCGTCTGCTGGCGGGGTGACGCTGGACGGAAAGCCGGTTGCGCGCGACCGGGGCGGCGCGGCCGAAAAGTTGACGACGCGCGTTCAGATGATCCATCAGGATCCGTTCGCCAGCCTCAACCCTCGGATCAAGGTGGGCCAGACCATCGCCGAGGGACCGCGTCATCACCGCATCGTGCCCAGGGCCGAAGTCGATGATATGGTCCGCGCATTGCTGGGCCGGGTGGGGCTTGAGCCCTCCTATGCCGGGCGGCTTCCCCACCAGTTCTCGGGCGGGCAGCGTCAGCGCATCGCCATTGCCCGCGCCCTGGCCATGAAACCCGATCTGCTGGTTCTCGACGAAGCCGTCGCCTCGCTCGACGTGTCGATCCAGGCGCAGGTGCTCAACCTGTTTCTGGAACTGCGCCAGCAACTCGGCCTGACCGCGCTCTTCATCTCGCACGACCTGGGCGTGGTGCGGCATGTCTCGGACCGGGTGGCGATCATGTATCTGGGGCGCGTCGTCGAACTTGCGCCCGCCGAACGGATCTACGCGGCGCCGCAACACCCCTATACGCGCGCCCTTTTCGAATCGATCCCGGTTCTGGGCACGGGACGGCGGCAGTTTCATCCGATCAAGGGCGAGATCCCCTCGCCCCTCGACCCGCCGCCGGGATGCGCCTTTCACCCGCGCTGCCCGCACGCTGGCCCGCGCTGCAGGGCCGAGGTGCCGCGCCTTGCGCCGACCGAACCGGGCCACGGCGTGGCCTGTCACCTGCATACCGGCGGTGTCGGAGGTGCCGGATGACCCTCGCGGATCTGACCGCCCGCGTGAACGACCTGCTTTGCGCGGCGAACCTGCTGACCTGGGACGCTCGCACGCAGATGCCCCCCGGCGGCGCTGCTACCCGCGGCCAGCAGATCGCCACGCTCAAAACCCTCGCGCGCGAAGTGATCCTGTCGGGTGACATGCGGCGTGCCTGCGACTCAGCCCTGAGCGCAACCGACGGGCAACCCTCCGACATGCCCGCCCGGGCCGAGGCGCTGGCCGTCGCCGCCGCCATCGACCACCATTCGCGGCTGCCCGCGCGGCTTCTGCAGGCGCAGGCCGAAACCGCGCCCGTCGCCCAGGCCGCCTGGGCCGAGGCGCGCGCACGGTCCGATTTCGGGCTCTTCCTGCCCTGGCTGGAACGCACCGTCGCGCTCGCACGCGAGCAGGCGGAATGTCTGGGGTATACCAACCATCCCTACGACCCGATGGTCGCGATCTTCGAGCCGGGTGAGACCGCATCCTCGCTTTCGACGCTGTTCGGCGAGCTGCGCGCCGGGCTGCGGCCCATCCTTGCAGCCGCCCGGCGGCAATCGCCCCCGCGCAGTGACTTTCTTTTTCGTGATTTCCCGGAAGATGCCCAGCGCGCCTTCGCGCACGAACTGGCCACGCTGCTCGGCTACGACTTCACGCGCGGTCGCCTCGACACCGCCGTGCATCCGTTCGAGATCAGTTTCACCCGCGAGGATGTGCGCATCACCACGCGGTTCAACCGGAACTACCTGGCAGCCTCGATCTTCGGCACCGCGCATGAGGTGGGCCACGCGCTCTACGAACAGGGCATCGCGCCGGAGCACACCCGCACCGCCCATGCCACCGACCTCATCGGGCTCTACGCCGTGGGCGGCACCAGCTTCGGCGCGCATGAAAGCCAGTCGCGCCTGCTGGAGATGCATGTTGCCCGCAGCCCGGCCTTCTGGGCGCTCCATTTCGATCGGCTCCGCGCGCATTTCCCCGAGCAACTCGCCGATGTGACGGCCGAGGAGTTTGCCGCAGCCGTCAACCGCACCCATCCGGGTCTTATCCGGGTCGAGGCGGATGAGCTGTCCTACGACCTGCACGTCATGCTCCGCGTCGAGATCGAGATGGCCCTCATGGATGGCAGCCTGACCCCGCGCGAGCTGCCCGAGGCCTGGAACGCCGCCATCGCCCGTGATCTGGGGCTCGCCGTTCCGGACGATGCGCGCGGTTGCCTGCAGGATGTGCACTGGTCGTCGGGCTACATCGGGTCCTTCGCCACCTACACGATCGGCAATGTGATGGCCGCCCAGATCATGGACGCGCTGCGCGCCAGGATCCCGACTCTTTCGACTGATCTGCAAGCGGGCGAGCTGACGGGCCTGCACGCCGCGCTCTCGGAGAACATCTGGCAGCATGGGCGATCCCTTTCCCGCGACGCGCTCCTGCGCCGCCTGACCGGCCGCTCACTGGATCCGCAACCCTATCTGGATCATCTGTCGGCGCGCTACGCCCCGACGCTTGCGCCGGATGGAGATGCACTCCCGATGTGAACACGCTAGAAGCGTGGGACGGCTCAGGTTCCGACCTTGCCGGCGCGCGGTTGGCGCGCGTGAGGCTTCCGGCGAGACGAGGAGATTTCCCATGTATCTGCACAATTCCTTGCCGGAGCACCGCCAGACCCTCGACCCGCGCGATGCAGAAATGCTCGGGCGCGATGGCGCCGATGCGGTGGCACGGATCCTCGCGGTGCGCCAGGACAGCGGGCCGACCCCGCTACTCGCGCTGCCCGGTCTGGCCAGTGAACTGGGCCTTGCCGCGATCCATCTGAAGGATGAGGGGCAGCGCCTCGGCCTCGGCAGCTTCAAGGCCCTTGGCGGCGCCTACGCACTGATGCGACTTGTCGAGGCCGAGGCGGCGGCGCGCCTGAACCGCCCGATCGCGCCGGAAGACCTGCTCACGCCTGCCGTGCGCGCGGTCGCCGCGACCATGACCTTCGCCTGCGCGACAGATGGCAATCACGGCCGGTCGGTGGCGCAAGGGGCGCAGCTCATCGGTGCGCGGGCGGTGATCTTCGTTCATGAAGGCGTCAGCCAGGGCCGGATAGACGCCATCGCCCGCTTCGGCGCCGAGATCGTGCGCGTCGCGGGCAACTACGACGATTCGGTCACGGAAGCGGCGCGCGTCTCGGCCGCGCGGGGCTGGACGGTGTTGTCCGACACTTCCTGGCCCGGATACGAACACATCCCGGGCCTGGTCATGCAGGGCTACACCGCCCTGGTGCGCGAGGCGCTGGCAGACCTGCCGAAGCCGCCAACCCATGTGTTCCTGCAGGCCGGCGTCGGCGGCTTCGCGGCTTCCGTCGCCGGGCACATGGCCGTCCTGCTGGGCGCGGCGCGGCCGCATGTGACGGTGGTCGAACCCGCCCGCGCGGCGTGCCTTTACGCCAGCGCAAGCGCGGCGCGTATCGTCAAGGTGCGCGACGCCGAACCCACCGTGATGGCGATGCTGGAATGCTACGAGCCCTCGCTGATCGCCTATCGTGTGCTTTCACGCATGGCCGATGGTTTCATGACCGTCGAGGAGGAGGACGCCCTCTCGGTCATGCGGCGACTGGCCGCTCCGGCCGCTGGCGATCCGGCGGTGGTTGCCGGGGAAAGCGGGGCGGTGGGCCTTGCCGGCGCCATCGCCGTGCTGCGCGACCCGCCCTTGGCAGAGCGTATCGGGCTGGGCCCAGAGGCCCGGCTTCTGGTCATCAACACCGAAGGCGCGACCGATCCGGCCCTTTACGAACGGATCGTCGGCCAGACCCCATCTGCCGTCGCCAGACGCCCCGCCAACTGAACCCGGCCCGTCAACCGCGCCGCGCGATCGGCGGACCGCTCAGGTCAGCAAGAGCCACAGCGATACCGGCATGAGGGCCGCGAGGCAGGCGCCGATCAGCACGATGAGACCGTCGCGCGCCAGAAGGCCGGCCGCAAAAAGGGCAATGGCTGCACCAACGCTGGTCCCACTGGCCGGGATCACCTCCATCAGCGGCGCGCAAAGCGCGGCGGCGAAGACAAGCAGCATTGGCGCCTGCACAACCGGCGCGCCGACCACCCAGTCAAGACGCGGACGCAGGCGGGCCTCTACCCACGTCACGGGCTTGCGGAGCCGGCCCAAGGCGTTCCTGGTTCTGCCCGCCGAAAAGGAACGATCCAGCAGGATCGCCGGCAACCAGACGTGACGCCTGCCCATGAACGGCTGGGCGAGAATGCCGGCGATGGTCAGGCCGAACAGGCTGGTCGCCCCCGGGATCGCGCTGAGGGGCGAGACTAGCAGGAGGGCAAAGAGAAGCAGCAACACGGCAAAGGAATTCCTTTCCGACGCCATGACCAGATCGCGTAGCGTCACCGACTCGGCATCCGGGTGTGCCGACAGGACGCCCTGGAGATCGTCAAGCACCGTGGTAAGATTGCGCTCGTCCCGTACGATCTCTGGGCGAACGCTTTCGACACTCGAGAGACGATTGGGGGTCATCCGCGCCGCCAGACCTTGCTGGGAGCGGGGCAATCCCTGCGGATTGAGGCCGATGGGCCCGATCCCCGCCGCGCAGCGCCCCAGCAGCGCGCAGTCTCGCCAGTCAGCTTTTCAGAATAGACGCGCGCGACGATCATGGGCCCTCGGCGAAGGCGGTTTCCCGATCTTCCGGCAAATGGGCGGGAGAAGACGTGAATCAAGTCCTTTCGCGCGACCCACGGTTATTTGAGCAAACGCGCGGCGGCCGAACCGTGGCGCATCGCGCGGGTTTCCACCAACGCCGCATGGCTCCGCAACTCGGCTACCGGGCGTTGAGCAAGGGCAGAAGCAGCGGGTTGGGGAACCGGCGCTCCCGGGTTACCGCCAGGAAGGTCTCGCTGAGTTCATCGAGTTTCGCGACCTCGAGCAGCGTTCCGGCAGCAAGCTCGTCCCGCACCACGATGGGGGGGATGACCGCCAGTCCCGCGTTCTCTCGCGCGAGCAGGCGCAGCATGGCCATGTCATCGGCCTCGGCGGCGATGTTCGGCACCACGCCCAGCCGGTTTGCCAGCGCATCGAAACCCGATCGCAACGCCGTCTCCAGCGGCGGGAGCACGATGGGCTCGCTCGACAGCAGGTCTGCCACCCCCCTTCCCCCGTCACCGATCCGCCCCGGCGCACCGATAAGACTGACCGGCTGTTCCGAGAGCCGGTGCACGAGCCAGGGGCTGGCAGCATCGCGCGCCGGGGCAAGATTGGTCAGCACGACATCGAGCGCGAGCGAGTCGAGCCCGCGGAGCAATTCGGCTTGCGATCCCGAGCGCAGCACGACCTCCACATCCGCCCTGCCGATCAGGGGGCGCACGAACTGCATCTGGAAATTGCGCGACAAAGTGGCGAGGGCGCCGACACGCAACACCTGGCGTCCGCGCCCGGCCTCTCGCAGGGTCGAGAGCAGATCCTCGGCGGTCCGAAAGATCTCGTCGGCATGATCGAGCGCGATTCGCCCGGCTTCCGTCAGCACCAGACCGCGCCCTCGCCGCTCGAAAAGTTCGTGGCCCAACGCCCCCTCCAGCGTCCGGATCTGCGTGGACAAGGCCGATTGCGACAGGTTCAGCCGCCGTGCCGCCTCGGTCAGCGTTTTCTCGGAGGCGACCGCGTGGAAAAGGCGCAGGTGATGCAGGTTCAGCGCAGCCATTGTTCTACTTTCTAGATTGCTTGGGCAGAAAATATGTATTTTTCTGAAATCGGTCCAGAGCCTACATCGCCGCGCAGATCCATCAAGATGCGGAGCCCTGCCCATGGACCTGCTGCTCTCTCCTTTCGTCGCCCCCCTTGTGCTGATCGCCGCGGCCGTCCTGGCCGCGCGACAACCGGGCCGGCGCCCGAAAGGTGTTCCGCGGCTCGCCGAGGCTGCCGCGCTGGTCGCCTTGCTGCTCGCCGGGATCGGTCTCCTGCGGCTGCTCATCGACGGACCGACAAGCATGGCGATCGGCTCGGATGCGGCGCTGCTTGCGCTTCGCCTCGATGCGGTGAGCGCGACGATGGCCCTTCTCGTGGCCTTCGTCGGCTGGGTCGTGGTCCGCTACGCGCGTCGCTACCTCGATGGCGAGGCGCGCGAAGGGGCGTTTCACGCGCTGATGCTCGCCACGCTCGCCGCCGTCCTCGTCCTCGTGCAGGCCGGCAGCCTTGCGGTTCTCGGGGCCGGCTTCATCGCGGCGGGTCTGGGTCTGCGGAGCCTGCTCCTCTTCTATCCCGACCGGACCGAGGCGCGGCGCGCGGCGCTCAAGTTCTCGCTGGTCTGGGGCGCCGGGGATGTCGCGCTGATCGCGGCGGCGGTTCTGCTGTGGGCGGCCTTCGGCACGGCCGATCTGGCGGCGCTCTCGTCCGCGGCCGCGGCCGGGTTGCCGGCGCCGGCAACCGTGGCGGTGGCGTTCCTCGTGCTGGCCGCGGCGCTCAAGACCGCGGCCTTCCCGCTGCACGGCTGGCTGACCGAGGTGATGGAGGCGCCGACCCCGGTTTCGGCGCTGCTCCATGCCGGGATCGTCAATGCCGGCGGGTTCGTGCTGATCCGCCTGGCGGAGCTGGTGCAGGCCAGCCCCGGGGCGATGGCCGCGCTGGTGATGATCGGCGGGTTCACGGCGCTCTTCGGGGCGGTGGTGATGCTGACGCAAAGCGCGGTCAAGACGGCGCTGGCCTGGTCCACCGTCGCGCAAATGGGGTTCATGCTGCTGCAATGCGGGCTGGGGCTCTGGACGCTGGCGCTGCTGCATATCGTGGCGCATTCGCTCTACAAGGCGCATGCCTTCCTCGCCTCGGGCAGCGCGGTGCAGGCCGTGGCCTCCGTCCGCCGGCCAGGCGTCATCGCCGTGCCGAACGGGGCGGCCGTCGCCCGCGCCTTCCTGATCGCCCTCGTTCTCTACACGGCGGTGGCTTCCGGCTTCGCGGCACTTTTCGGGGCGAAGTCGCCGCAAGCTCTGGCACTCGGCGCGATCCTCGTCTTCGGGGTCGCCTATCTGGTGGCCCAGGGCCTTGCCGATGCCGCGCCGCGGGCGTTGACGCAGCGCACCGCCGCGGCCGCGGCGGGGGCGGCGGTCGCCTATTTCGGCTTCCACCTGATCGCCGGGCATCTCTGGGGCGCGCAGCTGCCGCCGCCGCCGGTTGCCGGACCGCTGGAATGGGCGCTGATCGTGCTGGCGCTGCTCTCGTTCGGGCTGGTCGCGGTGGCGCAGGCGCTGTTTCCGCTCTGGTCGCCCCACCCGGCCGCGGCCGGTCTGCGGGTGCACCTGGCCAATGGCCTCTACCTCAATGCCCTACTCGACCGGCTGATCGGCGGCTTCCGCGCCGACAGAACCCTCTGACCGCAGGAGAGACCCATGTTCCACCAGACCATCGACATCGCGCCCGCCCGTATCAGCGGCCTCCTGCGCGCCGCCGAAAGCGCGGCACGCGCCATCCCGCCCGCCTTTCCCCTGTCGGCCACCGTCGCGGTAAACCCGTTCCTCGGCCAGACGGGCGAGGATCTGGCCACCACCGCCGCGCGCCTGGCCCGCGTGGCCGGGGTGCCGGTCACGCAGCCGCGCTCCGTCTACGCGCGTGCAATCCGCTCGGGTCAGATCACCGACGACGACCTTGCCACCGCGCTTCTGGCCTGCCCCTCGCCGCTCCGGCCCGCCGACCTGGCCGCCCTCAAGGCCAACCTCGCGGCCGAAAGCCCCGCCCCCCGGGCCTTGCCCACGGTCGCGCATCTTGTCGCGCGGCGCACCGGGACCGACTGGCCGGCGGTGATCTCGCGCAGTTTCGGGCTCTGGGCGGGGGGCCGGTTCGACCGCGGCCAGGCGCTGTGGTCGCCGGCTGCGGGCCGCAGCGCCTTCGCCGCCTGGCGGGAATGGGCGACCCATGACCTGACGCCCGAAATTGCCGGCCTGACCGGCTTCTGCGCCCATGTCGCCGATGCCCCCGACACATCCGAACGCGCGATCCTGCGCGCGGCCGACCGGCTCGCCCTGACCGACCGGGCGGCGCCGACCGCCTTCCATCGCCTGCTCACCGACCTTGGGGGGTGGGCGCAGCACGCGCGCTGGCTCCTGTGGGAAGCTGAATTGCGCGGCGAGCTTGACGCCACGCTCACCGATCTGCTGGCGATCCGGCTGGTCTGGGAAGAGGCGCTTCTGGCCCACGCGCCAGAGATTGCCGAGGATTGGACGCAGACGGTCGCGGCCCATGCCGCACCCATCGCCCCCACCGCCGAGCAGGTGCTCGACACCCTCCTGCAGGAGGCCGCCGAGCGCGCCTACCAGCGGCGTCTGGCCGTCGCGCTGACGGGGCCGGGGACACCGCCGGTGCGCCCCGCCCTTCAGGTCGCCTTCTGCATCGACGTCCGGTCCGAGGTCTTTCGCCGCGCGCTCGAATCCCTCGATCCTCGGATCGAGACCATCGGTTTCGCCGGGTTCTTCGGCTTGCCGCTGGCGCATCGGGCGCATGGCACCGACCAGACCGAAGGGCATCTTCCCGTCCTCCTGACGCCCGGCATCTCCTCGACCAGCCATGCCGCGCCCGCGGCAGAGAGCGCCGCGCGGATCAGCGCCCGCGCCGCGCGCGCCTGGGGCCGGTTCCGGCAGGCGGCGGTCTCCTCCTTCGCCTTCGTCGAGGCGGCGGGGCCGTTCTACGTCGCGAAACTTCTCAAGGATTCATTCGGCATAAAGCGAAATAAGGAATCCAGTCCCCCGCCCCGCTTCGATGACACCCTGTCGCCCGACGGCAAGGCCGCGACTGCCGCGGCGGTCCTCAAGGCGATGAGCCTGACCCGCGGGCATGCGCCCCTCGTGCTTCTTCTGGGTCACGGCGCGCAGCTCACCAACAACCCGCATGAAAGCGCCTACCACTGCGGCGCCTGTGGTGGCCAGACGGGCGAGGTGTCGGCGCGCCTGCTCGCCGATCTGCTCAACGACCCCGAGGCCCGCGCCGGCCTGCACGCCCACGGTATCGACCTGCCCAGGGATACCCTCTTCCTGGCCGGGCTGCATGACACCACCACCGATACCGTCACGCTTTATCGGGATCGCCCGGCACCGGCGCACGCCCCTGACCTGGAACGGCTCGACGACTGGCTTGCCCAGGCTGCGGAACTGGCGCGGATCGAACGCGCCGCCCGCCTTCCCGGCGCCACGCCCGAAACCCTCCCCGCCCGCGCCCGGGACTGGGCCGAGATCCGTCCCGAATGGGGCCTTGCCGGATGCGCCGGCTTCATTGCCGCGCCACGCCGGACGACGGCGGGCATGAACCTGCAGGGCCGGGCCTTCCTGCACAGCTACGACTGGCAGGCGGACGAGGGCTTCGGAACGCTGGAACTGATCCTGACTGCCCCCGTCGTCGTGGCAAGCTGGATCAGCCTGCAATACTACGGCTCTGCGGTCGCGCCCGCGGCCTTTGGCGGCGGCAACAAGCTGATCCACAACGTCACCGGCGGTATCGGCGTCGTGCAGGGCAACGGCGGCATCCTGCGCCCGGGGCTTCCGTGGCAAAGTGTCCATGACGGCGAACAACTCGCGCATGAACCCCTGCGCCTGTCGGTTCTGATCGAGGCGCCACAAACCGCCATGACCCGAATCCTCGACAAGCACCCGGACGTGCGCGCGCTCTTCGACAACGGCTGGCTTCATCTCTTCGCGCTCGAAAACGGGCGCATCGCCGCGCGCTACCGTCCGGGTAATGACTGGCAACCGGAACCCTGGCTGGCCAAAGCCGCCTGACGCTGGCCGGCCCCACCCCTGATCCTGCCCCCCCATCCCTACCGGGGGGGGCGGGCGGCGATCCTGCGCGCGCACCGCCTCCGGTATCGCTATGCGGTCTGCGGCCAAAGGATCGGCAGCCAGGGTCCGATCGGCACGGCGGCGGCGCCCCTCCCGTCCGCCCGAAGCGACGCACCCCGAAACCAGGGTGCGCTTCCCGGCGCAGGCGCAGCGACCTCTGCTTTTGGCTCGCCGACACCCGGACCAAGCGGGCCCGGCGTCTCGCAGCGGCCCTGCCGGTTTCCGAGGCACCGATACGGCCACGGCCAGCGCCCCGACGCCTTCTGGATCGCAGAGGTGCTGCGGCATGGGGCCGGCAAATCGCCCCGCCGCCGCGTTGGCCGCGTCGCGCGCCGCAATAGCCCCGAGAAGCCCGTTTTCTCTCCACCACCGGCGCGGACCGAAAGCACCGACGGATCAGCCGGCCATTGCCGAAGAGGCAGACCTGCCCCCCGGCTGTCCTACGCCTGCCATACGTTTGCCATACGTTTGCCATACGCTTGCCATACGCTTGCCATACGCGATCATGGCGGCAATATTTCCCCGCCCATGCCCCTCCACGCGCAAGCTCCGCCTCAGCGAAATCTGTCCCGCAGCCGTCCGCCGAAGACCTTCGCCCCCTTGCGCAGACCCTTCCCCGCACGGCCGATATTGTCTTTCAGCTTCAACCCCTTGCCGCCTTCCAGACGCCGCCGGTTGCGCTGCACCATCAACCCCTCGCCCAGCGCCCCGCGTAACGCATCGACGACCGCATCCAGGTTCCAGACCGGCGGCTCGGCGCGCACCGGAATGACCGCCCGCCCCCCCATATCCGCCCCGATTGCCGCCATCGCCCCCCCCAACCTGACCGCCTCCTTTTCCGGCAACCGCCCCTCGGGATAGGGCCAGCCGGGCAGCAGCGCATCGGCGGCCGTCGCCAATAAAATTAGGGGCGCCCAGCGGCGGGCGGGGTTCTCGGCCATGCGCGCCGTATACCGTTTCATCAGCGCGACATCGGCCGCGCGCGCCGGCCGGTTTGCCCGCAGAACCCAGAGGATCACATCCGCCTCGACCATCTGCGCGACCAGTGCCTCAAGGCTTTTCGTGCCGCCATCCAGCCCCTCCGTATCGACCAGCCGGCAGGGCGTATCATCGAAGGTCAGCTCATGCGCGGTCAGCCGGTCAGTGGTCGGCGCCATGTCGGTCTCGGCCGCGTCATGGCCCAGAAGCGCATTGATCAGCGTCGATTTCCCGGCGCTGACCTGCCCCACCATCAGGATCCGCACCGGATCGTCCGGCACCGACGCCGCCGCCTGGTCGCGGGCTTCCGAGGCCAGTTGCAACTCCGCCAGTTCCGCATCCGAGAAGCGCAGCCGCCCGGAATACAGATCGACCGCCGCCTGCGCCGCCTCCTCCAGGACAATCGCCTGCGAATCGAGCACCAGCTGGTCGGTCAGTCGCTCCTGCAGCCCGGCGGTCACCGCGCGCTCGACCTCGCGCAGCAGGCCCACGGCGGGGTTCAACACGATGCGCACGCCGCGATAGGCCAGAAACCCGGTATCCCACGCGCGTTTCATCCCGTGCTGGCGCTGCCAGAGCCAGTAAAGCGCCCGCACCGACAGCTGGTCGGAAAACGGTACATGCACCCGCAGAAAATCGCGGTAGCGCAGCGCCACCCGGTCGATCAGCAAAAGTGCCTCGGGCAGGGTGAAATCGAGCGCGGTGCGCTTGCCGCCCGAAATCTCGCGCGCGACGATTTCGACGACGGCCAAGGCTTCGGCCGGCAGGTCATCCCAGGGCAGGGTGTCTCTCAGCCGCTCGCGGATATGCGCGCGCGCCGCCTCGAAGGCCGCGCGCTCGGTCTCGGACCAGTCGGGATCGGCCTCGACAACCGGGGCTTCGCGCACGGGGCCGGTGGGGGCGCCCTGGCGTCGGCGCTGCACACGCAACAGGAGCCGTGTCACGCGCAGCGTCGCAAACAGAAGAACCGACGCCAGCACGAACCACAGCAGCCAGCCCCGTTCGGCAAGCCACAGGAAACCCAGTATCGAGGTCACGCCCAAAGGCAGGATCAGGACCCCGGCCAGCCCCAGCCGGTTCCATCTGAGCCAGACCATGCGCAGCCGGTCAACGAGGCGCATCGCGCGCGCTCCTCAACGCGTCGGTGTAGAGCGTTCGCAACTCATCGGTCGAAACCGTCTCGCCCCGCGCGGTCCGGTAGAGCCAGGCCGAGGCCGCGCGCCCCAGGGCATAGGTGGCAGCGAAGCTGATCGTCGCAGAAGCCGCCGCCCCCAGGGTCTGGCCCAGAACCGGCACCAGCTTCGCCCCCTGTCGAACCGCGAAGGCCGCCGCGTAGCGCAGCAAAATCCCCGAGCCGAGCGCCGAGGCGAAGAGACCCGCCCTTGCCGGTGTCCAGCTCATGCCCTGCCGCCGCGCAAGTGCATGCAGCATGGCACCCTGCAGCGCCGGGACGCTGACCGCGCCGACCAGGGGGGCCGCGTCGCTGGCACCCGCCGCACCTGCATACCAGAGCACGATCGGCCGCAGTTCGACAAAGCGGCGGGCTTCCGCATCGCGGGCATCCTCGCGCATCATCAACAACGTGAGTTCCGGCAAAATGTCGCGAATCGCGGCGCGCAGCTCATCCACCCCTTCAGCGCGCGCGGCCTCCGGCAGGGCCAGGGTCACCGCCCGCAAGGCGCCGCCGGCGGCCCTCTCCATCACCGTCTGGGTGCGTGCGCGGGTACGGTCCCGGGCGCCAGCCTCTTCCTCCACAAGGTCCGCCCCGGTGTGAACCAGCAGCACCGGCATCTTCGGTCGACGCGCGCGCAACGCTTCCAGCGCATCGGCCACCATACCCTGGACCGGGTCGTCCAGCCGGGCGACGACCAGGACCATGTGACTGCCGCGCTCGGCCTCCGCCAGATCCTCGGATGGGTCGTAGCCTGTTTCGGCCAGCCCGCGGGTATCCAGAAAACGCAATACCGGTGTCTCGGTGGGAAAATCGAACGCATGGGCCGTTCGTGTGCAGGGCGCAAAGCCTGAACCGACCTCGCCCAGCCCGGTCAACGCGCGCACGATCGAGGACTTGCCTGCCCCCGTCTTTCCCAGAAGCCAGAGGGTAGGCAACGGAACATCGGGCGCCGCTGCCGGTTGCAGCCGTTCGCCTTCGCCCAAGAGCTTTCGGATGATGGCTTTCACGCGGTCTCCCCTACTCGGTCGGTGGAATCCTAGTGAAGAACCCGGCGGGCAGCAAACGAAAGGGGCGCCGAATCCAGTCGCAGTGCCGCAGCAATGACGCTATGGCAAAAGGATGGACACGTTCGAGATCTTCCTGGTGGCCCCGCCGGGCCTGGAACCCCTTCTGGCCGAGGAGGCGCGCGCCGCGGGTTTCGCCGGCGTTACACCCAGGCCCGGAGGCGTGGCAATCGAGGGCGGCTGGCCGGAAGTGTGGCGCGCCAACCTGGAGCTGCGCGGCGCCGCGCGTGTGCTGGCGCGGATAGCCGAGTTCCGCGCAATGCACCTGGCGCAACTGGACAAGCGGGCGCGCCGGGTCGACTGGGCCTCGGTCTTGCGCGCGGACCTGCCCGTCAAGGTCGAAGCCAGCTGCCGCGCCTCGCGTATCTATCATGCAGGCGCCGCCGCCGAACGCGTCGCCCGCGCCCTGACCGAGGAGTTGGGAACGCCCGTCACGGCCGACGCCGGCCTCCGGCTTCTCGTACGGATCGAGGATGATCTCTGCACGATCAGCCTCGACACCTCGGGTGAGCCCTTGCACCGACGCGGCCACAAGCAGGCCGTCAACCCCGCCCCCATGCGCGAAAACCTCGCAGCGCTTTTCCTGCGTGACTGCGGCTACGACGGCAGCGAGGCGGTGCTGGACCCGATGTGCGGCGCCGGGACCTTCGTCATAGAAGCCGCCGAGATGGCCGCGGGCCTTCTGCCGGGCCGAACGCGGCGCTTCGCGTTCGAGGATCTGCCGAGCTTCGACGCCGGAACCTGGAGCGCGCTGAAGTCGCGGCCCTCCGCCCCGGTTCCCACCGTACGCTTCTTTGGTTCGGACCGCGACGCCGGTGCCATCGCGATGAGCCGGGCCAATGCCGAGCGCGCGGGTGTCGGCGCCTCCACTCGCTTCGACCGCGCAGCGATCAGCGAGTTGCAACGGCCCAAGGGACCGCCGGGTCTGGTCATCGTCAACCCGCCCTATGGCGGACGGATCGGGAACCGGAGGCTCCTGTTCGGGCTTTACGCCACGCTGGGTCGGGTTCTGCGCGAACGGTTCAGCGGCTGGCGCGTGGGGCTGATCACCGCGGACGCCGGGCTGGCGCGCGCGACCGAACTGGACTTCGCGCCACCCGGCCCCATCGTCCCGCATGGGAGGTTGAAGGTGCGGCTCTGGCAAACCGGGGCGCTGACCGCGCCCCATTGACCTTCGCGCGCCCGACATGAGACTTTGCGCAATCCAGTGGTGGGGGACAACATGACTGACAGCGCCAAGCCGGTGCGCCTTGAATCCGAGGGCGAGATCGCCCTGATCTGCATCGACAACCCGCCGGTAAATGCCAGCGGCCAAGCGGTGCGCGCGGGGATTCTGGACGCGCTCGCCCGTTTTGCCGACGGGCCCGAGAAGGTTGCCGTGATCTACGGGGCGGGTCGCACCTTTGTCGCCGGCGCGGATATCAAGGAATTCGGCAAGCCACCGCTGGAACCGCAGCTGCCCCATGTCGTCCAGGTGATCGAGGGGCAGGAAAAACCCGTGGTCTGCGTCCTGCATGGCACGACGCTCGGCGGCGGGCTGGAGATCGCGCTCGGAGCGCATTATCGCGTGGCCCTGCGCAGCGCGCGCGTCGGCCTGCCCGAGGTCAATCTGGGCATTCTGCCCGGCGCCGGTGGCACCCAGCGACTGCCGCGCCTGATCGGCCTGATCCCGGCGGCAGAGATCTTCACCTCTGCCCGGCAGGTGGGCGCCGAAGAGGCGCTCGAACTGGGTATCGTCGATGCCCTCTCCGACGAGGATCCGCGCGTGGCGGGATTGAACTTCGCCGCCAGCATCCTGGCCCGCGGCGAAGGCCCCCGCCGCATCCGCGACCTGCCTGGACCCAAGGTTGACGCCAACGCCCTTGCCGAACTGCGCGCCAAGGTCGAACGCGCCAATCGCGGCCAGATCGCGCAACTGGCGGCGCTCGATGTCGCCGCGAAGGGGGCCGGCCTGCCGTTCGACGCCGCGCTCGCCGCCGAGCGCGAGGCCTTCGTCGGCCTCATGGAAAGCCCGCAACGCGCCGCGCTGGTCCATGCCTTCTTCGCCGAACGCAAGGCCGCCCGACTGCCCGAGATCGAGGGCATCCCTGCCCGCCCGGTCAAGGAGATGGGGGTGATCGGCGGCGGCACGATGGGCGGGGGCATCGCCGTGGCGGGGCTTCTGAACGGATTGAAGGTGACGCTGATCGAACGCGACGCTGCATCCGCCGAGAAGGCGCGCGACGGTATCGCCCGGACACTGGCCGACAGCGTCAAGCGCGGCAAGCTTTCGGGCCAGGCGCGCGACGGCCTGCTGGAAGGCGCGCTGGTGACCAGCGACGACTATGCGCACCTGTCCAGCGCGGACCTCATCATCGAAGCGGTATTCGAAAGCATGGAGGTCAAGCGCGAGGTTTTCGGAAAGCTCGACAAGGTGGCGAAATCCGGAGCGGTCCTCGCCACCAACACCTCGTATCTGGATGTGAACGAAATCGCCGCGGCCACGTCGCGCCCCGCCGATGTGGTCGGCCTGCACTTCTTCTCGCCCGCGCATGTCATGCGCCTTCTGGAGGTGGTGGTGGCCGGGCGCACCGCGCCCGAGGTCGTGGCGACCGGGTTCGCCCTGGCCAAGACGCTGAAAAAGGTCCCGGTCCGCGCCGGTGTCTGCGACGGGTTCATCGGCAACCGGATGTTGCGCATCTACCGGCTGGCGGCCGATCACATGGTGCTGGCCGGTGCCTCACCCTACGCGATCGACCGCGCCCTTGTGGCCTTCGGCTTCGCGATGGGGCCCTATGCGGTCGCCGATCTGGCCGGGATCGACATCGGCTACATGACCCGCCAGCGCCTGCGTCCGACGAAGGACCCGCAGGAGATCTGGGGTGACTGGGCCGATCGGCTGCACGACATGGGCCGCCTGGGCCGCAAGACCGGGCGCGGCTACTATATCTACGATGCCGAGAGCCCGCGCGGGCGCCCCGACCCCGAAGTCGAGGCCCTGATCGCCGACGAACGCGCCGAGAAGGGGATTACGCCGCGCGATTTCACCGACGCGCAGATCGTCGAGCGCTACATGGCCGCGATGATCAACGAAGGCGCCCGCATCGTCGAGGAAGCGATCGCACAGCGCCCGCTGGACATCGACGTGGTGAAGATCCACGGCTACGGCTTCCCGCGCTGGCGTGGGGGGCCGATGCACCATGCCGACGCCCAGGGACTGGACCGCATCCTGGCGACCATTCGTGCCGCGGCCGAAGACGACGCGTGGTTCTGGCGTCCCGCGCCGCTTCTGGAACGCCTGGCCGCCGAAGGGCGCACCTTCGCCAGCCTGAACGATGAGTGATCCGCAGGCCATTCGACTGGGCCTCGATCAACCCTCGGGGACCCAGCAACTTGTCGGGTTCGAAATCGACCCCGACGACGGACGCTGCTCGCTGGAGGTGACGAAAGCCCATCTCAACCGTCACGGCGTGATGCACGGCGGGCTGATCGCCACGGTCCTCGACACCGCCCTGGGCGTTGCCGCCAGCCTGCATGCCGACCCTGAGCGGGGCGCGCGCCCCTTCACCACGATCACGATGAACGTGCAGTTCCTGGCGCCGATACGCGAAGGCCGGCTGACGGCTGCGGCACGCGTCACCGGGGGCGGGCGCAAGACGCTATTCCTGAGCGGCGAAGCGCAGGATGCGCAGGGCCGGCTGATCGCCACCGCAACGGGCGTCTACAAGCCCGTGCCCGTCGGCTGAGCCGCGATATGAGCCCACGCACGGCCTGGTCCCCTGCCGCGCGCACCCGCGCGCTGGCCGATCAGTTGGTACGTTGGCAAAGCGTGGGCGGCACCGCGGGCGAGGCCGCCTTCGCGCCGAAACTGCGGGACCTTCTGCAAACGATCCCGCATTTTCGTGACAATCCCGGCGACCTGCTGCTCCTGCCTGGCTATGGCGAACCCGATTGCGCCAATCTGGTTGCGATCCTGCCGGGGCGTTCTTCCCGCGCATTGCTGATGGCCGGGCATTACGACACGGTTGCCATCGACAATTACCGCGACCTCGCGCCGCTGGCCTGTGCGCCCGACGAACTGGCCCAGGCGTTGCTGGCCGACCTGCAACGCCGTGAAATCTCCCCACAGGAGGCGCTGGCCCGCGTTGATCTGGAAAGCGGCGACTTCATTCCGGGGCGCGGCATGCTGGACATGAAAAGCGGCCTCGCCGCCGGGATCGCGATTCTGGAACACCTGGCCGCCCAGCCCAACCGCGAGGCAACGCTGATCCTTGTCGCCACGCCCGACGAGGAGCGCGAGAGCCGCGGAATGCGCGCCCTGCGTGCCGTGCTGCCCGGCCTGCTCGCACAGCGCGGCCTTGCGGTCGGCGGCGCGATCAACATGGATGTGACCTCGGACCAGGGGGACGGCGCGGTCGGGCGGGCGGTCTATACCGGCACCATCGGCAAGCTGCTGCCTTTCGCTTTCGTTCTGGGGCAACCCAGCCACGCTGCCTATCCGTTCGAAGGGGTCAGCGCCACGCTGATCGCGGCCGAGATCCTGCGCGCGATCGAGGGGAACCCCGATCTGGCCGATACCGGCGCGGGCGATGTCGCCCCCCCACCGATCGCGCTGGAGATGCGCGACCTGCGCACCGGCTACGAGGTGACGACGCCCGACCGGCTGTGGCTTGCCTTCAACTGGCTCTACCATTCCGGTACGGCGCAGGACCGCCTCGGTCAGTTCCAGCATCTGGTCGCCGAGGCCCTTGAACGCGCGACCACCCAATTCGCCGTCAACGCGCGCGCCTTTGGCGAATTGTCCGGCGCAGCCAGGCCACAGGCGGCCACCCCACGCCTGCTGACCTTTGCCGAATTGCGCGCGGCGGCACTTACCGACCCCGTCGCCGAAGCCGATTTCGCCGCGCAGGAAGCAGCGCTTTCCCATGTCGACAATCCGCTGACCCTGTCTCGCGCACTCGTCGAATCGCTGATCGAGTGCGCCGGACTGACCGGGCCTGCGGTGGTGATCGGCTTTGCCGGATTGCACTACCCCCCTGCCAGCCTCGACCCGCAGATCGAAGGCCACGCAGCCCTCCTGCACGCCATCCAGAA
The DNA here is from genome assembly GCA_964555305.1 of uncultured Rhodobacter sp. Classification (GTDB taxonomy): domain Bacteria; phylum Pseudomonadota; class Alphaproteobacteria; order Rhodobacterales; family Rhodobacteraceae; genus Pararhodobacter. The sequence goes on along the minus strand of CAZKSE010000005.1, from coordinate 15,669 downwards.
GGCCGAGGCCGCGATGGCCGCCGAGGCGAAGCTGACCTGGCGTCCGTATTTCCAGGGCATCTCGGACATGAGTTTTCTCGGCCAGCCCGCCCGCGCTGGCGATGACGTCGTGGCCGCCAACACCCCCGCAACCCGCCTGATCGACCGACCCGCTGCGGACTCACTTGAGTTTCCGGTCGTCAACATCGGCCCTTGGGGGCGGGAATTCCACCAACGGCTCGAACGCGCCCACGCGGGATACGCCTTTGACATCCTGCCGCGCCTGCTGGTCCAACTTGTGACCGCCTATTTCGACAAGAAGCAGGCATGACCGTCGAGCAAAGCCTGATCCTGGGTGTTCTGGCGCTGACGATGGGGTTGTTCCTCTGGGGGCGGTGGCGACATGATGTCGTGGCGCTGGCTGCGCTCCTGGCCTGCGTCGTCATCGGGCTGGTGCCGGCGGCCGAGGCATTTGACGGCTTCGGCCATCCGGCGGTGATAACCGTGGCCTGCGTCCTGATCCTCAGCCGCGGCCTTCAGAACACCGGCGCGGTGGACATGCTGACCCGCACCGTCATGCCGCAATCGGGTGGTAGGATCGTATCGATGACGGCGCTTCTGGGATTGGGGGCGGGGCTCTCGGCCTTCATGAATAATGTGGGCGCGATGGCGCTTCTGATGCCGGTCGCGGTGCAACTGGCGGGGCGGCTGGACCTTGCGCCCGGGCAGGTGCTGATGCCGCTCGCCTTCGGCACGATCCTGGGCGGAATGACCACGCTGGTCGGCACGCCACCCAACCTGATCGTCTCGGGGTTTCGGCCGGGATCGGCCTTCGGGATGTTCGACTTCGCTCCGGTCGGGTTGGCGGTGGCGTTGGCGGGCATTGTCTTCATTGTCCTGCTTGGCTGGCGCCTGGTGCCCGAACGCAAGCCCGGCGGCGACGACGGGTTCCAGACCGCGGCCTATCTCACCGAGGTGCGCGTGGGCGAGAAAAGCGATGCCGTCGGCATGACCCTGACCGGGATCGAGGAGGCATTGGGCGACGCCGACGCGCAGATCGTCGCCCTGGTCCGCAACGAAGTCCGCATGAGTGCCCCGCGCGGCAACCGGGTCGTGCGCGCAAACGACATTCTGGTGCTCGAAGCCGATGTCGAAGGCCTGGCCGAGGCCTTGTCGAAACTGGATCTGGAATTGGAAGAACAGGGCCCGTCGAGCGAGAAGGACGCCGAGGAACTTGCCGCAGATGCCGCGAAGAAGATCGTCCCGAAGGCCCGCGCCAGGAATGACGACGCCAGATCCTCCGGCGATGACGATGACGAGACCCGCGACAAGGATGACAAGGCGGACGCCGACGAAGACAAGTCCAAGGCCGACGATATCGTACTGCGCGAACTGGCGGTTCTGCCGGGCTCGAACCTGCAGGGCCGCTCGGCCAAGGAGATCCACCTGCGCACCCGCTACGGTCTGAACCTGCTGGCCGTCTCGCGCGAGGGGCGGCGGCCGCGGGCGCGCTTGCGCACGCTTGCCCTGCGCTCGGGCGATGTGCTGCTGATGCAGGGCCCGGCCGAGGTGTTGACCGAATTCGCCGCAGATAGCGGCTGCGTGCCGCTGGCAGAACGGTCGCTGCGCATCCCCGACCGGCGCAAGGCCTTCACGGCGGCGGGCATCATGGTGGGTTCGGTCGCCATCGCCACACTGGGTCTCTTGCCCGCAGCGGTGGCCTTTGCGCTGGGGGTCCTCGCCTCGATGCTCTTGCGCACGGTGCCGCCCCGGCAGGTCTATACCGCCGTTGACTGGCCGGTGATCGTGCTTCTTGCCGCCCTCATCCCCGTCGCCGGCGCGATGGAGGCCACGGGCGCGGCCGCGCTCATTGCCGAGTTCCTGGTAGGCGGCGTCGCCCGGGGACATGCGGTGATCGCGCTGGCGTTGGTCCTCATCGTGACCATGTTCCTGTCGGACGTGATGAACAATGCCGCGACCGCGGCGGTGATGTGTCCCATCGCACTGGGGATCGCCGCAACGCTGGGGGCCAATCCCGACACTTTCCTGATGGCGGTGGCGATCGGGGCGTCCTGCGCCTTCCTCACGCCCATCGGCCATCAGAACAACACGCTGATTTTGGGTCCCGGGGGCTTCTCCTTCGGCGACTACTGGAAGCTCGGTCTGCCGATCGAGGCGCTGGTGCTGGCCGTCGGCATCCCGGTCCTGCTTCTCGTCTGGCCGCTGGCGGGATAGCGCCGCGGCAATTCTTCGCCTGTGAAAGAATCCCCCTTCACTCTATCGCCGGGCGGCGGTAGGTCAGGCGCATGAACGTCTCTGCCACCCCCGCTTCCGACGCGCGCGCCAAGCGCAATGTCGCCGTCCTGGTCGCTGCTCAGGCGATACTCGGGGCGCAGATGCCGATGATCTTTGTCGTCGCGGGGCTGGCCGGTCAATCCCTGGCCGCCAACATCTGCTGGGCGACACTGCCCATCTCACTGATCGTTCTGGGCTCGATGCTGACGGCGACGCCGCTCGCGGCCTTCATGCAGCGCCACGGCCGCCGCGCGGGCTTCGCGCTGACTGCCACCGGCGGCGCGGTCGGCGCCGCGATCGGCGCGATCGGGTTGATGCAGGGGTCCTTCTTCCTTTTCTGCCTCGGCTCGCTTTTCACCGGCATCTACATGTCTGGCCAGGGCTTCTACCGCTTTGCCGCCGCCGATACCGCCTCGGAAAGCTTCAAGCCGAAGGCGATTTCCTATGTCATGGCTGGCGGGCTTCTCTCGGCCATCGTCGGCCCGCAGCTGGTGAAGGTCACGGCCGATGCGATGGTGGTGACCTTCCTTGGCACCTATCTCGCGGTGATCGCGCTCAACCTCGGCGGCATGACCCTTTTCGCCTTTCTCGACATCCCCAAGCCCCCCGCCCCGGTCCCGGGCGCAGCGCGCGTGGGCCGCACCCGCGGCGAGATGCTGCGCGACCCGGTGATTGCGGTGTCGATCATCTGCGCGACGGTGGCCTATGCGCTGATGAACCTGGTCATGACCTCGACCCCGCTGGCGGTGGTCGGTTGCGGCTTCACCACCGGCAATGCGGCCGACATCGTCTCGGCGCATGTGCTGGCGATGTACGCACCGGCCTTCGTGACCGGCCACCTGATCGCCCGTTTCGGCGTCGAAAAGATCGTCGCCGCAGGGCTGGTGATCCTGGCCGCCAGTGGTGCTGTCGCGCTCACCGGCGTCGAACTGGAACATTTCTTCGTCGCGCTGATCCTTCTGGGCGTCGGTTGGAACTTCGGTTTCATCGGCGCAACCACGATGCTCGCGCGCTCGCACAACGCGGCCGAACGCGGGCGCATCCAGGGCATCAACGACATGATCGTCTTTGGCGGGGTTACCGCGGCGTCGCTGTCCTCCGGGCAGTTGATGAACTGCTCTGGCTCGGACGCCGAAACGGGGTGGCAGCTTGTGAACCTTGCCATGCTGCCGTTCCTGGTGCTGGCTGGCGGCGCGCTGATCTGGCTCGCGCTGCGCCCGCGCACGGCGTGAAACCGGCGTAACGCCAGCCCGAAGGCCCGACAGATTCTCCGTGATCACCCCCGCTGCCGGGGGTTGACCCAAACGGTTTGCCTGGTTTATCCGAACCCCGCTGACGTGTCGGGGCGGTCCCGGCACATCGATGGAGGCACCATTGGACGACGGAAGTACAGGCAGGGTCGCATGCCGCTTCGCGCGTCGTGGGGCCCTGGCCTTTCTCAAGATCAATCTGGTCTGACGGGCTGAGCGCCTGACCCGCGGGGTCATGCCGGGGCCCTCAGGCCCCTTTCGGAGCATGGCCGATGACCACTGCGACCCTGAACACCCATTCCATTGCCCGCTTCCTGCACGCGGGCGACACCCGTGCCATTGCCGAGGCCCTGCGCCACGAACACGCCGCCGACATCGTGGCGATGATCGAGGATATGCCGATCACGGACATGGCCCAGGTCCTGCTGAGCCTGGACGAGCATCGCCAGGCCACCGTTTTTGGCTATTTCGACCACGACACCCAGGTCGAAATGGCCGAGACGCTGGACCGCAAGAACATGGCCCGCATCTTTGGCGCCATGGCGCATGACGAACGTGCCGATCTCTTCGCCGAACTGACCGAGGCACAGATAAGCGTGCTGCTGCCCGGCCTTGCACAGGCCGAACGCGAGGATATGCGCAAGCTCGCCGCCTATCCCGAGGGCACGGTCGGCTCGGTCATGACCTCGGACTATGCGACGCTCTCGCCGGCGATGAAGGTGGACGAGGCAATCGAGCATCTGCGCCACGTCGCCCCCGATTCCGAGACGATCTACCATTCCTATGTGATAGACGAGGACCGCAGGCTTCTGGGCACCGTCGCCCTGCGCGATCTGATGGTTGCGCGTGACACTGCGACCGTGGCCGAGATCATGCGCCGCGAGCCGCCCTTCATCCGCGCCGAGGACCCGCGCGAGGACGCCGTGGACATGATCCGGAAGTATGACGTTCTCGCCCTGCCCGTCATCAACGGCGGCGACCGGCTGGCCGGGATCGTCACCTATGACGATGCGATGGACGTGGCCCATGAAGCGGAGACCGAGCGCTTCACCAAGACCTCGGCGGTCTCGGGGCTGGGCTCCAGCATGCTCGACGCCTCGACCGGGCTGCTTTATCGCAAGCGGATCCCGTGGCTGCTGATCCTGGTCTTCGGCAACATCTTCTCGGGTGCGGGCATCGCGTTCTTCGAGGAAACGATCGAAGCGCATGTGGCGCTGGTCTTCTTCCTGCCGCTGCTGATCGACTCGGGCGGCAACGCGGGCTCGCAATCGGCGACACTGATGGTGCGCGCGCTGGCCACGGGCGATGTGCGCATGTCCGATTGGGGCCGGATGCTGGGCCGCGAACTGGGCGTCGCCGCGGCGCTGGGGGCCACGATGGCCGTCGCGGTGTCGTCCATCGGCTTTCTGCGCGGCGGGCCGGAAATCGCGCTGGTGGTATCGCTGACGATGGTGATGATCGTGATCGTCGGCTCGCTCATCGGGATGCTGCTGCCGTTCCTGCTGAGCAAGTTCCGGATGGACCCGGCCGCCGCCTCGGCGCCGCTGGTCACCTCGATCGCCGATGCCACGGGCGTGCTGATCTACTTCGCCGTGGCGACCTGGATCCTCGGCATGGGTGCCGGTTGAGCGAAAGAAAGAACCCCGGCCACTGGCCGGGGTTCGGTTCTGCTCGGCTCGGTCCTTGGATCAGAGCGTGCGGAAGGCCCGCATCAGGAAGTCGGGAACATGGTCGCCCATGCCCACCACCGGCTCGTCGTCACGCTCGCGCCGACGGTCGCGGCGGTCGGATTTCTCGGCCTTGCCCCGGGACCGTTCCTCAGCCGGCGGCGGACTCGCCTCGGCCGCGACGGGCTCAGGCGCAGGGGCGGGCTGTGGCACCACCGTCTCAGGCGTCGCCTCCACGCGGTCGTCTCGCTCCGCGCGTGGGGCGCGGCGCGGCCTGGCGCTGCGTTCGGCCTTGGCGGGCGCCTCTTCCTTCTCGTCGCGGCGGGGCTTGCGCGTGCGGGCGGGCCGCTCATCGGCCGCAATCTCGGGCGCCTCGCCGCGCGGCAGGGGCTTTTGCAGCATGTGCTCGATCGCCGCCAGATACTTCTCGTCCGCGGGCGCCGCCAGGGTGAAGGCCTTGCCCTTGCGTCCGGCGCGGCCCGTGCGGCCGATCCGGTGGACGTAATCCTCGGCATGGCTGGGCACGTCGAAGTTGAAGACATGGCTCACCGCCGGAATATCCAGCCCCCGCGCGGCGACGTCCGAGGCGACCAGGAACCGCAGCGACCCGTCGCGGAACCCTTCCAGCGTGCGCGTGCGCACCGACTGGTCCAGATCGCCGTGGATGGGCGCGGCGTCGAAGCCGTGCTTCTTCAGCGATTTCGCCACCACGTCGACGTCGATCTTGCGGTTGCAGAAGATGATCGCGTTGGTGCAGGCCTCGCCCTCGCCCTCGATCAGCGCGCGCAGCAGCGCCCGCTTCTCGGCAAAGGCGCGATCCTTGCGCGACGGCTTGAACTCGATCAGCGCCTGGGCGATCGCCTCGGCGGTGGTGGCCTGACGCGCCACCTCGACCTTCGCCGGGTTCGACAGGAACTGGTTGGTGATCCGCTCGATCTCGGGCGCCATCGTCGCCGAGAAGAACAGCGTCTGCCGGGTGAAGGGCGTCAGCTGGAAGATCCGCTCGATATCGGGGATGAACCCCATGTCGAGCATCCGGTCGGCCTCGTCCACCACCATCACCTCGACCCCGGTGAGCAACAGCTTGCCGCGTTCGAAATGGTCCAGCAGCCGGCCGGGCGTGGCGATCAGCACATCCACCCCGCGGTCGATCAGCTTGTCCTGCTCGCCGAAGCTGACGCCACCGATCAGCAGCGCCTTGGTCAGCCGGGTGTATTTCGCATAGGTGTCGAAATTCTCGGCCACCTGCGCGGCCAGTTCGCGCGTCGGCGCCAGCACAAGGCTGCGCGGCATCCGCGCCCGCGCCCGGCCCCGGGCCAGTCGCGTCACCAGCGGCAGCACGAAACTCGCGGTCTTGCCGGTGCCGGTCTGGGCGATGCCCAGCACATCGCGGCCTTCCAGCGCCTCGGGGATGGCTTGCGCCTGGATCGGCGTGGGCGTCTCGTAGCCGGCTTCGACAACGGCTTTCAGGACCTTGGGGTCCAGCTTCAGGTCAGAAAATTTGATCATGTGCGTCCGTGGATTACGGCATCGGGCCGTAAATGGGTAAAGGGACGCATGCCTTTCGCGTCCCGGCATCGTGCGGATCGGCCATCCTGGCCGTGACAGGCGCGTACCCCAAATCTGCCTTCGGGTCAATGATGGCCTTTGTTTCTTGGCCTGTGGGCGCGATTCGCCGCTCTTGTGAAGGTGCCGGCGCTGGCCTATACGCCCGCCCATGCTGCACGAGCCCTCCAATCGCCCCGCCCTGCCGCCCGAGATCGCGCGGCGCCGGACTTTTGCCATCATCTCGCACCCGGATGCGGGCAAGACCACATTGACCGAAAAGTTCCTGCTTTATGGCGGCGCGATCCAGATGGCGGGCCAGGTCCGCGCCAAGGGCGAGGCGCGGCGCACGCGGTCGGACTTCATGCAGATGGAAAAGGACCGCGGCATCTCGGTCTCGGCCTCGGCGATGTCCTTCGATTTCGACGGCTTCCGCTTCAATCTGGTGGACACGCCGGGCCACTCGGACTTTTCCGAGGACACCTACCGCACGCTGACCGCCGTCGATGCCGCGATCATGGTCATCGACGGCGCCAAGGGCGTCGAGAGCCAGACCCAGAAGCTCTTCGAGGTCTGCCGCCTGCGCGACCTGCCGATCCTGACGTTTTGCAACAAGATGGACCGCGAGGCGCGCGAGACCTTCGAGATCATCGACGAGATCCAGGAAGCGCTCGCCATCGACGTGACGCCCGCCTCCTGGCCCATCGGCCAGGGGCGCGATTTCATCGGCTGCTACGACATCCTGCACGACCGGCTGGAACTGATGGACCGCGCCGACCGCAACCGGGTGGCAGAAAGCATCGTGATCGACGGGCTCGATGATCCCAAGCTCGCCGAGCGCATCCCGCCCGCGCAACTCGAACAGCTGCGCGAGGAATTGGAGATGGCCCGGGGTCTTCTGCCCGCCTTCGACCGCGGGGCCATCCTGAACGGCTCGATGACGCCGATCTGGTTCGGCTCGGCGATCAATTCCTTCGGCGTGCGCGAACTGATGCGCGGCATGGCCGAATACGGGCCGCCCCCGCAGGTCCTGCCCACCGACGCCCGCCAGGTCGCCCCCGAGGAAACGGCTGTCACCGGCTTCGTCTTCAAGGTCCAGGCCAACATGGACCCCAAGCACCGCGACCGCGTCGCCTTCCTGCGCCTCGCCTCGGGCCATTTCACGCGCGGCATGAAGCTGCTGCACGTCCGTGCCGGCAAGCCGATGGCGGTGTCGAACCCCGTCCTCTTCCTCGCCGCCGACCGCGAACTCGCCGAGGAAGCCTGGGCCGGCGACATCATCGGCATCCCCAATCACGGCCAGCTCCGGATCGGCGACACCCTGACCGAAGGCGAGTCGATCCGCTTCACCGGAATCCCCTCCTTCGCGCCGGAACTGCTCCAGACCGTCCGCGCGGGCGACCCGATGAAGGCCAAGCACCTGGAAAAGGCGCTGATGCAGTTCGCCGAGGAGGGTGCGGCCAAGGTCTTCAAGCCGATGATCGGCTCGGGCTTCATCGTGGGCGTCGTCGGCGCCCTTCAGTTCGAAGTGCTCGCCAGCCGGATCGAGCTGGAATACGGCCTGCCCGTCCGCTTCGAAGGCTCGCAATTCACCTCGGCGCGCTGGGTCTCGGGCGACAAGGCCGCGGTCGAGGCCTTCGCCGCCGCGAACAAGGGCCATATGGGGACCGATCACGACGGCGACCCGGTGTATCTGACCCGCCTGCAATGGGACATCGACCGCGTCGCCCGCGACCACCCCGAGGTGAAGCTGAGCGCGACCAAGGAGATGATGGTCTGACGCCGCGTCACCCGGCAAGCGACCCTCGGAACGACGCTCGAACCGCTTGAAGAACGGCCCCGCGCGTTTGTGCCGAAAGTTTCATTGCGGTTAACGGGCCCGCATAGTTAAATCAAAACAATAACTTGCAGATTCGTGCAAATTTGCACGCCGGCAGTCTTGCGGTCGCCTCACCGCCCTCAGATCCCGTCGAGCAGGCTCCGCATCAACGGGCTTTCCGCCTCGCGCAGCCCGTCGATCACATCGAAATGGTGCCGGCCCGGATCGGCATGCCAGGGGCAATCCCATGCCTCCGACAGAAGCCGCGCCTGCCACAGGAAGGCCGGCCGCTCCTGCGCGCCGACCCAGACCGTCACCGGAACCTCCGGCCGGCGGGGCAACAGGGCCGGGCTCTCGGCCGCGGCCTCGGCAGCATCCAGGTGCAGCGTCTCGTTCATGCCTGTCCGCAGCAGCGGCCGCAGATCCGCCAGCGGCGAGATCGGCACCACCCGCGCCAGCCGATCGACCCAACCGGGCGCGCGATCGGTGCAGGCCATCCGCGCCGACAGGTGCCCGCCCGCCGAATGCCCGGTCAGAACGATCGGCCCCGCAACCTCGGCCGCGGCGGCGCCGATCGCCGCCTCGACTTCATCGGTCATCGCGGCGATCCGCGCCTCGGGCGCGAGCGTATAGCCGGGCATCGCCACCGCCCAGCCCCGCGCCAGCGCACCGGCGGCAAAGCCCGACCAATCCGCGGGCGCGAAGGCCATCCAGTAGCCACCGTGGATGAAGACCAGCAGCCCCCGCGGCGCGCTCTCCGGCAAGAACAGATCGAACCGCTGCCGCGCAGCCGGACCGTAACGCAATCCAGGCCGCGCCCGCGGCCCCAGCGCGTCGCGCAGCGCCGCGGCCTGCTCACGCCACCGCGGCGGGAAGTCCGCAGCCCCCGGAATGAAGTCCGCGTTGGCGTAGGCACGGCCAAGATCCTCGGTGGCGTCCATTGTCTTCCTCCGACCAATATGGTGAGACTCTCCCGGATGTTTGACCACTGCAGCCCAGGGAGGCAACCATGCTCGACAGCACCACGGATCTGCGCAGCCTGCTGAAGGACCCGACGCTTCTGGAAACCCGCGCCTATGTTGCCGGCGACTGGATCGACGCCGACGACGGCAAGACCTTCAAGGTGATGAACCCCGCCCGCGGCGATGTCATCGCCGAAGTCGCCGACCTGTCGCGCGCCGAAGTCGCCCGCGCCGTCGAGGCGGCGAACAAGGCCCAGAAGGAATGGGCCGCCCGCGCCGCCAAGGAGCGCGCCCAGATCATGCGCAAGTGGTTCGACCTGATGGTCGCCAATGCCGACGACCTCGCAACGATCCTGACCGCCGAAATGGGCAAGCCGCTGGCCGAGGCCAAGGGCGAGATCATGTACGGCGCCTCGTTCGTCGAATGGTTCGGCGAGGAGGCCAAGCGCATCTACGGCGAAACGATCCCCGGCCACCAGCCCGACAAGCGCATCACCGTGCTGCGCCAGCCCATCGGCGTAGCCGCCTCGATCACGCCGTGGAACTTCCCCAACGCGATGATCGCCCGCAAGGTCGCCCCGGCGCTGGCCGCCGGTTGCGGCTTCGTCGGCCGGCCCGCGGCGGAAACTCCGTTGTCGGCGCTGGCGATGGCGGTGCTGGCGGTGCGCGCGGGCGTGCCAGCGGGGCTGATGTCGATCGTCACCTCGTCGCGGTCCTCGGACATCGGCAAGGAGTTCTGCGAGAACCCGCTCGTGCGGAAGCTGACCTTCACCGGCTCGACCGAGGTGGGCCGGATCCTGCTCCGCCAGGCGGCCGATCAGGTGATCAAGTGCTCGATGGAGCTGGGCGGCAATGCTCCCTTCATCGTCTTCAACGACGCCGATCTGGATGCCGCGGTGCAGGGCGCGATCATGTCCAAGTATCGCAACAACGGCCAGACCTGCGTCTGCGCCAACCGGATCTACGTCCAGGCCGGCGTCTATGACACCTTCGCCGAGAAGCTGAAGGCCGCCGTCGAGAAGATGAAGGTCGGTGACGGTCTGGAGGATGGCGTGGACCTGGGGCCGTTGATCAACACCTCAGCCGTCGACAAGGTGCGCGAGCATATCGAGGATGCGGTGTCGAAAGGCGGAAAGGTGCTGACCGGCGGCAAGGAGCACTCTCTGGGCGGGAGCTTCTTCGAGCCGACCATCATCACCGGCGTCACGCAGGAGATGGCGGTCGCCAAGGAAGAGACTTTCGGCCCGCTTGCCCCCCTCTTCAAGTTCGAGACCGAGGAAGAGGCGATCCAGCTTGCCAACGACACGATCTTCGGCCTGGCCGCCTATTTCTACGCCCGCGACGTTGGTCGCATCACCCGCGTGCAGGAATCGCTGGAATACGGGATCGTCGGCGTCAACACCGGCATCATCTCGACCGAGGTTGCCCCCTTCGGGGGGGTCAAGCAGTCGGGTCTTGGCCGCGAGGGCTCGCGGCACGGGATCGAGGACTACCTGGAAATGAAGTACGTCTGCCTGAGCATCTGATCAGGAAATGATTGCACACGCCGCCGGTCCATGCGCTGGACTGGCGGCAATCAGTGCCCGGGAGTTGCCGCTGGTTGGCGCTCAGGGGACCCTGCGCTCGGTTGAACGATCGCGTCAGAGACGGTCGTCACTTGAAAATGCTGGCTGAGCAACCCGAATGAAAGCTTACCAGCCGGCTGCCTGATCCCTATCGCGATTTCAGCTTCCCGCGGATCGCAGCAGGAGGAGGCGCCTCATCTTCCAATACCGCCGCCCGATGCAGCAGGAAACGAAAAACGCGCGCCCACGGGGCGCGCGTTTTCTGTTCGGAACTGTCTTGGTCTGCCCTTAGTCGGCCGAGGCGGAGAGCCCCAGCTGGTGGCCCAGTTCGACCAGATCGGAGACAAGCTTCGTCGCCGGGGCCAGCGCGAGACCGGAGGCGGCGTCGCGCGCGGCCTTGGCCTCGGCCAGAAGCACGTCGAATTCGGCCTGGGTCATTTCCTGCGCGGGAAGGCTGCGTTCGGCCAGAAGCGACACGCGTTCGCCCGTGACCTCGGCAAAGCCGCCGGTGACGATGTATTTCATCTCGCCCTTGTCGGTCGCCGCGACGACCACGCCGGGCCGCAACGTCGAGATGAAGGGAACATGCCCCGGCATCGCGGTGAAATCACCCTCGGCGCCGGGAACCTGCACTGCACTGGCCGCCACCGAGGCCAGCATCCGCTCCGGCGAGACGAGGTCGAATTGCATGGTGTCAGCCATTATTGCCCTCCTCAGGCCGCGGCTGCGAGCCGCTGCGCCTTGGCAACCACTTCGTCGATGTCACCGACCATGTAGAAGGCGGCCTCAGGCAGATGGTCGTATTCGCCGGCAACCACGGCCTTGAACGACGCGATGGTCTTCTCGAGCGGCACCTGCACACCGTCAGAGCCGGTGAAGACCTTGGCCACGTCGAAGGGCTGGCTGAGGAAGCGCTGGATCTTCCTGGCGCGGGCCACGGTCAGCTTGTCCTCTTCCGACAGCTCGTCCATGCCGAGAATGGCGATGATGTCCTGAAGCGACTTGTAGCGCTGCAGGATCCCCTGCACGTCGCGCGCTACCTGATAATGCTCTTCGCCGACGATCTGCGGATCGAGGATACGGCTGGTCGAGTCGAGCGGGTCCACGGCCGGGTAGATGCCGAGTTCCGAGATCGCGCGCGACAGAACGGTCGTGGCGTCGAGGTGCGCAAACGAGGTTGCAGGCGCCGGGTCGGTCAGGTCGTCCGCGGGAACGTAGATCGCCTGCACCGAGGTGATCGAGCCGGCGCGGGTCGAGGTGATGCGTTCCTGCAGCGCGCCCATGTCGGTGGCGAGCGTCGGCTGGTAACCCACGGCCGAGGGGATCCGTCCGAGAAGCGCCGACACTTCCGACCCCGCCTGTGTGAAGCGGAAGATGTTGTCCACGAAGAACAGAACGTCGGTGCCGGACTGGTCGCGGAACTGTTCGGCCAGCGTCAGGCCGGTCAGCGCGACGCGGGCGCGGGCGCCCGGCGGCTCGTTCATCTGGCCGTAGACCAGCGCCACTTTCGACTTGTCGAGGTTCTCGATATCGATGACCCCGGAATCGATGAATTCGTGGTAGAGGTCGTTGCCCTCACGCGTGCGCTCGCCGACGCCGGCGAAGACCGAGTAGCCCGAGTGCACCTTGGCGATGTTGTTGATGAGTTCCTGGATGAGAACCGTCTTGCCCACGCCGGCGCCGCCAAAGAGGCCGATCTTGCCGCCTTTGGAATAGGGCGCCAGAAGGTCGATGACCTTGATCCCGGTAACCAGGATCGAGCTTTCAGTGGACTGCGCGTCGAAGCTGGGCGCAGACTGGTGGATGGCGCGCCGCTCGGTGGCCTCCACCGGGCCCTTCTCGTCGATCGGCTCGCCGATGACGTTGAGGATGCGCCCCAGCGTCCCGTCGCCCACTGGCACCTCGATCGGCGTTCCGGTGTCGGTGACCGACTGGCCGCGCACCAGACCTTCGGTCGCATCCATGGCGATGGTGCGGACAGTGTTCTCGCCCAGGTGCTGGGCCACTTCGAGGACCAGCCGCTTGCCATTGTTGTCGGTTTCCAGCGCGTTCAGGATCGCGGGCAGGTCGCCTTCGAACTGCACGTCGACGACGGCGCCGATCACCTGCGTGATCTTGCCGGTGGCTTTGGTCTCGGCCATTGTCTCTCTCTCCGGTTTCGTCAGAGCGCCTCGGCGCCCGAAATGATCTCGATCAGTTCCTTGGTGATCGCGGCCTGACGCGAGCGGTTGTATTCGATGGTCAGGCGGTCGATCATGTCGCCCGCGTTGCGCGTGGCGTTGTCCATGGCGCTCATGCGCGCGCCCTGTTCCGAGGCGCCGTTTTCCAGAAGCGCCGCGAAGATCTGCGTGGCGACCGAACGCGGCAGCAGGTCTTCCAGGATCGCCTCTTCCGACGGCTCGTATTCATAGAGCATCGATGCCTCGGCACCTTCCTCGACCGGCGCCGGGATGATCTGCTGCGCCGTGGGCACCTGCGCGATCACCGACTGGAAACGGTTGTAGAAGATGGTGGCGACATCGAACTCGCCGGCCTCGAAACGGCTCAGCACGTCCTGCGCGATGGCGCGCGCATTCTCGTAGCCGACGCGGCGTACCTCGGACAGGTCCACATGCGCGATCAGAAGATCGTTCAGATCCCGCCTCAGCTGCTCGCGCCCCTTCTTGCCGACGGTGATGATCTTCACCGTCTTGCCCTTGGAGCGCAGCGTGGCCGCATGCTGGCGCGCCAGCTTCACGATGGACGAGTTGAACCCACCGCACAGCCCGCGTTCCGCGGTCATGACAACCAGCAGGTGCACCTCGTCCTTGCGGGTCCCGGACAGCAGTTTCGGCGCGCTGTCCGACCCCACGACCGAAGCCGCGAGCCCGTTGATGACGGATTCCATCCGCGCGGCATAGGGGCGCGCCGCCTCCGCCGCCTCTTGTGCACGACGCAGCTTGGCGGCGGCGACCATCTGCATCGCCTTGGTGATCTTCCGGGTCGATTTGACCGAGTTGATCCGGTTTTTCAGGTCCTTGAGGCTTGGCATAGCCTTCTCCTCTCGTCCCGGTTCAGGCGAAGTCCTTGGCGAATTCGTCGAGAGCCGCCTTGATCTTCTCTTCAAGGTCGCCCTTCACGGCGCGGTCGTTCTGAGTGATGTCATCCAGAAGCGCCTGTTGCTTGCCGCGCAGATGCGCCAGCAGACCCTTCTCGAACCGCCCGACATCGCCGACGGGCAGTTTGTCGAGATAGCCATGCGTGCCCGCGTAGATCACGATCACGATCTCGGCGTTGGTCAGCGGCGAATACTGCGGCTGCTTCATCAACTCCGTCAGGCGCGCGCCGCGGTTCAGCAGGCGCTGGGTCGAGGCGTCGAGATCCGAACCGAACTGCGCGAAGGCCGCCATCTCGCGGTACTGCGCCAGCTCGAGCTTCACCGGGCCGGCGACCGATTTCATCGCCTTGGTCTGCGCCGCAGAGCCGACGCGGCTGACCGACAGACCGGTGTTCACGGCCGGACGGACACCCTGGTAGAAAAGCTCGGTCTCGAGGAAGATCTGGCCATCGGTAATCGAGATCACGTTGGTCGGAATATAGGCTGACACGTCGCCCGCCTGGGTCTCGATGATCGGCAGCGCGGTCAGCGAGCCCGCGCCGTTGTCCTCGTTGAGCTTTGCGGACCGCTCGAGCAGGCGCGAGTGCAGGTAGAAAACGTCGCCCGGATAGGCCTCGCGCCCCGGCGGACGGCGCAGCAGCAGCGACATCTGGCGGTAGGCGACGGCCTGTTTCGACAGGTCATCGTAGATGATCAGCGCGTGACGGCCGTTGTCGCGGAAGAACTCGGCCATCGCGGTCGCGGCGTAAGGCGCGAGGAACTGCATCGGCGCTGGGTCCGAGGCGGTCGCGGCAACGACGATCGTGTATTCGATCGCGCCGGTTTCCTCCAGCTTCTTCACCAGCTGCGCGACGGTCGAGCGCTTCTGCCCGATGGCGCAGTAGACGCAGTAGAGCTTCTTCGATTCGTCGTCGCCCGCGGCGTCGTTATACGCCTTCTGGTTGAGGATCGTGTCGAGCGCGACGGCGGTCTTGCCGGTCTGGCGGTCGCCGATGATGAGTTCGCGCTGACCGCGGCCGATGGGGATCATCGAGTCGATCGCCTTCAGGCCGGTCGCCATCGGCTCGTGCACCGATTTCCGCGGGATGATGCCGGGGGCCTTCACATCGGCGATACGGCGCTCGGCTGCCTTGATGTCACCCTTGCCGTCGATCGGGTTCCCCAGACCATCGACCACGCGCCCGAGGAGCGCGTCGCCGGCGGGCACGTCCACGATCGACTTCGTGCGCTTGACCGTGTCGCCTTCCTTGATGGTGCGGTCGTCGCCGAAGATCACGATACCGACGTTGTCACGCTCAAGGTTCAGCGCCATGCCGCGAATGCCGCCGGGAAACTCGACCATCTCGCCGGCCTGGACGTTGTCGAGGCCGTGGACACGGGCGATCCCATCGCCGACCGAGAGCACCTGGCCAACCTCGGCAACCTCGACCTCCTGGCCGAAGTTCTTGATCTGCTCCTTGAGGATCGCAGAGATCTCAGCTGCTTGGATA
>CAZKSE010000004.1:0-40320 GCA_964555305.1 uncultured Rhodobacter sp. | reverse complement strand
CCCAACGCGAGGAAGGTTGTGCGCAGCACAGCCTGACGAGGGGCGGGAGCACGCCCGCGCCCCTTTCCGACGCAGCGGGCGGGCCGCCACCATGCCCCGCGCGCGAACACGCGAACGCCGCGCCATCCCGGGGGAGGGCGCGGCGTCACCGGCAGCATGGGTTCAGGCGGCCTGGGTCGCCTTGCCGTAGAAGGTCTCGCCCTTCGCGGCCATGTCGCGCAGCATCTGCGGGGCCTCGAACCGGGCACCGTGACGGCTATGCAGATCCTCGCAGATCTCCACCGCGCGCGCCGCGCCGATGATGTCGAGCCACGAGAAGGGACCGCCCGACCAGGGGGCGAAGCCCCAGCCCAGGATCGCGCCGACATCGCCTTCGCGGATGTCGGTCAGCACGCCGCTTTCCAGCGCGCGCACCGCTTCCAGCGCCTGCGCCATCATCAGCCGGTGCTTGACCTCGGCGAGTTCCGGCTGTTCGGCCGCCAGCGGGAATTGCTCGGCCAGCCCCGGCCAGTAGCCCTGCCGCTTGCCGGCCGCGTCATAGTCGAAGAAGCCGGCGTTGGACTTGCGGCCCAGCCTTCCCTGCTCGACCATCCAGAAGACCACTTCGTCCACCGCCGCGTCGGGGTAGGCATCGCCCATCGCGGCCTTGGTCGCCCGGGCGATCTTCGCGCCAAGATCGAGCGAGGTCTCATCGACCAGTTGCAGCGGTCCCACCGGGAAGCCCAGCAGCCGCGCGGCATTGTCCACCAGCGCCGGCGCGACGCCTTCCTTCACCAGCCGCATCCCCTCGTTGATATAGGGGATGATGCAACGGTTGGCGTAGAAGAAGCGCGCGTCGTTGACCACGATCGGCGTCTTGCGGATCTGGCGGACATAGTCCAGCGCCTTGGCCACGGCGCGATCGCCGGTCTGCTTGCCCTTGATGATCTCGACCAGCATCATCTTGTCCACGGGGCTGAAGAAGTGGATGCCGATGAACTGTTCGGGCCGGGCGCTGGCCTTGGCCAGCTCGCTGATCGGCAGCGTCGAGGTGTTCGAGGCGAAGATCGCCTCGGACGGCAGCGCCGCCTCGGCCTTGGCGGTCACCTCGGCCTTCACCTTCGGGTCCTCGAAGACCGCCTCGATCACCAGATCGCAGCCGTCGAGTTGCGCGTAATCGGTCGTGGGGGTGATCCGGCCCAGCACGTCGGCCTTCTTCTCCTCGGTGACCTTGCCGCGCTTGATCCCCTTGTCGAGGATCGCGGTCGAATAGCTCTTGCCCTTCTCGGCCGCCTCCTGGCTGGCGTCGATCAGCACGACCTCCATCCCGGCCAGCGCCGAGACATAGGCGATGCCCGCGCCCATCATGCCGGCGCCAAGGACGCCCAGCTTCCGCACCCGCTGGTCGGGGGCCTCGGGGCGGTTCGCGCCCTTTTCCAGTGCCTGCTTGTTGATGAAGAGCGAGCGCGTCATCGCCTGCGACGAGGGGTTCAGCAGGAGGTTGGTGAACTGCCGCGCCTCGATCCTGAGCGCGGTGTCGAAGGGCACCTGCAGCCCCTCGTAGACCGCCGACAGGAGTGCCTTGGCGGCCGGATAGACGCCCCAGGTCTTCGAATGGACCATCACCGAGGCGCCGACGAAGGTCATGTAGCCCGAGGGGTGGTAGGGCGCGCCGCCGGGGACCTTGTAGCCCTTGGCGTCCCAGGGCTTGACCAGGTCCGCGTCCTTGGCATTGAGCACCCAGTCCCTGGCGCGGGCCATCAGCTCGTCCGCCGGCACGACCTCGTCGATGAGGCCTGCGGATTTCGCCTTGGCGGGGGGCAGCGTCTTGCCTTCCAGCAGATAGGGGGCCGCGGCCATCGCGCCCAGCTTGAAGGCAAGCCGCGTGGTGCCGCCGCCGCCGGGGATGAGGCCGATCATGATCTCGGGCAGGCCGATCCGGGCCTTGGGATTGTCGGCGGCGAAGATCCGGTGCGTGGCCAGCGGCAGTTCCAGCCCGATCCCCAGCGCCGTGCCCGGCAGGGCGGTGGCAAAGGGCTTGCCGCCCTTCAGCGTCTTCGGGTCCATGCCGGCGCGCTCGATCTTGCGCAGCAGCCGGTGGACCGACATGATCCAGTCGAAGATCCACTGCGCGGGGTTCTCGCCCGCCTGGTCGCGATCCTGCGAGAAGACGTTGAGGTCCATGCCGGCGGCGAAATCGGGCTTTTCCGAGGTCAGGATCACGCCCTTGACCGCGTCATCGGCCAGCGCCTTGTCGACCAGGCCCTCAAGCTCGACGAAGGCGTCGACCGACATGACGTTCATGGTCTTGCCGGGCGTGTCCCAGACGATGGTGGCGACGCCGTCGGCATCGACGGAATAGGTGAACATGTTCATGGTCTTTCTCCCCTGTGGCGGGCGGCGCGTCGTCAGACGCGCTCGATGATCGTGGCGGCACCCATGCCGGAGCCGATGCAGAGCGTGGCAAGGCCCGTGCCCTTGCCGCTGCGCTCCAGTTCATCCAGCAGCGTGCCGAGGATCATCGCCCCGGTCGCGCCCAGCGGATGGCCCATGGCGATGGCGCCGCCATTGACGTTGACGCGGTCCTGGTCGACCCCGAACGCCTGCATGAAGCGCAGCACGACCGAGGCGAAGGCCTCGTTGATCTCGAAGAGGTCAATGTCGGAAATCTGCATGCCGGAATCGCGCAGGATCTTTTCGGTCACCGGCACCGGGCCGGTCAGCATGATCGTCGGGTCGGTGCCGATCTTGGCGGTGGCGCGAATGCGGGCACGGGGTTGCAGGCCGTACTTTTCGCCGAATTCCTTGCTGCCGATCAGCACCGCGGCGGCGCCATCGACGATCCCGCTGGAATTGCCCGCATGGTGGATATGTTCGATTTTTTCCAGTTCCGGGTATTTCATCAGGGCGATCTTGTCGAAGCCCGGCATCACCTCGCCCATGTCCTTGAACGAGGGTTTGAGCGCGCCGAGCGTCTGCATGTCGGTCTCGGGGCGCATGTATTCGTCGCGCTCGAGGATGGTCAGGCCGTTGATGTCCTTCACCGGCACCACCGAGCGGTCGAACCGCCCCTCGTCCCAGGCCTGTTTGGCGCGGCGCTGCGACTGCACGGCCAGGGCGTCGGCCTCGTCGCGCGAGAAGCCGAATTTCGTGGCGATGATATCGGCCGAGATGCCCTGCGGGACGAAATAGTTGGCGATGGCGATGGCCGGATCGACCGCGATCGCGCCGCCGTCCATGCCCATCGGCACGCGGCTCATGCACTCGACGCCGCCGGCGACATAGGCCATGCCGGCGCCGCCGCGCACCTGGTTGGCGGCCATGTTCACCGCCTCGAGCCCCGAGGCGCAGAAGCGGTTGATCGAGACGCCGGGGACGCTTTCGGCGAAGTCCGAGGCGAGCACCGCGGTCCGGGCAAGGCAGGCGCCCTGTTCGGCGACCTGGGTGACATTGCCCCAGATCACGTCCTCGATGGCGCGCGTGTCCAGATTGCTGCGCTCCTTGATCGCGTTGAGGGCGACGGCGGACAGGCGCGGCGCGCTCACCTCGTGCAGGCTGCCGTCCTTGCGGCCCTTGCCGCGAACGGTGCGGCAGGCGTCGTAGATATAGGCATCGGTCATCATGCTCTCCTTCAGTGCCGGTCGGCCGGTGAGCCGGGCATCAGGTCATAGGGATGTTGCCAGCCCGGCTGTTCGCTGAGGCGCGACAGCCAGGCGTCGATACTCGGCCAATCCGCGCGGGAAAAGCCGAAGGGCTCGGGATAATAGAGGTAGCCCGCGCAGGCGCAGTCCGCGATCGACGGCGCCTTGCCCGCGATCCAGTCGCGCCCGGCCAGATGCGCGTCGAGCACCTTGTAGGCCGAGTTCAGCCGCGCCTTGACGAAATCGATCACCGGCGCGGGGCGTTTCTCCTCGGGCACGAAGTTCGACAGGAAGCGCGCGGTGCCCGCCTGGCTCGAGAGCTTGTGGTTGTCCCACAGCAGCCAGCGCAGCACCTCGCCGTCCTCGACCCCGGCCATTCGTCCGCTGCGGCGCGCGACATGCGCCTGGATCGCGCCGGATTGGGTCAGGGTCAGGTCGCCCTCCACCATCACCGGCACTTCGCCCATCGGGTTGATGGCGCGAAAATCGGGGCTGCGCGCCTCGCCGTTGAAGAAATCGACGAAGCGCGGCTCCCAGTCGTAGCCACAAAGCGCCATGGTCAGCGCCGCCTTGTAGGCATTGCCGGATTCGCCGAAGCAATAGAGTGTCGCGGTCATGGCGTGTTCCTTCTTTTCGCCGCGCCGCAGGCGCGGCGCCCGGCCCAACGCGAGGAAGGTTCGTGCGCAACGCGCACAACCTGACGAGCGGCGGGAGAACCTGCGTCGCGCCGCGTCACAGCGACCTCCCGATCAGTTCCTTCATGATCTCGTTGGTGCCGCCATAGATCCGCTGCACCCGGGCATCGGTCCACATCTCGGCCACGGCATATTCGGTCATGAACCCGTAGCCCCCGTGCAACTGCACGCATTCGTCCAGCACCTGGCATTGCAGGTCGGTGAGCCAGTATTTCGACATCGCCGCCAGCTCCACCGTCAACTCGCCCTTCAGATGCGCCTCGATGCAGCGATCCAGGAAAGCGCGGGCGATGACGGCGTTGGTCTTGCATTCGGCCAGCTTGAAGCGGGTGTTCTGGAAGTTGATGATCGGCTGCCCGAACGCTTCGCGTTCCTTGCAATAGGCGATGGTGCGCGCGACCGCGCCCTCGATCGCGCCGACGGCGCCGCAGCCGATGATCAGGCGTTCCTGCGGCAGCTGCTCCATCATCTGGTAGAAGCCCATGCCTTCCCTGCCGCCGAGGATGTTCTCGGGCGGCACCGCGACATCGTCGAAGAACAGCTCCGACGTGTCGGCGGCCTTCAGCCCCACCTTGTCGAGGTTGCGCCCGCGCCGGAACCCTTCGGCCCCGTCGGTCTCGACCACGACCAGCGAGACGCCCTTGGCCTTGGCATTCGGATCGGTCTTGGCGGCGACAATGATCAGGTTGGCGTGCTGGCCGTTGGTGATGAAGGTCTTCGACCCCGAGAGCCGGTAGACATTACCGTCGCGCACCGCGCGGGTCTTCAGGTTCTGCACATCCGACCCGCCCGAGGGCTCGGTCATCGCCAGCGCGCCCACCATCTCGCCCGTGGCCATCTTCGGCAGCCAGCGCTGCTTCTGCTCATCGCTGCCATAGGCGAGGATGTAATGCGCGACGATCCCCGAATGGATCGCGTTGCCCCAGCTGGCCAGGTTCGCACGTCCGCCTTCCATGTAGATCACCGCCTCGTGGCCGAAATCGCCGCCGGCGCCGCCGTATTCCTCGGGGATCGAGGCACAGAGAAGGCCCATCTCGCCGGCCTGTTGCCAGCTGTCGCGGTCCATCTCGCCCTGTTCGCGCCAGCGGTCGAACCGGGGTGCCCATTTCTCGGCAATGAAGCTGCGCGTCATCTCCTCGAGCATACGGTGCTCGTCGGTCATCCAGCCCGATGTCAGCAATGGAAACGTCATTTCCGGCCCCTCCCAGACCCGTTGTGGCGGCTATCGCCGTCTCATCCTCGCGTGCCGGGCGCGGCGGGCGCGCCCGGTCGGCGCGGCAGCTTCAGAACGCGGCGGCGTCCAGCGCCATCACCGGCTCGGCGCCCGATTCGATGCGCCGCAGGTGCAGTGCGGTCGCGGGCAGCTGCCGGGCCATATAGTAGCGCCCGGTGGCGAGCTTCGTCTCGTGGAACGTGGCGTCGGCGGTTCCGGCCTTCAAGGCGGCGCGGGATGCCGCGGCCATCCGCGCCCACATCAGCCCGAAGCAGACATGGCCGAACAGGTGCAGAAAGTCGGTCGCCCCGGCCAGTGCGGCGTCGGGTTTCTTCATGCCGTGCTGACTGAAGAACATCGCCGCGCCCTGCAGGTCCTTCGACGCCGCCTTGAGCGGGTCGAGGAAGTCGCGTTTCAGCTCCTCGTCGCCGTCGTGTTCCTTGATGAAGCCCTTCACCATCTCGAAGAAGCCCATGACATGCTTGCCGCCATCCTGGGCCAGCTTGCGTCCGACCAGGTCCAGCGCCTGGATGCCGTTCGCACCCTCGTAGATCATGGCGATACGGGCGTCGCGGACATACTGCGACATGCCCCATTCCTCGATATAGCCGTGGCCGCCGAAGACCTGCTGCGCCTGCACGGTCATGTCGAAGCCGCGGTCGGTCAGGAAGCCCTTGATCACCGGCGTGAGCAGGCTGATCAGCCCTTCTGCCTCGGCATCGCCCGATCGGTGCGAGCGGTCGATCAGATGCGCCCCCCAGAGCGCCAGCGCGCGCGCCCCTTCGACAAAGCTTTTCTGGTCCATCAGCGCGCGGCGGATGTCGGGGTGCACGATCAGCGGGTCGGCCGGTCCCTCGGGGTTGGCCTTGCCGGTGACGGCGCGGCCCTGCAGCCGGTCCTTCGCATAGGCGAGCGAGTTCTGATAGGCGGCCTCGGCCACCGCATAGCCCTGGACGCCGACGCCGAGGCGGGCTTCGTTCATCATCGTGAACATCGCCCGCATCCCCTTGTGCAGCTCGCCCACCAGCCAGCCGGTTGCGCCATCGTAGTTCATCACGCAGGTGGCATTGCCGTGGATGCCCATCTTGTCTTCGATCTTGCCGCAGGTGACGGGGTTGCGCTCGCCCAGCGAGCCGTCGTCGTTCACCAGGAACTTCGGCACCACGAAAAGCGAGATCCCCTTCGTCCCCTCGCCGCCGCCCGGCGCCTTGGCCAGAACGAGATGGATGATGTTCTCGGCCATGTCATGCTCGCCGGCCGAGATGAAGATCTTCTGCCCGGTGATCCTGTAGCTGCCGTCATCCTGGGGTTCGGCCTTGGTGCGGATCATGCCCAGATCGGTGCCGCAATGCGGCTCGGTCAGGTTCATCGTGCCGGTCCAGTCCATGCTGACCATCTTCGGCAGCCAGGTCGCCTTCTGCGCGTCCGTTCCATGCGCCAGCAGCGCGTTGATCGCGCCATGCGTCAGGCCCTGGTACATGTTCAGCGCCATGTTCGCGGCGACGAAGATCTCGCCCACCGCCGAGCCGAGAGCGATCGGCAGGTTCTGGCCGCCATATTCCTCGGGCAGGTCCAGCCCGTTCCAGCCGCCTTCCTTGATTGCCTCGAACGCGTCCTTGAACCCTTCGGGCGTGCGGACCACGCCGTTTTCCAGCCGGCACCCCTCGGCATCGCCGGAGGCGTTCAGCGGCGCCAGCTTGTCGGTGGCCAGTTTCGCGGCCTCGTCGAGGATCGCGCCGGTGAAGTCGCGCTCCAGTTCATCGTGGCCCGGCAGGTCGCTTTCGGCGATCTTCAGGACATCGTGCAGGATGAATTGCAGGTCGGTCACGGGGGCGTTGTAGATCGGCATGGACGTCTCCTTCACGGTCTCCGGCGCATTGGGCGGATACGGCCCGTCGCAACGCGGAGGCAGGTTTCGTGGCGTTCTCGGGGGCTTACTCGGCGGCTGTGCGGCGGAACGAGGCGATCATCTCGGCCCCCCATTCCAGCTGGCCCTTCAGCTCGTCGATGGCTTCATTCAGTTCGTCGCGCTGGCGTTCCATCTGCACGAGGCGCTCACGCGCGACCTCGTAGGTGCGGCGCAGCTGTTCTTCCTGCGCGTCGCCCCGGTCATAGAGGTCGAGAAGCTGTCGCATCTCCTCGAGGCTGAAGCCGAAGCGCTTGCCGCGCAGGATCAGCTTCAGCCGGCCGCGGTCGCGCCGGGTGTAGAGCCGTTTCTGCCCCTCACGCAGCGGAAAGATCAGCTCCTTCGCCTCGTAGAAGCGAAGGGCGCGGGGCGTGACGCCAAAGGCCTCGCACATCTCGCGGATCGTCAGCAGTTCCTTTTCCATCGGACACCTCGTTCTTGCCCGGTCGGGCATGCAGATGGCACCAAGGTAGGCGCGTTCGGTCCAGATAGCAGGGAAGTTGACGTTAACGTAAGCCGAACGCTGCGTCACGCCGGCTCAGGAACGCAGGGTCACTCTCCGTCCTCGGCCAGAAGCCGGACGGCCTCGTCGCGCAGGGCCTTGAGCTCCTCGATGGTGGTGCCCAGCTCACTGCGCTGGCGGTCCAGTTCCAGAAGCTGGCGGTCAGCATTCTCGATCCAGATCTCCAACTGCGGGCGCGAGCCGCGGGTCTCGTAGACCTCCAGCCACTGGCGGATCTCCTCGAGGCTGAAGCCGAAGCGCCGGCCGCGCAGGATCAGCGTCATCCGCGCCACTTCGCGCGGGCCGTAAATCCGGTTACGGCCGTCCTTTTCGGGGCGCAGCAACTCGATATACTCGTAATAACGCAGGGTGCGCGGCGTCACGTCGAACTTGGCGCACATTTCCTTGAAGGACAGCTTCGTATCGCTCATCGCGCGGCTCCGGGCGGGTTGGGGTGAACCTATGCCGTGCGCGGGCTGCGTGCAACATCGCAGCCGCCCCTTGCGCCGGGCCGCGGCGCGCGGCAACACTGCGCCCCATCCCGCAACCCGCTCGCAGGCCCATTCATGACCGATTCCGACGCCGCCCAGAGGTTCATCGAAGCCATCCCCCATTCCAAGGCGCTGGGGATGGTGCTGGAGGACCTGGGCGACGGGCGCGCCACGATCAGCATGCCCTGGGACGAGCGCTTCGTTGGCGATCCGGCAACGGGCGTGATCTCGGGCGGGGCGGTCTCGGCGCTTCTGGATACCTGCTGCGGGGCGGCGGTTCTGTCGCATTCTGGGGGCGCGACGGGAACGGCGACGCTGGATCTGCGCATCGATTACATGCGCGCCGCCCGCCCGGGCCAGCGGATCACCGCGCGCGCCGAATGCTACCACGCCACCCGCACCGTCGCCTTCGTCCGCGCCACCGCCCATGACGAGGACGAAGGCCTGCCCGTCGCCACCGCCGCCGGGGCCTTTACCATCGAAGGGCGCACCAACGGGGAGAAGGCGACATGACCCGCCGCAAGCCAGAGCCCGTCCAGGTCGTCAAGCAGCGCCGCGATGCCGCGCTGAACGCGCTCATCGGATCGATCCCCTACGCGCAATTCCTCGGGATCCGGTTCGACCGCCGCGGGGACGAGCTGACCGCCCTTCTGCCCTTCGATGACAGTTTGATCGGCAATCCGTTCCTGCCGGCGCTGCACGGCGGCGTGACCTCGGCCTTTCTGGAATTCACGGCGATCATCGAACTGAGCTGGTCGCTGCTGTGGGACGAGATGGAGCAGGGCAAGCTGGACCCCGCCTCGGTCGATCCCGAGCATCTGCCGCGGCTGCCCAAGACCATCGATTTCACCGTCGATTACCTGCGCTCGGGCCTGCCGCGGGACGCCTATGCGCGGGCAAGGATCAACCGCTCGGGCCGGCGCTACGCCAGCGTCCATGTCGAGGCCTGGCAGGACAACCGCAGCCGTCTTTTCGCGCAGGCCACGGGGCATTTCCTGGTGCCCGGCCGCAACGGGAGCGGCTGAGGGCCGCAAACGATGGCGGCCCCCATGCCCGGACTGCTGACGCATCGGCGCGTGCTGAACATCGCGCTGCCGATCGTTCTGGCCAATCTGACCGTGCCGCTTCTGGGGCTGGTCGATACAGCCGTGGTGGGCCAGCTGGGCGCGGCCGCGCCCATCGGCGCGGTGGGCTTGGGGGCGGTGATCCTGACTTCGGTCTACTGGATCTTCGGCTTTCTGCGCATGGGCACGACCGGGCTGGTCGCGCAGGCGCATGGCGCGGGCGATGCCGCCGAAAGCGGCGCCGTGCTCAAGCGGGGGCTTCTGGTGGCGGGGGCGGCGGCGCTGCTGCTGATCTCGTTGCAGGGGCCCTTGGTCTGGGGGGCGTTCCGCATCGCCCCCGCCAGCGCCGAGGTCGAGGCGCTGACCCGCGTCTACCTCGACATCCGGATCTGGGGCGCCCCGGCGACGATCGCCGCCTATGCGCTGACCGGCTGGCTGATCGCCATCGAGCGCACGCGGGCGGTGCTGGTTCTGCAGCTGGTGATGAACGGGCTGAACATCGTACTGGATGTCTGGTTCGTTCTGGGTCTGGGATGGGGCGTCGCCGGGGTGGCCTGGGCCACGCTGATCGCCGAATACACCGGCCTCGCGCTGGGTCTCTGGCTCTGCGCGAGTGCCTTTACTGGGCCCCGGGGGCGGATTCTGGATGGTGCGCGGCTGAAACGGATGGCGGCGGTCAATACCGACATCATGCTGCGTTCCGTGCTTCTGCAAGGCAGCTTCACAGCCTTCCTGTTTCTCTCGGCGGGGCAGGGGGATGCGGTGCTGGCGGTGAACCAGATCCTGATGCAGTTCCTGCAACTGACCGCCTATCTGCTGGACGGTTTCGCCTTTGCCGCGGAATCGCTGGTGGGACAGGCGGTGGGCGCGCGCGCGGCGCCGAGGCTGGCGCGCGCGGTGCGGTTGACGAGCATCTGGGGCGTTGGCGGGGCGGCCGGTTTGGCGTTTGGCTTCGCGCTGGCGGGCGGTCCGGCGATCGAGTTGATGACCACCTCGCCCGAGTTGCAGCAGATGGCGCGCAACTTCCTGCCCTGGGTCGTGGCCGCGCCGCTGGTCGGGATCGCCAGCTGGATGCTGGATGGCATCTTCATCGGCGCCACCCGAACCCGAGAGATGCGCGATGCGATGCTGGGCTCGGTGATCCTTTACGCACTGGCGCTATGGCTGTTCTGGGGCTGGGGGAACCACGGTCTTTGGGCCGCGGTGATGGTGCTGAACGCCGCGCGCGGGGTGCTGATGGCGCTCTATTATCCGCGTATCCCCCGCGACCTGGCAGGCCCGCAGCCGGCCTGAACTCAAAGCCAGTCGCCGCGCCCTGTTCCGACCGCCGCGGCGACGGTCTCATGGCCGTCCTGCGCCAGCCGCGCCTCCAGCCCCGTCAGGATCTCGCGCACCAACGAGAAACCGCCGTAAACCAGCGCCGAATATATCTGCAGGCCGCTCGCTCCGGCGCGGATCTTGGCATAGGCGGTTTCCGCATCCTCGATCCCGCCGACACCGATCAGGGGCAGCTTGCCGTCGGTCAGTCGGGAAAGCTGGGCCAGGATGCGCGTGGACTTTTCGAACAAGGGACGCCCTGAAAGGCCGCCGGCTTCGCCCTTATGTGCACTTTTCAGACCTTCGCGGTCCAATGTGGTGTTCGTGGCGATGATCGCCTGGACCCCTGCGTCCTGCGCCGTGGCCGCGATCTCGGCCAAGGCTGCATTGTCCAGATCCGGGGCGATCTTCAGGAAGATCGGGATCGGTCGCGGCAGCTCGGCCCGGGCTTCCATCACCCGGTCCAGAAGCGCGCGCAGCGCCGCGGCGCCTTGCAGGTCGCGCAGCCCCTGCGTGTTGGGCGAGGAGACGTTGACCGTTGCGAAATCGACCTGCGCCCCGCACCGGGTCAGGACCGCGGCGTAATCGCCTGCGCGGTCCTCGCTGTCCTTGTTGGCGCCCAGGTTCAGCCCCACCACGGCGCCCGCGGGTCGTGTCCTCAGCCGCTCCGCGATCGCCTCTGCGCCGTCATTGTTGAAGCCGAAGCGGTTGATGACAGCGCGATCCTCGCCCAGGCGAAAAAGACGCGGGCGGGGGTTGCCGGGTTGCGGGCGCGGGGTCGCCGCGCCGACCTCCAGAAAGCCGAAGCCCAGCCGGGAAAGGGGCCCCAGCGCCACGGCGTTTTTGTCGAACCCCGCCGCAAGCCCCAGCGGGTTGGGCAGATCGAGCCCCGCGACCCGCACCTTCAGCCGTGCCGTGTTGACCGGCCCCCTCCCCCGCAGCACGCCTGCGCGCAGGGCTTTCAGCGCCAGATCATGCCCCGTCTCGGGGTCCAGCCGATGCAGGGCGGCCAGACCCAGCCGCTCCAGCATCAGACCACGCCCTCGGGAAAGATATGGCCCGCCGCGCCCAACGGCAGCGACTTGTCCCAGACCACGTCGGCCAGATGCATCGGGCGGTAGAGATGCGGAAACAGCTCGCCCCCGCGCGATGGCTCCCAGCGCAGATCCTCGCCCAGGGCATCGGTCTCCACCGCGACCAGAACCAGATCGCTTTCGCCGGCGAAATGCTTGGCCGCGGTTCCGGTCACCTGCGCCGCGGTGGACAGGTGGATGAAGCCGTCGACCAGATCGACCGGCGCACCGCTTGTCGAGCCGTGCGCGCGCAGGGCATCCCATTCAGAGCGGCGAAAGATCTTGTAAACCAGCATGCGCCGCTCTTGCCTGAGCGGATGGGTCCGGTCAATGGCCTCGCGGCGCTCAGGAGCCGGTGGCGGCGCGATACCAGGCCCGCAGATGCGCGCGCTCGTCGGCGGGCATCGGGATCGCGCTGCGGGGCGGCATGGCGTGGCTCATCGCCGATTGCAGGTAAATCGGGCGCGCCGCCCGCGCGATCTGGGCTTCGGTTTCCAGCACCAACCCCTTGGGGGCCCAGTGCAGGCCCGGCCAGACCGGCTCGGCCGCGTGGCACATGGAGCAGCGGCCCAGCACGATCGAAAACGCCTCGTCGAACTCGGCGACCTGCGTGAACCGCGCGATGGCGGGCGGCAGGTTCGCCACATCCTCGTCCGTGTCGCGCATCGGCGCGGTCGAAAGCCACATGATGGCGATGAAGATGATCACCGTCGCCGCCCAGGTCCAGGTGGGCTGTCCGGTGCGCGCGTGCATCGAATTGAAGTAGTGCCGGATTGTGACCCCCATCAGGAAGACCAGGCTCGCGATGACCCAGTTCCATTCGCTGGCAAACGCCAGCGGATAGTGATTCGACAGCATCAGGAAGATCACCGGCAGCGTCAGGTAGTTGTTGTGGGTCGAGCGCTGCTTGGCGATCTTGCCGTATTTCGGATCCGGCGTGCGTCCGGCGATCAGGTCGGCAACCACGATCTTCTGGTTGGGAATGATGATCATGAAGACATTGGCTGACATGATCGTGGCGGTGAAGGCGCCAAGATGCAGCAGCGCCGCGCGGCCCGAGAAGACCTGCGCATAGCCCCAGGCCATGATCACCAGGATCACGTAGAGCAGCAGCATCAGCCGCGTGTTGTCCTCGCCGAACCGGGACTTGCAGATCGCGTCATAGGCAAGCCAGCCAATACCCAGCGAGCCGACCGAGATGGCGATCGCCTGCCAGACCGCCAGATCCATGACGCCCGGGTCGATCAGGTAGAACTCGGCCCCCAGGTAATACATGATCGCCAGCAGCGCGAAGCCGGACAGCCAGGTCGCGTAGCTTTCCCATTTGAACCAGGTCAGATGCTCGGGCATCTGCGCCGGCGCCACCAGGTATTTCTGGATGTGGTAGAAGCCGCCACCGTGGACCTGCCATGCCTCGCCATGCGCGCC
The DNA here is from genome assembly GCA_964555305.1 of uncultured Rhodobacter sp. Classification (GTDB taxonomy): domain Bacteria; phylum Pseudomonadota; class Alphaproteobacteria; order Rhodobacterales; family Rhodobacteraceae; genus Pararhodobacter. The sequence goes on along the minus strand of CAZKSE010000004.1, from coordinate 27,011 downwards.
CTGGGGCCGGTGCGGGGTCTTTCGCAAGCCGAGGTCGAGCGCAATGAAGTAGAAGGATGATCCGATCCAGGCGATCGCCGTGATCACGTGCAGCCAGCGCAGCGCGAACTCGGCCCAGGATCCGATGACGGCAAGATCGAACATGGCAGGCTCCGGTGAATTTGCGCAAGCCTATACCGCCGCGCACCTTTCTGTTAATCCACAGAGTGGCTGAGGACTTTCAAGAACGCGCTGAAAATCGCCATGCCCTATGTGAACAATCTGAAGATGTTCGTGCGTGTCTACGAACTGGGCAGCATGTCGGCGGCGGCGCGTGATCAGCGCACATCGCCCGCCGTTGCCTCGGGGCGGATATCGGAACTGGAGAAGCATCTGGGCGTGCGGCTTTTCAACCGGACCACGCGCCGCCTGCAGGCGACCGAGAATGGGCGGATCTTCTATGACGGCGCGCTGAAGATCCTGCAGGCCATCGACGAGGCCGAGGCCGCCGTGGCCGATGCCGCACAGAACCCGCGCGGCACGCTTTTCGTCGGCGCGCCGCTGGGCGTGGGCCGGCGGTTCGTGGCGCCGCAGGTCCCGGCCTTCAAGGCGCTCTATCCCCAGATCGATCTGCGTCTGCGCCTGTCGGACCGGCTGCTCGACATCACAGCCGAGGGGCTGGACGTCGCCCTGCACCTGGGCCGGCCCGAGGATTCAGGCCTGAAGATGCGGGTAATCGCCGAATGTCCCCGCGTCATCTGCGCGGCCCCCGCCTATGTCGAAAGGCGCGGCCTGCCGGCCGATGGCGCGGCCCTGGTGGGCGAGGCGCATGACTGCCTGAACTTGCGCTTTCCCGGCGCGAAAGAGTTTCAATGGACCCTGCAGACCCCCGTTGGATTGCAGAAATTCAACATCTCGGGTCCCTACGAATCCGATGATGGGGATGTGCTGACCGCTTGGGCGCTCGATGGCCACGGCATCGTGCTGAAGCCGATATTCGAAGTGGCCGAGGATCTACGGGCCGGCCGGCTTGTGCCGGTCGCCACAGACACGCCGCCCCTGCCGGTGACGTTGAGCCTGCTCACCCCGCATCGCCGGTTGCGCGACCCCAAGATCCGGCTTTTCTCGGATTTCATCGCCCAGCACATCCGCGCCGAACTTGCCGCGCTGAGCCCGGCCGGCTAGCTGCCGCGATAGGTGGAATAGCCGAAAGGCGACAGCAGAAGCGGCACATGGTAATGCGCCGCGGCATCGTTCATGCCGAAGCGGATGGGCACCTGGTCCAGAAACAGCGGCTCCGCCCCGGCCTGGCCCGTCGCGCGCAGATAATCGCCGGCATGAAAGACCAGCTCATAGACCCCGGGGGCGAACCTTTCCTTCGGCAGGATGGACGCGTCGGTGCGTCCGTCGGCATTGGTCTCCACCTCGGCCAGCACCGCGCCCGCGGCATCCTTCAGCGTGATGCGCAGACCGGCGGCAGGGCGGCCGCGGGCGGTGTCCAGCACATGCGTCGTCAGATAGCCGGCCATGACCGCTCTCCCTTGCTTTTCGCCATGATGCCCCGTGTCGCGGTGCTTGTCAGTCATGCCGCGGTGAAAAGTCTTTCGGAAAAAAATTTAAAGTGGCGGCCGATCGTTTCGGATAACGTTAAAGTCGATGCATCGCAGACCGGAGTGCCCATGACCAACCCGCCCCGCTACCCGCGCAATCTGACCGGCTACGGCCCTCGCGCGCCGCAGGTCGTCTGGCCCGAGGGCGCGCGCGTCGCGATCAGCCTGGTCCTCAACTACGAGGAGGGGGGCGAGAACAGCCTCCTGCATGGCGATGCGCAATCCGAGGCGTTCCTGTCGGACATCGCCGGCGCCCAGCCCTGGCCCGGCCAGCGCCACTGGAACATGGAATCGATCTACGACTACGGCGCGCGGGCGGGGTTCTGGCGGCTGCATCGGCTGTTCACCCAGCGCGGCCTGCCGATCACCATCTACGGGGTGGCCACCGCGCTTGCCCGCAGCCCCGAACAGGTCGCCGCGATGAAGCAGGCGGGCTGGGAAATCGCCAGCCACGGCCTGAAATGGGTCGAGCACAAGGATATGTCCGAGGAGGAGGAGCGCGAGGCCATCGACGCGGCGATCCGCCTGCATACCGAAGTGATCGGCGATCCCCCGCGTGGATGGTACACTGGCCGCTGCTCGATCAACACGGTGCGGCTGACGGCACGGACCGGGCAGTTCGACTGGATATCGGACACCTATGACGACGACCTGCCGCACTGGATCGAACTGGGCGATCACGATCAGCTGGTCATCCCCTACACGCTCGAGGCCAACGACATGCGCTTCGCCACCGCGCCGGGCTGGGTCACCGGGCAGGATTTCGGCCAGTATCTGATCGACAGCTTCGACACCCTCCACGCCGAGGGGGGGCGCATGTTCTCGATCGGGCTGCATTGCCGGCTGATCGGCCGGCCCGGCAAGATCGCCGGGTTGATCCGCTTTCTCGACCATGTCGCCGCCAAGGGCGGCGCCTGGTTCGCCACCCGCGGAGAGATCGCCGAGCACTGGCGCGCGCACCATCCGCCGCGGCGCATCAATCGGCCCAGCCAGATGGACCGCGACACTTTCGTTGATCGCTTCGGCGGCATCTTCGAACACTCCCGCTGGATCGCCGAACGCGCCTGGATGATGGAGCTGGGCCACGCCCATGACAGCGCCACGGGCCTTCACAGCGCACTCGCCCGCGTCTTCCGCTCGGCGACGCCGAACGAACGCCTCGGCGTGCTGCGTGCCCATCCCGACCTGGCCGGCAAGCTTGCGCAGGCCAGGCGGTTGACCGAGGAGTCCACCGCCGAACAGGCCTCGGCCGGGCTCGATGCGCTGACCGACGCGGAACGCGGCACCTTCGAGCGGTTCAACGCCGACTATGTCGAGAAGCACGGATTTCCCTTCATCATCGCGGTGCGCGACCACGACAAGGCGGGGATCCTTCAGGCGTTCCAGACGCGGCTCGCCCAGGACACCGACACCGAATTCGCCACCGCCTGCGCACAGGTCGAACGCATCGCCGAGCTGCGCCTGAAGGAGATCCTGCCATGACCAAGGCCGAGCAGAGCGGCTACCACGCCCCGCAGGGCGGCTTGGCCCCGCAAACCGCGCTCATGACCCAGCGCGCCGTCTTCACCGAAGCCTATGCCGTCATCCCGCGCGGCTGCTTCTCCGACATCGTCACCAGCTTCCTGCCCGGCTGGCGGCGCACCCGCGCCTGGATCGTCGCGCGCCCGCTCTCGGGCTTTGCCGAAACCTTCAGCCAATATGTGATGGAGGTTCAGCCCGGCGGTGGCTCGGACGCCCCGGATGCCGAAACGGGCGCGCAGCATGTGCTCTTCATCACCCATGGCGAGGCGACGCTCACCATCGGCGGCCAGGGCTATGATCTGGAACCGGGCAGCTATGCCTATATCCCCGCCGGCAGCCGCTGGGCGCTTCTCGCCGAGGGGCCGCAGCCCCTGCGCTTCCATTGGTATCGCAAGCTCTGGGAACCCGCGCCGGGGATCGACCGCCCCGAACCCTTCGTGACCAATGAACGCGACATTCCCCCCACGCCCATGCCCGACACTGACGGCCGCTGGGCCACAACCCGTTTCGTCGATCCCGCCGACCTGCGCCACGACATGCATGTCAATATCGTCACCTTCGCCCCCGGCGGCACCATCCCTTTCGAGGAAACGCATGTGATGGAGCACGGGCTCTACGTTCTCGAAGGCAAGGCGGTCTACAAGCTGAACCGCGACTGGGTCGAGGTCGAGGCAGGCGATTTCCTCTGGTTGCGCGCCTTCTGCCCGCAGGCCTGCTACGCCGCCGGCCCCGGCCCCTTCCGCTATCTGCTCTACAAGGACGTGAACCGCCATGCGCGGCTGCGGGGCCTCTGGGCCAACAGCCCGAAATGAGCCGGGTTTTGCGCATCCAGCCCCTGACCGCCGACGCCTTCGCGCCCTTCGGGGATGTGCTGGCCGCGGAGGGGGCGCCCGACCGGCTCATCAATCAGGGGCTGTGCGGGCGCTGGCATGATCGTGCGCGGCTGGATTTCGGGCCTGAAACCGATCCACCCGGTCGCGCCGGCCTGTCGATCTTCCGCGCCGAACCCCGCGCGCTGCCGCACCGGCTAGAGATGGTCGAACGCCACCCCGAGGGCAGTCAGGCCTTCGTCCCGATGCATGCCCATCCCTTTCTGGTCATCGTCGCGCCCGATGCGCAGGGCGCCCCGGGCAGCCCGCGCGCCTTCCTGACCGACGGCGCGCAGGCCATCAACCTGCACCGCGGCACCTGGCACGGCGTGCTGACCCCGCTTGCCGCGCCCGGCCTTTTCGCCGTGATCGACCGGATCGGTCCCACCCCGAACCTGCAGGAGCACTGGTTCCCGACGCCGTGGGAGGTGCGGGAATAGACCGCTGCGCGGTTAAGATTTGGTTCGATCACGGCTTTTATATCGTGATGTCAGACGCATAAGGTAATGTGCGCGTGCGCACGCGCGCTTTTCCGGGTGCATTTTCGCCGCCGCTCGACTCAAGACGGGCTCCATAGAGGCTCGATCAGTTCCGGCCCCTCCGCACGGTTGGAGTTCACCTCCGTGCCGACCCGGTGGAATTGCAGCGCCCCGTCGGGCAGGGACCGCATCAGCCGGGCGGCGCCATGTCCTTCTTCGCCCAGCCACAGCGCCCAGTCCTCGGGCTCCAGGATCACCGGCACCCGGTCGTGCAGCTCGGCCATCCGCCCCTCGGCGGCGCAGGTGACGATCGCACAGGTTCCCACCCGCGCGCCCTCGGGCCCTTGCCAGACCTGCCAGACCCCGGCCATCACCAGCGCCTCGCGATCGGCGCGGCGGATGAACCACGGCAGCCGCGCCTCGCCGTCCTTCGTCCATTCATAAAACCCCGTCGCCGGGATCAGGCACCGGCGGGCGCGCGCCGCCTCGCGGAAGGCGGGCTTCTCGGCCAGCGTCTCGGCGCGGGCATTGAACAGAAGCGGCCCGTCGGTCGGGTGCTTGTACCAGCGCGGGATCAGCCCCCAGCGCATCGGCCCGTAATGCCGCGTCCCGTCGCGGCTGATCACGGTGGTGACGGGCTGGGTCGGGCAGACATTGTAGCGCGGCACCGGCGGCAGATCATTCGCCGGCGCCGCCCCGAAAAGCTGCACCATCGCCTGATCGGGAAGGGTTATCGCGAACCGGCCGCACATCGTGGCAGGGGGCCACAGCAGCGCGGCCGGGTCAAGCCGCGCTCAGTCGCCCGCGACGCATTCCGCGATAGCGGTGGCCATCTCGCGCATCAGGGTCGGGTAAAGATCGACGCCGGGCTCCAGCATCACCCCCTCGGGGTCCAGCGCCCCACCAACGCGCAACCCGTCCTCGGCCTCGCTGATCAGGGCGATATAGGCGTCGGGGTGGTTCGCCTCGGGAAAGACGCAGACGGCGCCGGCCTCCCGCAGGCTGGCCCGGATCGCCGTGATCCGCGCCGCGCCCGGATCGGCGGCATCACCCAGCGCGATCGTCCCCAGCACGTTCAACCCGAAGGCCGTGGCCAGATAGCCGTAGGCGTCGTGATACATGATCAGCCCGGCATCGCCGACCGGCGCCAGGATCTCGGCTACCTCGACTTCCAGCGCCGCGATCCGCTCCACCCACTGCGCCGCGTTCGTGCGGTAGGCTTCGGCGTTCCCGGGATCGAGTTCGGCAAGCGCGCCGGCGATCGCCGTCAGCCAGGGCGCGGCGTTCTGCGGGTTCATCCAGGCATGCGGATCGGCGTCGCCATGGTGATGATCGTGATGCCCGTGCTCATCGACATGGTCGCTGCCGTGGTCATGATTATGGTCGTCATGCCCGTGCTCCCAATCGGTGTGCTCATGCCCATGATCTTGGTTGTGCTCACCATGGTGGTGCGCATGATCCTCGTGGTCGTGGTCGTGGTCGTGGTCGTGGTCGTGGTCGTGGTCGTGGTCGTGGTCGTGGCTGTGCGCGTGCTCGCGCGCTGCGCCCGTCAACCGCGATTCCCGAAACGGCTGCAAGTCGATCCCGTCAACCTCCAACAGCTCCAGTGACGCGCCCCCGGCCAGCGATCCGACCGCCCGCGCCATCCAGGGCGCCAGTTCGGGCCCCATCCAGACCGCGAGCCCCGCTTGCGATACCGCCCGAGCCTGCGACGGACGCAGCTGGAAGTGATGCGGATCGGCGCCGCGATCCAGCAGCAGTTCCGGTGCCGCCAACTCGCCCATTACCATCGAGACCAGCGAATGCGTCACCGGCATGTCTGTGACCACGGCGGGCACCTCGGCCCAGGCAGGCACCTGGCCGACGGTGAGGATCAGAGCGGCGAGACTGGTGCTGCGGCGCAAGCTGCGATAACGCATGAGGGCTTCTCCATGGGACGAAGGGTGGTTTCGCCGAGGTAGAAGTTATATTATCACATGTCAACCACCCCGCGCTCCGCGGGAGAACTGACGTCGCAGACCAGACCGAAAGTCGTTGCATGCCCGATCCTGTCTCCTCTTCCTCCGTCTCTTGCTGTGCCACGTCGGTGGCAACGGCGCTGGAACGTGCTGAACGTCTGCTGACAGAGCAAGGGGTGCGGCTGACTCCGGTGCGCCGTCGTACCCTTGAGATCCTGCTTGAGGCATCGGGGGCGATGGGGGCCTATGACGTGCTGGCCCGGCTTGCCGCGGACGGATTCGGCAGCCAGCCGCCGGTGGCGTATCGGGCGCTTGATTTTCTGGTGGATCACGGGCTGGTCCATCGGCTGCGCCGGATCAACGCGTTTACCGCCTGCAGCCATCCGGGTCAGCAGCATCACGCGGCCTTTCTGATCTGTCGGTTGTGCAAGCGGGTGGAGGAGTTGCATGCAGAGCACCTGCGCGCGACGCTGGTCAGCGATGCGCGTCGCGCCGGTTTCGAGGTCGAACGGACCAGCCTTGAGGCGAGCGGACTTTGCCCTGACTGTAAGCACACCGAGGCGGGCTCCGAGGTGCCGGCGTGAGCGCGCCGTTGATCCGGATGACGGGCGTCTCGGTCGCCTATGGGGGGACGCCGCCGGTCTTGCATGGGATCGATTTTGTGCTCGAACCGGGCGAGATCGTCACCATCGTCGGGCCGAACGGGTCGGGTAAGTCCACGTTTCTGAAGGCGGCGCTGGGCATGGTGGCGCCCGCGGCGGGGCGCGTGGTGCGCGCGCGGGGCCTTCGCGTGGGCTATGTGCCGCAACGGCTGCACCTGGACCCGAGCCTGCCGTTGACGGTCGCGCGCTTTCTGACCCTAGGACAGGCCCTGGACCGGGCCGAGATGGAGGCGCTTTTGCGCCGGGTCGGCGTGCCGGGGTTGGCGGGGCGGAACATGGCGACGCTTTCGGGCGGGCAGTTCCAGCGGGTACTGCTGGCGCGTGCGTTGGCGGCGCGGCCGCAGCTTCTGGCGCTGGATGAGCCGACGCAGGGGTTGGACCAACCCGGTATCGCGGCCTTCTACCGGCTGATCGAGGATGTGCGCCAGGAGTTGGGCTGCGCGGTCCTGTTGGTCAGCCACGATCTGCACGTCGTGATGAGCGCATCGGACCGGGTGCTCTGCCTGAACGGGCATATCTGCTGCCAGGGCACGCCGAGCGCGGTGTCGGCGGCGCCGGAATATCGCGCGCTCTTCGGGCTGGGCACCGGCGGGGCGTTGGCGCTTTACCGGCACGAGCATGATCACGGCCACGAGCATGCCGGCCATGCGACCGCGCACGAGGTGCACAGCCATGATGCTTGACGACTTCATGCTGCGCGCCTTGCTGGCGGGGATGATGGTGGCGGCGGCCGCTGGGCCGCTGGGCTGTTTCGTCATCTGGCGGCGCATGGCCTATTTCGGCGACGCGACCGCGCATGCGGCGATCCTGGGGGTGGCGCTGGCGCTGACCTTCTCGATCTCGATCTTCGTGGGCACCCTGGCGACGGCGCTGATGATGGCGGTGCTGGTCTCGACGCTGGCGGGGCGCGGCTGGGCGATGGATACGACGCTGGGTGTGCTGGCGCATTCGGCGCTGGCGCTTGGCTTGGTGGCGGTGTCGTTTCTGCCGCGCGTGCGGGTCGATCTGACTGCCTACCTTTTCGGCGACATCCTGACCGTCTCGTGGTCCGAGTTGTGGGTGATCGGCGGCGGCGCGGCGGCGGTGTTGCTGCTGATCCTCTGGCGGTGGAGCGGGCTTCTGACCGCGACGATCAGCGAGGAGCTGGCGCAGAGCAGCGGGATCCGGCCCGATCTGGAGCGGCTGGCGCTGACGCTGGCATTGGCGCTGACGGTGGCGGCATCGCTGCGGGTAGTGGGGGCGCTGCTGATCGCGGCGATGCTGATCGTCCCGGCTGCGGCGGCGCGGGTCTATGCCCGCTCGCCCGAGGGGATGGCGATGCTGGCGGTGCTTTTCGGCTGGATCGCGGTAGTGGCGGGACTGGGGATGTCGCTGCAACTCGACACCCCCGCGGGGCCCAGCATCGTCACCGCGGCGGCGGCGATCTTCACGCTCTCGGTCGGCGGGGCAGGACTGTGGCGGGCCCTCCGTCCGCGCGGTTGAGATCGGCTTCGGCGGGCCGCACAGGGGCGGAAAAGGGCCGTGTGCGCTGGCGCACATGCGCCTAAGTATCTGATTAAAAGTAACACTGCAATTTTTGTTAACCTGATCGTAACGACCTTTCCGGCTTGAGGCGACGCCCTGAGGCACCGCTCAAGAGAGCGATCGGATCAGGGCCAGAAGCGACCGGGTCGGTAGGGAGAAAGATCGACGGCCGGGCGGCGGCCGGCGATCATGTCAGCCACCATCAAGGCGGTGCGCGGCGCCAGCGTCAGGCCCAAATGGCCGTGGCCGAAGGCGAAGACTGCATCGGGCGCACGCGGCGCCGGGCCGATGACGGGCAGGCTGTCGGGCAAGGAGGGGCGTAGGCCCATCCAGCGCCGCGCCGGGGCGGGAAGGTCCGGAAAGAGCGCCCGCACGCCCTTCTCGATCCGCGCCCAGCGATGGGTGGATGGCAGCGCGTCCCGGCCGCCCAGTTCGACCGTGCCGGCGGCGCGCAGCCGACCGGCCATCGGCACCAGATAGTAGCCCTGCCGAACTGGGCAGCAGGGGCGGGCGAGCGGCATCGCTTCAGCGGACAGGTCGTATTCGACGTGATAGCCCCGTTCTGTATCAAGCGGGATGGAGGTCCCGAGGGCATGGGCGAGATCGCGCGACCAGGCCCCGGCGGCCACCACCAGTTTCCCGGCCGTCTGCCGCGCCCCCGTATCGAGGGCGATTTTCCAGCCGGCGCGGTCGCGGGCAAGCCCCGAGACCCGCGCGCCCACGCGTTCGATCCCAGCGGCCTTCGCCGCGTCGGCCAGTCGCGCCATTATAGCCCCCGGATCGGAGAGCGAGATCGTGCCGGGAAAGAGCGCGGCCCCGGCATACCTATCGGCGGGCAGGCCGGGCTCCAGCGCGGAAAGATCGCTTGGTCCCAGCATCTCGACCGTGGCGCCAAGCGCGCGTCGGCCGGCCATCTGCGCGCGCGCGGCGTCGAGTTCGGCCCGGGTTTCGTAGAGATAGGCCGCACCATTCGCGCGCAGCAGATCCGTGGCGCCGATCTGCCGGGCCAGGGCCTGCCATTCCAGACCCGCGCCGGTCAGCAGCGGAACCAGCGCACGGGCATTGCGGCGCGCGGGCCCCGGCAGGCTTTGAACGGCGAACCGGGCAAGCCACGGCAGCAGGCGCAGTACCGACGGGCGGTGGATTGCAAGCGGGCTTTCGGCATCGAAGAGAAGGCGCGGCAGATCAAAGAGCACATCCGGCGTGCCGACGGGATCGAGCGCGTATTCGGCGATCGTTCCGGCGTTGCCGGTGGAGGCGGCGTGCGCCTCGACCGTCGGGGCGATCAGGGTGACGGCATGGCCTTCCGCGGCGAGGCGCAGCGCGCAGGTGGTGCCGATGACGCCGGCGCCGATGACCGCAACCTCGGCCATGTCAGTAGCCTGCGTCGCGGTCGACCAGATGCATCAACGGCTCGTCCGCGAGGCTGCGGCGCACGTTCTCGGCGATGACGCGGGCGGCGCTGTCGGGGCGCGTCTCGGCGGCGATATGCGGCGTCACGGTGACGCGCGGATGGCTCCAGTAGGGGTGATCGGCGGGCAGGGGTTCGGTGCGGAAGACATCGAGCGTGGCGGCGCCGACCTGACCCGAGGCAAGCGCGGCCAGAAGCGCCTCGTCGTCGATGAGCGTGCCGCGGCCGGGATTGATGATCGCCGCGCCTTGCGGCAGGAGGGCAAGCCGTCGGGTATCGAGCAGGTTTTCGGTCGCGGGCGTGGCGGGAAGGAGGGTCACGACGATTTCGGCGCGGCGCAGCACGGCGTCGAGCCCGGTCTCGCCGTGATGGCAGTCGATCCCGTCGAGTTGCTTGGGGTTCCGGCTCCAGCCCAGGACGGGAAAGCCGAGCCCGCCGAGCGCCCGGGCGCAAGCTGCGCCCAGAGCCCCCAGGCCCAGCACCGCAACCGGGCGTTCGGCCGCCAGCGGCGGGACGACGGGGTTCCAATGGCCGTTCTGCGCGGCAAGGAGTGCGTCGATCCCCAGATGGTAGCGCAGCGCGTGGCCGGTCACATATTCGACCATGCCATGCGTCAGGCCCGGATCGACCATCCGGCAGAGCGGTTGGGTCAGCGTCGCGTTGCCTACGATCCGCTCGACCCCGGCCCAGAGGCTGAGGACGGCGCGGCAGCGAATGAAGGGGGTGAAATCGGCGGGCGTGTCGCCGCTGGGGGCGTAGATGATGAAATCGACCGCCTCGGGCGGGGCCGAGGTGGTCAGCTCGGCGGTGATGCCGGCCTCCGACAGCGCGCGGCGCAGCGGGGCTTCCCAGGTGGGCCAGCGCGCTGCGCCGCCGGCGAAAAGTATCGTCGTGCTCATCCGCGTTCCTTTGGGCGGTGGATACAGGCGCTTTGCACCAGGCCGAAGCCGATCAGGATCATCAGCATCGCCGAGCCCCCGAACGAGACCAGCGGCAGCGGCACGCCGACTACCGGCGCGAGGCCCATGACCATCGCCATGTTGACGGCGAAGTAGAGGAAGAAGTTGCCCGCCACCCCGAGGATCAGAAGCGAGGCAAAGCGGCTCTGGCTTTGCAGAGCGGCGACGACGCAGGTGATCAGGATCGCCAGGTAAAGGATCAGCAGCGAGACACCGCCGACGAAGCCGAATTCCTCTGCGAGCGTGGTGAAGATGAAGTCGGTGTGCTTTTCGGGCAGGAAGTTCAGCCGCGATTGCGTGCCCTGCATGAAGCCGCGCCCCGACCAGCCGCCCGAGCCGAGCGCGATCATCGCCTGGTTGATGTGATAGCCGGCCCCGAGCGGGTCGAGCGTGGGATCGAGGAAGCTGTCGATGCGGCGGAACTGGTAGTCCTTGAGCAGCTGCCACTCCGTCCCGCGGGAGGCAAGAACCGTCGTGACCAGGCCCGCGCCCCCGGCGATCAGCGCGCCGAAATACCAAAGGCTCACCCCGGCGAAGAACATCACCAGCCCGCCGCCGCCGATGATCAGCAGCGCCGTGCCCAGATCCGGCTGGCGCAGTACCAGCGCGGCCGGAATCAGGATGATCGCCGCGCCGATGAAGACCCATAAGGGATGCGAGGTGCGGCGGATATCGAGCCAGTCGTAATAGGCCGCCATCGCCAGGATCACGGTAAGCTTGGCCATTTCCGAGGGTTGCAGCCGGATCGGACCCAGTTCGAGCCAACGCCGGGCGCCGCCGCCCATCGCCCCAAAGAATTCGACCCCGAGCAACAGCAGCACCGACACCGCATAGGCCAGACCCGCCATCGACCGCCAGAACCAGAGCGGCACGAAGGCAATCGCGAACATCAGGATCAGGCCGACGGCGAAGCGCTTCATCTGCGGCTCGGCCCAGGGGTGGAGGCTGCCACCTGCCACCGAATAGAGCATCAGGAAGCCCACCGCGGCCACCGTCGCCAGCAAGATCACCAGCGGCCAGTTGACATGCAGCACCTTGCGCAGGCCGGTGGGCGTGAACTTCACATTGTATTCGAGATAGCTCATGCGCGGCTTCTCTCGCGGCTCGGCCCGGTTTGCGGGCCGATCTTCTCGGCGATCTCGCGCAGCATCGTCTCGATCCGGTTACGCTGCGGCTGCGGGTAGGCCTCAAGCGGGGGCAGGCCGCCGGCCTGCGCGGCCAGGATCACGTCGCGCCCGATCGGCGCCGCGGCGGACGAGCCGCCGCCGCCATGCTCGACCACGACGCTGACGGCATAGCGCGGCGCGGTTTCCGGCGCGTAGCAGACGAAGAGCGCGTGGTTGCGGCGGTTCCAGGGCAGCTGGTCCTGCCGGCGCACGCCCGCCGCGCGTTCGGCGGCGGTGATCGAGAAGACCTGGCTGGTGCCGGTCTTGCCCGCCATGCGCATCTCGGCCTCGACGATGCGCGAGGAATAGGCGGTGCCGCGCTGGTGGTTGGTGCATTCCGACATGCCGCGCCGGATCAGGTTCAGCGTGTTGCCGCCCAAGCCCAGCGGCGGCGCCTCGGGCAGCGGCGTTTCGACACCATCGACGGCATGGACAAGGCGCGGATCGATCGCGCGGTTGGTGGCCAGTCGCGCGGTCATCACCGCCAGCTGCAGCGGTGTCGAGAGCACGAATCCCTGCCCAATCGAAGCGTTGACCGTGTCCCCGACCAGCCATTCCGCTCCCCGCCGCGCTCGCTTCCACTCGCGCGAGGGGTTCAGGCCCGGCGACATCGCCGAGACGGGTATGTCGAACCGATGCCCCATGCCCAGCCTTTCGGCCATATCGTACATGCGGTCGATGCCGCAGCGCTGCGCCATCTCGTAGAAATAGACATCGCAGGATTCCGACAGCGCCGAGACCAGGTTCATCCGCCCGTGACCGCCCCGACGCCAGCAGTGAAACCGCCGCCCGGCGACATCCATATGCCCGGGGCAGAAGATCCGCTCGTCGGGCGAGGCGAGCCCGGCCTCGAACGCGGCCAGGGTGGTGACCATCTTGTAGGTCGACCCCGGCGGGTAGGCGCCCTGCACCACCTTGTTCGACAAGGGTCGGAATTCGTTTTCACGCAAGACGTTGAAATCGGCCACCGAGATGCCGCGAACAAACAGGTTGGGATCGAAGGAGGGCGCCGAGACCAGCGCCAGTACGTTGCCGGTGGGGATCTCCATCACCGCGACGGCCGCGCTTTCGCCCTCGAGTCGGGCGAAGGCAAAGGCCTGCAGGTCGCGGTCGAGCGTAAGCTGGACGTTCAGCCCGGCATCGCCGTCCTGGCGGTCAAGCTCGCGCATCTCGCGGCCGACGGCATTCACCTCGACCCGCCGGTGGCCGGCAGAGCCGCGCAGCCGGTCTTCCAGTTCGCGCTCCACGCCGATCTTGCCGATCTGGAAGCGCGGGATCATCAACAGCGGCTCGGGGTTTTCCAGCGCGGCCAGGTCGGCTTCGGAGACCGGGCCTACATAGCCCACGGCATGGGCGAATTCGGGGCCGAAGGGGTAGTGGCGCGTCAACCCGACCTCGGGCGTGACACCGGGCAGGGCGGGGGCATTGGCGGCCACGCGCGTCACTTCTTCCCAGCTCAGCCTGTCGGCGATGGTCACGGGCACGAAGGGACGGTGGCGCATGATGTCGCGGATCGCGCGCTCGATCTCTTCCTCGCTCAAGGGCATGAGCTTGGCGAGCTTCTCGAGCGTTGCGCGCGCGTCGCCCGCATCCTCGCGCACGATCACGACGCGGTAATTCTGCGCGTTCCCCGCAAGGACCACGCCGTTGCGGTCCTGAATCAGGCCACGCGCGGGAGGCAGCAGACGGATATTGATGCGGTTTTCTTCGGCGAGAAGACGAAACTGGTCGGATTCGGCGACCTGCAACTGGCGCATCCGCAGGACCAGCGCACCGGCGACGAGCATCTGCGCCCCGCCCAGTATCGCCGTCCGGCGCGAGATCATGCGGACGCTTTCCTCGGTATCCTTCTGTGGCCGTTTCACAGCTTCCGCCCCAATTCATCGACTTCGCCGGTGGCCGGCTTGCGGACCCGCAACACGAAATGCAGCACGAAGACCATCGCCGGATATGACGCCACTGTGAAGGCAAGCTTCAGAAGGCTCAAGTCCAGCGGGTCCTGGGGCACCATCACGATTGCGAGCACCAGCCGGTAGCCCAGGGTCATCGCGGTCAGGACGCCCGCCACCATCGCCCATTCCAGCAGAAACGTGATCTCACGCACCACGGCATGGCGCGCGCGCAGAAACTCGGTTCCCGCCACCACCATCAGCGCCCAGAGGCCGGGCGGACGCAGCAGAAGCAGATCCTCGACCAGCCAGACCAGCGCGATGGCGAGGACCGGCAGATGCGACGGTCGGCGCAGCACCCAGGCCATGGTCAGCGCGAGGATCAGGTCAGGGCCGGGCACGCCCAAAGGCGAAAGATCGATGGGCAGGATGCGCAGAAAAAGCGCCCCGGCGATCAGCGCAAGCCACAGCCCCAGGTGTCCGAGGACATCCAGCCGCGCCACTTCAGTCATCGCCGGTGGTCCCAGCCATCACGCCGTCTTGCGTCGGGTCGATGGGACGGCCCAAGGCGTCGAGCGGCAGCAGCAGATCGCCCGGTGTGTCGATCTGTTCGGCCGGGCGCGAGCGCAGCACGCGCAGGAAATCGAGACGCCCGTAGTCCGCGGCCAGTCGCACCCGCAGCCGCCGGTCGGCGCCTTGCAAAACCTCGCCGACCAGGAGGCCCGCGGGGAAGACCCCGCCATCGCCCGCGCTGACCACGCGGTCGCCGGGGCGGATCTCGTCGGGTGATTCGAGGAATTCGAGCACCGGCATCGCGCTGTTGTCGCCACTGACGATCGCCCGTTGGCCCGAGGGTTGAACAATCACCGGCGCACGGCTGTTGGAATCGGTCAGCAGGATCACGCGGGAGGACCTCTGCCCGACCCCGGCGACGCGGCCCGCTAGGCCCAGCCCGTCCATGACCGCCCAGCCATCGACGATCCCGTCGCGGGAGCCGACGTTGATCAGCACCGATTTGCGGAAGTGCGAGCCGGCATCGGCCATAACCACGCCGGTGACATGTGTCAGCTGCGGATCCAGCCGCACCTGGGTGAGGTCCAGAAGCTGGGCGTTGCGCTGTTCCAGTTGCAGTGCCGCCTCGCGCCAGGCACGCATCTGCTGCAATTCGCGCCGCAGTTCCTGATTCTGCTCATGGATCCGCGCGTAGGAGCGGAAGTCCTCGGCCATGCGGGAGACGCGGGTGACCGGCGCCAGCGCCCAGTCCATGTTCGGCACCACGGTGTCGATGAAGGCGGTGCGGAACCCTTCGACCCGCGGGCTGTCGATGCGCCAGATCAGGAAAAGGCCGCCCAGCGTCAGCACCAGCACCGCCAGAACCAGCCGGCGGACCGGGCGAACATAGTCGGGATCGTTGCTTCGATCGCTCGCCAAGGGACTGACCTCGATTGGCTGTCAGCCGGTCAGCTTTCGTAGTCGATCGCGTGACGCAGCTGCTTTTCGTATTCCAGCGCCTTGCCGGTCCCCAGCGCCACGCAGTTCAGCGACTGATCGGCAACAGTGATGATCAGCCCGGTCTGTTCGCGCAGCGCCAGGTCCAGATCGCCCAGAAGTGCGCCGCCGCCGGTCAGCATGACGCCCCGGTCGACGATATCGGCGGCCAGATCCGGGGGCGTGGTCTCCAGCGCGATCATCACGGCCTCGCAGATCGTCTGCACGGTCTCGGAGAGCGCCTCGGCGATCTGGCCCTGCGTGATTTCCAACTCCTTCGGGACACCGTTGAGCAGGTCGCGGCCGCGGATCGACATGGTCATGCCGCGCCCGTCGTCGGGCATCCGGGCGGTGCCGATGGTGCATTTGATGCGCTCGGCCGTGGCCTCGCCGATGAGCAGGTTCTGCTGCCGGCGCAGGTAGGAAATGATCGCTTCGTCCATCCGGTCGCCGCCGACGCGGACGGAGCGCGCATAGACAATATCGCCCAGGCTGAGCACCGCTACCTCGGTGGTGCCACCGCCCACGTCGACCACCATCGAACCGGTCGGATCGGTGATCGGCATGCCGGCACCGATGGCCGCGGCGATGGGTTCCGAGATCAGCCCGGCGCGCCGGGCGCCTGCGGAAAGGACCGACTGCCGGATCGCCCGCTTTTCGACCGGGGTCGCGCCGAAGGGCACGCAGACGATGACCTTTGGCTTGGAGAAAGTGGTACGCTTGTGGACCTTGCGGATGAAGTGTTTGATCATTTCCTCGGCAACGTCGAAATCGGCGATCACGCCGTCGCGCATCGGCCGGATCGCCTCGATCGAGCCGGGGGTGCGACCCAGCATCAGCTTGGCATCCTCGCCCACGGCCAGCACCTGCTTGCGCCCGTCCTTGACGTGGTAGGCCACGACCGAAGGCTCATTCAGGATGATCCCGCGCCCCTTGACATAGACCAGCGTGTTGGCGGTCCCGAGGTCGATGGCCATATCCGAGGAAAACAGGCCGGTCAGTCCGAACATGTTGCGAAAGTCCCATAAATGCGACTCGCCCCGCGGGGGCGCGGGGCAAGGTTCGCGCCCTTATAGGCGTCAGGGGGGCGCGGCGTAAAGGGGCGGGGGCAGACGGATCGGCGCTTCTCTGCCGGCGGGTGGGGCCAGTAGCCGCCCAATACCCGCCGGCAGATCGATCCGATCAGCTTGCCGATTGCATCAGCGCCGAATTGTCCGCCCGGTTGCTGTGCAAATGCAGCTTGTTCAGCGCGTTCATGTAGGCCTTGGCCGAGGCCACGACGGTATCGGTATCCGAGGACTGGCCGGTGTACACACGCCCGTCCTGTTCCAGCCGGACCGAGACCGTGGCCTGCGCGTCCGTCCCTTCGGTCACTGCATGGACCTGATAAAGCTCCAGCGTGGCGCCGTGTGGATAGAGCATCTTGATCGCATTGAAAGTCGCATCGACTGGTCCGTCGCCGGTGGCATCGATGGTTTTTTCCTCAACGCCGATCTGCAGCGTCATCTCGGCCTCTTGCGGGCCGTCGGTGCCGCAGATCACGCGCAGCCGGCGCAACTGAAGGTGATCGTCCTCGCCGGAAGACGCACTGTCCTGTATCAGAGCGATCAGGTCGTCGTCGTAGACTTCCTTCTTGCGATCGGCGAGCGCCTTGAAGCGGATGAACACGTCCTTGAGTTGGTTGTCGCCCAGTTCAAAGCCCAGCTCGGAGAGCTTCGCGCGCAGCGCCGCGCGGCCCGAGTGCTTGCCCATCACCAGGCTGGTCGAGGCCAGACCCACATCCTCGGGGCGCATGATCTCGAAGGTTTCCTTGTTCTTCAGCATCCCGTCCTGGTGGATGCCGGATTCATGCGCGAAGGCGTTCTTGCCGACCACGGCCTTGTTGTACTGCACCGGAAAACCAGACACGGCGGCAACAAGTCGGCTGATCTGCATGATCTTCGTCGTGTCGATCTGGGTGCGATAGGGCATGATGTCGTTGCGCACCCTAAGCGCCATCACCACCTCTTCCAGAGCGGTGTTGCCGGCGCGTTCGCCCAGCCCGTTGATCGTGCATTCGATCTGCCGCGCGCCCGCTTCCACGGCGGCCAGCGCATTCGCCGTCGCCATACCCAGGTCGTTGTGACAGTGGGTCGAGAAGATGACGTTTTCGGCGCCCGGCACGCACTCGCGCAGCATGCGGATCAGATCTGCCGACTCGCGCGGTGCGGTGTAGCCGACGGTATCGGGGATGTTGATGGTGCTGGCGCCCGCCTTGATCGCAGTTTCGACGACACGGCACAGGAAGTCGTGTTCGGTCCGCGTCGCGTCCATCGGCGACCATTGGACATTGTCGCAGAGATTGCGGGCATGAGTGACGGTGGCGTGAATCCGTTCCACCATGCCGTCCTGATCCAGCGCGGTGATGTCGCGGTGCAGCGGCGAGGTGCCGATGAAGGTATGGATCCGGGGCTGGCGGGCGTGTTTCACCGCTTCCCAGCAGCGGTCGATATCGATGAGATTGGCGCGTGCCAGTCCGCAGATAACCGAGCTCTTCGAGCCCAAGGCAATGGCCTTCACCGCCTCGAAATCGCCTTCCGAGGCGATGGGAAAGCCCGCCTCAATGATGTCGACGCCCATCTCGTCCAGAAGGGCGGCAATCTCCAGCTTTTCCTCGTGGCTCATCGTCGCGCCGGGCGATTGTTCGCCGTCACGCAGCGTGGTGTCGAAAATCAGAACTTGGTCCTGGTCGGTGGTCGTGGTCATTGGATGTCTCGTTTAGCTTTGGTTCCTTGAGCGGGGCGAAGGGGCGCTGACTACCTCTGAGCGGTCGCGCCCGAAGGCACGCTCAGAGGCCGCTAAGGAGCAGAAGACCGGACAGGCGGGCCACCACCGCGCGGGGTGCGACGCCACGGGGGGCAATATGCGGGCGTTCCTGAACCATGAAAGAAGTCTACACGTCCGGGTGGGGAAAAGAAAAGACCCAATCTGCAACCGCCGTGGCCAGCAGGATTCGGCGCGAACCTTCCTGAAGCAGGATCAACCGCCTCATCGATCAGGCCCGAAAGACGCGCTCGGCCGGCAGATAGAAGCCAAGCCGCCCGGCCACCGCCCAGTCGCGCTCGTCCCAGGTGTCGCCGACCAGCACGGTGCCCGCCCGCGGCCAGCCACCGGCGGCCAGTATCCCGGCCAGTGCCTCGCGCATGGCGGACCAGTGGGCGAAGGGCGCGGGGGCGGGGGCCGCATGATCCAGCACACCCTCTGCCAGCACGCCGATGCGCCCGGGATCGAGCGGTGCGCGCACCAGTGCCGCCCGCCCGGCCCGCCGCATTTCGGCCAGGCGTGCGCGGCGGTCTTCCGGCAACGCGGGTTCGGGCGGAAGCAGGCGCAGGGCGTTGGTAGAGAACAGGAAGGCCACGACATCCCGGCCCGAAGCCGCGCGGATGGAGGCGTAGGTTCGATAGTCGAGCCCGATCTCGGCAGCGCGTTTGAGTCGCAGGCGGACCACCTCGACCGGAAGGGTCGGCAGAAGCGCGGCACGCGCCTCTTGCCAGCAATGCAGGCGCCAAGCCTTGCCGCCATCCAGCGCCGGCCCGCGATTATGCCCTATCATCGTCCCATTCCCCTTGCTGACCAGCATCAGCCTACACGCACCGAGTGCCATGGAAAGAGGCGGCAGATGAAAACCGCCCCCAAAGCATTGTATGGGGGCGATAAAGAGCGCGGTCTGCCTGATTTCAGGGCAGCGCGGGGATCTCGATTCGCGGCATCTCGCCGGTGAGGGCGTGCAGGAAAGCGACGATATCGTCCAGTTCATCCTGCTCGAAATCCTGCCCCAGCATCTGCTGGCCCATCAGTTGCACTGCGTCATGCAGATTGTCGACCGAGCCGTTGTTGAAATACGGATAGGTCACCGCGACGTTCAGCAAGGTGGGCGTGCGGAAGGCGAAGCGGTCGCGCTCGTCGCCGGTGACGACAAAGCGGCCCTCGTCGGTCGAGCCGGGCAGTTCGAACCGATGATACATGCTGTCCGACAGGTTCGGCCCATTGTGACAAGCGACGCAGCCATTGTCGACGAAGAGCCGCATGCCGCGTTCCTGCTGTTCGTCCATCGCCGCCTCGTCGCCCTTCAGGTAACGGTTGAAGGGAGAATTCGGCGTGTTGAGCGTGCGCTCGAAGGCGGCGATCGCCAGGGCCACATTGGGCGGATTGACCGGGTCGTCATCGCCGGGGAAGGCGGCGGCGAAGGCGTCGCGATAGATCTCGAATTCGTTGAGCCGTTCGATCGCCTGCTCGAGCGTCATCGCCATTTCCACCTCGGCCTCGATCGGGCCGAGGGCCTGGCCTTCGAGGTCCGGCTCGCGCCCGTCCCAGAACTGTGCATCAAGGAAGCCTGAGTTCAGGACGGTCGGGGTATTGCGCTCGCCAACCTGACCGTCATGGCCGGTGGCGCGCGGAATGCGGTCTGCCCAGCCGAGTGCGGGGTTGTGGCAGGTTGCGCAACTGATCACGCCCGAGGCGGAGATGCGCGGCTCAAAAAACAACATGCGGCCGAGGTCGATGCGTTCGGCGGACATGGTCGTGCCCGACGGGATCGGCGGCAACGCCGGCAGCGGGTCGAACATCTCGATATATTCGGCCATGTCGTGATCGTTGGCGTCCTGCGCGGCGGCGGGCGCTGCCAAGGCCAGTGCCAGGCCGGCGGCGGTGCCCAGAAGGATGGCGGGGGTTGGCTTCACTGTCGTCTCCTTTTCCTTGCGGCGGCGCGGGGACAGGGATGCCCGGACAACGCCGTCGATGCGCGCACGCGCGCCCGGACAGGAGACGCGAAACGCGTGCACGGCCCCATGATTCAGATCAAGAACGCGCCTTGACAAAAATCAGTTGAGGGCCGGTTTCCGGCTGTCGCCCGCCTCTCAGGCAGGGAAAGGCGGCCAGGGTCTTTGTGCATCGGACGTGCTCCAGGCCTCGACCCAGGCCGGAAGGACGGGGCTTTGCGCAGGGCCATCCATCGCAGCAATCAGATGCTGGGGCGCCACGATCCCCTTGGCTCCGGTCACCGCCTGTCTCACCAGAACATGGTTCAGCGCCTCACCGGCGCGCCACATCGCTTGCTCAATATAGAGAAACCGCGCATCCCACCCCAGAATGCGCGAGTGCACCTCGATCCGCTGGAAGGCGCGGATGCGGCGCCGGTAGCGCACCGTCGATCCCGCCACGGTCATGCCCCAGCCGTTGCGCCTCAAAGCCTGCGGCAGGTCCATGCGAACGGTCAGCGGGATGCGCCCGAGGTCGTAAAGCGTGAGCGTGCGTCCGTTGTTGAGCTCCCACCAGATGTCCAGATCCCACGGCCAGCAGTGGTGATGCGAGACATGCGTGTCGAAAAGCCCAAGTTTTGGCTGACGGCGGGCCTGCGCCACCTCCTTCACGATGCGAATGAACGGATACATCTGCACTCCTTCGGCGGGGACGGGCCGCGTGGAACATGTGGGCAGGGCCGGGTCAAGGGCGCGCGCGGCGTCAGCCACGGCGCGGCAACGAATGGTTCACCATGTCGTGTCAGCCTGCATCTCACCCGGCGTCAACGTTGTTTGAAAGTGCGCCGAGGAGTAGTTTGAAAGAAGTACCACAGGTTTGCCATGTTCTTCGTTTCCTCGCATCGTCCCGCCTATTCCCGCGCCGAGTTCATATCGGATGCGGTGGTGCACCTCGTCGGTCTGGCGCTGGTCCTGATGGCCATCCCGGCACTGATCGTGATGACGGCGCTCCTGCGCGGGGATACGCCGTCGATCCTGGGGGTCAGCATCTATGGTGCCGCGATGTTGGCGATGATCGCCTGCTCTGCACTCTACAACATGATGCCTGGCGCGGCGCTGACCTGGCTTTACCGCCGTCTCGACCATTCGGCGATCTACATCAAGATCGCCGGGACCTACACGCCGTTCACGCTGATCTCGGGCCACGGTCTGACGTTGACAGCGGGGGTCTGGGGGGCGGCCGCGCTGGGTGTCGTGCTGAAGATCATCTCGCCCGAGCGGTTTCGCTGGCTGGCCTTGTCGCTCTATCTCGGGATGGGCTGGGCGGGTGTCGTGGCCGGGCAGGCCCTGATCGCCGCATTGCCCGCGCCAGTACTGACGCTGATGATCGCGGGTGGGCTTCTCTATACCGGTGGCGTTGCCTTCTACCTCTGGGAGAAGTTGCCGTTCCACAACACGATCTGGCACATCTTCGTGCTGACCGCGACATTCGCCTTCTACGCCGCGGTGGTCTTGCTGGTCGTATCCGGCACGAATTGAGAGGGCGGTTCCGCTGAGCGGGCGGCCGGGGTAAGAGGGCGCGTTCCCAGTTGCCACCGGCCGTCAGATGAAATTCGTCACTCTCCACGCGCTCTCCGATCTGGATGACTTGCCCTTCGACGAGGTGATCGACGCGCGCTCGCCCGCTGAATACGACGAGGATCATCTGCCCGGTGCAGTCAGTCTGCCGGTTCTGGACAATGACGAGCGGGCTCGGGTGGGGACAGTCTACACCCGTGAAAGCCGCTTTCTCGCCCGGCGGATGGGGGCGGCGCTGGTCGCTCGTAATGTCGCCGCGCATCTTGAAGGCTATCTGTCCGACAAACCCGCAGATTTTCGACCGCTGATCTATTGCTGGCGCGGTGGGCAGAGGTCGGGCGCGTTTGCCACGATCCTCGGTCAAATCGGTTGGCAGGCGGGCACCATCGACGGGGGGTGGCGGAGCTACCGGCGGCTCGTCGCTCGGCGGCTTTACGAAACACCCTTTCCGGCCCCGGTCTGGTTGATCGACGGCAATACCGGCACCGCCAAGACCGAGATCCTGAAGCGCTACGCCTCGCTGGGCGGGCAGGTGATCGATCTTGAGGGACTGGCCGCGCATCGCGGTTCGATCTTCGGTCAGGTCGCGGGGACGGTGCAGCCCAGCCAGAAACGGTTCGAAGGCGCGCTCGCGTTGGCTATCGCGCGACTGGACCCGGCCCGCCCCGTCCTGATCGAAGCCGAATCGGCCCGGATCGGTGCGCTGCGGATCCCGCCGAAGCTGTGGGTGGCGATGCGCGCCGCCCCGCGCTTCCGGATCGAGGCGCCGCTCGACGCCCGTGCGGGCTGGCTTGCACGCGCGTATTGGGATGTGACCGCCAGCGCCGACCTGCTCTTGGCGCGGATCGCCGCGTTGGCGCCGTTTCACCCGAAGGCCCGCATTGCCGAATGGCAGGGCCTGGCCCGCGAGCGCGCGTTCGAGCCCTTGGCGGCCGAGCTGATGCAGGCTCATTACGATCCGCGCTACGCACGCTCCCGGCCCGAGGAGGGGATCGAGGAGGTGTTGTCGAGCGCGGATCTGTCCGATCCGGCACTCGACCAGCTGGCCCGTGCGATTCGCGATCGAATCGGCTGATCGGTCAGGGGTGGACGACCTCGCAGGCGTGACCGCGGGCGGTCAGCCGCAGGCAGGCAATTTCCGCCTCGTCCTCGGTCAGGCTGTAGATGCCGGCGACGAAGCGGCCGCTGCGCGGGCTGACCCGGCGCAGGCCGGTGCTCAGGATCGCGGTTTCGGCCAGGGCCGCGCGAATCGCCACGCGTTCGGCGTCGAAGCGCGACGGGTGCAGCCCGAGGTCGATCGACCAGACCCGTCCACCCGAGGTGGAGACGCGCGTGACCACTTCGGGCAGAGTGCTGCGTCCGCCCAGTTCCGCGGCGAAGGGGACGTCGGCCTCGTCGCTGCTGGTCAACAGGATCATGCCGTCGGTCGCGGCGCGGCTCGCCACTTCGGCCAGCGGCGCCTCGTCACGCCAGAGGATCTGCGCGGCGGCAACTTCTTCGGGCATCGGTGGGGCAGCGATCTCGGGCGGTTGGGCGGCGACCAGTCTCGGGGCGGCCGGCGCTTCGAGAGGGTCGTTGAGCGTTTCAGCCTGGGCGATGACGGCCTCTACCTGATCGCTTTCGACCTCGGCCACCAGGGTCTCTGGCCGTGGTTCGGGCCCTGCAGTCGCCAGCTCGCTGATCAGCGCCGCCTCGGGCGAACTGTCCTGCGCCTCGTAGCCGGCGTAGGTATCGCTGTCGATAACGGTGAACCCGGCGGCTTCGGCCAGGTTCAGCGCGGGGGCGGGTTCCTCGGCCAGCGCTTCCTCGAGGACGGCGGCGATCTCGGTCGAGGCGACCTCGGGTGCGGCGGTGTCCGGCCGGGGGGGCGGTGGCGCGATGCTGCCGGGTGCCGCAGCGACAGCGGACTGCAGCGCGGCTTCGGTGACAGGGGCCTCGGCCTCCGGCGTGGAGGCGGCGGCAAGGGCCTGCGAAATTCCGCTTTGCAGGCTCGCGATGAGCGCGTCGGGAACGGCCGGGATGGACGGATCGGGCCGACGGTTGGGGATCGGGCTGCGCGACGGCGCGGTCTGCATCCGCACGACGCGCGCGGCGGCCTGGCCGGTGCTGCCGGTGCTCTCGGCCACGACCACAGGCTGCGTGCGCGAATAATCCGGGCGCGCCGGGCGACGCACGGCAACCTGCGCCGGGGCCTGCCGGAACCCGCGGTCCATCAGTTCGACGATGCGATTGTGCCGGTCCACGGTCGAACGTCCGCCGAAGACCACGACGATGACATGCTTGCCACCTCGCTGCGCCGAGGCGGCCAGATTGTAGCCCGCGGCCCGCGTGTAGCCGGTCTTGATGCCGTCGGCGCCGCGGTAGCCGTCAAGGAAGCGCCAGTTCGTGTTGCGGACCTGCGCGACGCCGGCATGTTCGGTCCGGCGCGAGAAGAGATTGTAGTACTGTGGATAGTCGAAATAGAGCTGGCGCGACAGAAGCGCCATGTCGCGCGCACTCGACAGATGCCCCGACTCGGTCAGCCCGTGGGCGTTCCGGAAGGTCGTCTGGCTCATGCCGATAGCCGCGGCAGTGCGGTTCATCCGCGCGGCAAATCCCTCGACCGAGCCGCCGATCGCCTCGGCGATGGCGGTGGCCGCGTCGTTGCCCGACCGAAGTGCCGCACCGCGGATCAGATAACGCAGGGCGATGCGCTGGCCGGACCGCAGACCCAGGCGCGACGGCACTTCGGCCGCGGCGCGCCGGCTGACGGTCACCTGCGTATCGAGGCTGATCTCGCCGTTCTGCACCGCCTCGAAGGCGATGTAGAGCGTCATCATCTTGGTGAGAGAGGCCGGATGCAGCCGCGTTCGGTCGTTGACCGAATGCAGGACCTCGCCGCTTCGCGCGTCCATCACGACGGCGGCGAAGGGCGTCGCCTCGGCACGGGTCACGGGCGCCAGCGTTGCCGCCAGAAGCCAGAGGATTGCGACGGCCATGAAGCCGCCATGATGAAACGGACGCCTGAGAAGCGCTGCCACCTTGCCTGTCCTTGCCTCTGATGCCCCGGTCTTGATGCAGGGCTTTGTTTTGTAATTCTTTTGCGGAAGCATAGCATAGAGGGCCTCACCGGAAAAGCCCGGAATTTCAAGGCGTTTGAACCAGTTCCTTAACCTATGGCAGATCTGGGGAGGCGGATGTGATTCGCCACCACATCTCGCGCCTGACCGTTGCGCGATTGCGCCGGACAGCGTTCCGTTCGCCATTCGCGGCTTTGGCTTGCGCTGAATCAAGGCGTTGCGCAGGATGCCCGGATAGGAGGGCGCATGCGCAACGGGGCAACAGACGGGCAGCCGGTCTTCCGGGTCGAAGGGGTGACGCGTGTCTTCCGCACCGGCACGGTCGAGGTGCATGCCCTGCGCGGGGTCGATCTGCAATTGGCCGAGGGCGAGATGATCGTGCTTCTCGGTGCCTCGGGATCGGGCAAGTCGACGCTTCTGAACATCCTCGGCGGCCTGGACGTGCCCACCGCCGGGCGGGTCTTCTTCCGCGAGCATGAACTGACCCGTGCCAGCGACGCTCGCCTGACCGCCTACCGGCGCGACCATGTGGGCTTCGTCTTTCAGTTCTACAACCTCATCCCCAGCCTGACCGCGCGCGAAAACGTGGCGTTGGTCACCGAGATTTCCAGAAATCCGATGTCGCCCGAAGAGGCGCTGGAACGCGCCGGGCTGCCCGACCGGATGGATCATTTCCCCGCCGAGCTGTCAGGGGGCGAGCAGCAGCGCGTCGCGATCGCCCGCGCCATCGCCAAGCGCCCCGAGGTGCTTCTGTGCGACGAGCCGACAGGGGCGCTCGACAGCAAGACCGGTATCCAGGTGCTCGAGGCGCTGGACGAGGTGAACCGCGACCTGGGCACCGCGACGATCCTGATCACGCATAACGCCGATATCCAGCGAATTGCCGAACGCGTGGTCGTGCTGGCCGATGGCAAGGTCGTGCGCGATGAGCCCAATGCCGACCGAATCGCCCCCGCGCAGGTGTCCTGGTGAAGGCGCTCGATCGCAAACTCCTGCGGGATCTGCGCCAGATCTGGGCACAGACAATCGCCATCGCGTTGGTCCTCGGTTGCGGGATCATGCTGATGGTGGGCGCGCAGGGTACGCAGCGTTCGCTCGAGCAGACCCGCGCGGCCTATTACGAACGCTTCCGCTTTGCCGATGTCTTCGCCCAGGCCACCCGCGCGCCGCGCGCGCTGCTGGGCGAGATCGTCGCCCTCGACGGGGTCGCCCTGGCCGAGGGGCGCATCGTCTTTCATGCCGTCCTCGACATCACCGGCATGGACGAACCCGCCACCGCGCAGGTCCTGTCGCTGCCCGCCGATGGCGCGCCCTTGCTGAACGTGCCACTCCTTCGTTCCGGCCGGATGCCCGACCCGGTCCGCCCCGAGGAGGTGCTGATCAACGAACCCTTCGCTCAGGCGCATGGGCTGGTGCCCGGAAGCAGGTTGCGCGGCATCTTCGACGGGCAGCTGCGCGAGCTCACGGTCACCGGCTGGGTCCTGTCGCCCGAGTTCGTCTATACCCTTGCCCCCGGCGCGGTGATGCCCGATGACCGCCGCTTCGGGCTGATCTGGATGAACGAGGCCGCCGCGGCAAGCGCGGCGGGGATGGAAGGCGCGATGAACGACGTCGCGCTCTCGCTGACCCGCGGCGCCGATTCCCGCGCGGTGATCTCGGCGCTGGACCGGCTGCTCGACCCCTATGGCGGCACCGGTGCTTACGGTCGCGACCGGCAGAATTCGCATTCATTCCTAGATAGCGAGCTGGAGCAGTTGGGCGGCCTCGCGCGCTTCTTGCCGCCGGTCTTCCTGATCGTGGCGGCGTTTCTGGTCAACATGGTCCTCGGCCGGCTCATCGCCATCGAGCGGCCGCAAATCGGGTTGATGCGGGCGGTGGGCTACACCCGGGCCGAGGTTGCGCGGCATTATTTGAAGCTCGCCGGGCTGATCGGCGTGATGGGCATCGCCATCGGCTGGCTCTTCGGCTGGTGGATCGGCAACGCGATGCTGGCGCTTTACGGCGAATTCTTCCGCTTTCCCTTCCTACTGCGCGACCCCAGCGCGGCGGCGGCGATCCTGTCGGCGGCGCTGGGGCTCGCGGCGGTCCTGGCCGGGGCAATGCGCGCGACGCTGGCCGCGCTG
>CAZKSE010000003.1:0-47340 GCA_964555305.1 uncultured Rhodobacter sp. | reverse complement strand
AAACAAAAGCCGCTGGGAATCCTGCGATTCAAGTTTCCGCCGAAATGCTTTAGTCAGGTGGTGAGTAGAGGGCAAAGATGCCGTCGAACAAGATGACCTGCCTGGAATGCGGTCAAGTGAACCGGGTCCCGGCAGACAAGCTGAGAGCCGGGCCGAAATGCGGCACCTGCGGCGCGGCACTGATGCCGAGCAAGGTGGTCGAGATCGATCTTGCGACCTTGTCAAAAGCCGCCCGCAACGATGATGTCCAGTTGGTTGTGGACTTCTGGGCACCTTGGTGCGGTCCTTGCCGCGTGATGGCCCCCGAGTTTGCCAAGGCCGCACAAGAGCTTTCCGGTCAGGCGCGGCTGGTCAAGTTGAACACCGAGCAGCACCCTGCGGCAGGCGCGCAGTAGGGCATTCGGGGGATCCCGACGGTTGCCGCTTTCGCAGGTGGACGCGAAAAGGCACGCCAGTCCGGTGTTATGCGCGCCGACAAGATTGTCTCCTGGGTACGGGGTGCGGTCTGACGGCGGGCGGCCCGGGGCGCGGTCTGCCGGAAATGGCCGCAAGGCAATCGGCGCGTGCTGACGTTCAGTCGTGTGGTTCCTTGACTGCGGATGGTTCAGTGGCGGTAAGAAGTATCTCGGCCGTCACGCAGATGGCGTTTCTGCCGCGCGCAAGGCGGCCGGAGAGCATATGCCCGTCGAACCCGACCGAGGCCGCATCCAGCGTTACCGATCCGCCACGCAGCGCGCCGTCAAGGATCAGGATTTCGCTTGCGTAGCTCTCTACTTGCGAGCCGTCCTCGAAAGCGGTGCCAGAAAGGCTGCCGATCCCCTCGATCCGGGCATGGGTCACCCCGTGCTGGGCAGCCGCTGTTGCGATGGCGTGGCCGATGTCCTGGTTCGGCCGCAGCGTCAGAAGAACCGCCGCCGTTCCGACGCCTGTGGCATCGTCTCGGCGCTCGGGCTGGAACAGGGTGAACTCGGTTTCGGGGTCGGGGCGGCTCACCAGACGCGCGCCGGTGATGCCCCAGCCCCGGACGAAACAATCGGCTTCCAAGATGCTGTCCGGGCCGAGCAAATGGCCCATCGCCGGCGGGTCCCCGCGCGTCTGCCAAACCCCGTGGCAATGAATGAAAGCCGCCCCGTCGCGCTCACCCACGTGCACGCCCCCGTGGATAATGCGGGCGTCGGTGGCAAGGCGACGCGTCGCGCTGTACCAGGCGGCGTGGCCATCCCCCGGCGCCGGGGCCGGGATGACGTAGTCGAGTGGGGAAAGGACCGCACCGTCGAGGCGCAGGTAGGCCGCCCGAAACCCAGCCTCGTAAAGTGCCACCGACACCGCGTCGGCAACACTCGCGCCGCCGCGCAGCAAAAGCGAGACGGGCGCCGCCCGGCAGGGCGCCGCTTGAAATCGTGCTGGCGCCGGCGGGCCGGGATGCAGGATATGGCGCAATCGCCCCATCATCGTCGCGCGCTCATGCCTCTCGGCCCGGAAGCTGACCGCGCGCCTCCAGCGCCTCTCGGATCATCTTCTTGGTGATCTTGCCATAGGCGGATTTCGGTAGTTCGGACCAGAAGACGACGTGTCGCGGCATCTTGTAACGGGCGATCTGCGCAGACAGCCAGTCGAGCACCGCCTCGGGCGCGGGGGGTGCGTCGGACTTGGGGACACAGACAGCCATGCCAACCTCGCCCCAGACCGGATCGGGCACACCAAGCACGGCGACCTCGGACAGGTCGGGATGCAGCAGAAGCTTTTCCTCGATCTCGCGCGGGTAGATGTTCGACCCGCCCGAGATGTACATGTCAGAGGCCCGCCCGGTCAGGTAGACGAAGCCCTGCGAGTCCATATGTCCCAGGTCGCCCGTCAGGAACCAACCGTTGCGAAAGCTCTTGGCGGTCGCGTCCGGGTTGTTGAAATAGCCGGCGAAGACCGCGGGGCCGATCACGGCGATCTCGCCCGTCTCGCCCGGAGCGCACTCGCGGCCCTGGTCGTCCTGTATCTGCACCTGCATTCCGGTCCGGGCGAACCCGCAGGTGCCGATCCGCATCTGGGTATCGTCCGTATGGTGGTGGCAGGGGGGCAGTACGGTGATGTTGCCGGTCACCTCGCCCAGGCCGAAGTACTGCACCAGGACCTGCCCCAGTTTTTCCGATGCGCGGATCTGATCCGCGCGGTACATGGGCGCGCCGGCATAGATGACGTAGCGCAACGAAGAATGGTCATGTGTGTCGACGGATGGATGCTCGACCAGAAGCTTCACGATGGTTGGCACCGTGAACATGTTGGTGACCTTCCAGCGCTCGACCAGCGACCAGATCTCGGCGGGGTCGAACTTTTCGGCGGCGGGCAGGATCGTCGTGACGCCATGGGCCACCTGCGCCAGCTGGTGGATCCCCGCCCCATGCGACAGTGGGGCCACGACCAGCGAGGCATCCTGCGGCCCGGTCGCAGGCATCAGGTCGCACAGGTGGTTGGTCACGACAAAGGCGAGTTGCCCATGCGTCAGGATCGCAGCCTTGGGCTTGCCGGTGGTTCCCGAGGTGAAGAAGAACCAGGCCGGATCGTCGCGTTGGACCGCCACCGGGGCGGGTGCCTTGCCCATATGTTGGGCAACGAGTGCCTCGTAATCGGGGCCAAAATCTGCGGTGCCGATCGCAATGGTAGCGTCGACAAACGGGCTGCAGGCGCGTGCGTGCTCGGCGAAGGGCGCCCCGCAGAGCAGAAACCGCGCGCCCGAAGCTTCGGCAAGCCAGCCGAGGTCGTCGGGCGAGAGCCGGAAGTTCGCCGGCACCCAGACCGCGCCCACGCGCCAGCAGGCAAACATCGCCTCGAACATCTGGTTGCAATTGGCGGACTGGACCAGCACCCGGTCGCCCTTGGCGATGCCGTAGTCGGTGGTCAGCGCCTGGGCGAAAGCATTGGCGCGGGCCTCCATCTGCGCCCAGCTCCAGCTTCGCGCGCCCCAGGCGAAGCCGGTTACCGGGCCGAGACGGCGGGCGCTTTCTGTCAGCAGATGCGCCAGGTTCATCACCCGCGTGGAGTGCGGGGTAACGCCTTGCGACAGATCCTGCCTCATTTCACGCGCTCCATGATCGAAACGTAATTGGCGACCGCGGCGCCGCCCATGTTGAAGACGCCCGCGAGCCGCGCGTCGGGAATCTGCATCCCCTCGGCTTCGGACATCAGCTGCATCGCCGCCATGACATGCATCGAGATGCCCGTGGCGCCGATGGGATGGCCCTTGGCCTTCAGCCCGCCCGAGGGGTTCACCGGCAGGCGCCCGTCCTTTTGCGTGATTCCTTCGCGGATCACACGATGCCCCTGACCGGGCTCGGCCAGGCCCATCGCCTCGTATTCCAGCATCTCGGCGATGGTGAAGCAGTCGTGCGTTTCGATCAGGTCAAGATCATCCAGGACCAGCCCCGCCACGGTCAGCGCCTTGGACCAGGCCAGTCGCGCGCCGCGGAACTCAAGCGCGTCGCGCCGGGAAAGCGCCATGATGTCGTTGGCCTGTGCGCGGGCGCGGAACCCAATGGCGCGCGCCATTCCGGCAGCGGTTTCGGCGTCTGCCAGAACCAGCACCGCCGCCCCGTCCGACACCAGCGAGCAGTCCGTCCGCCGCAAGGGACCCGCGACGCGAGGGTTTCTCTCGGACACGGTATTGCAGAAATCGACACCGAAATCCTTGCGCATGTGCGCATAGGGATTGGCCATGCCGTTCGCGTGGTTCTTCGCGGCGATCATCGCCAGTTCTTCCGAGCGATCGCCGTGGCGCTGGAAATAGGCATTGGCGATCTGCCCGAAGACGCCGGCGAATCCGCCGTCGATCTCGGCTTCCTCGGCGCGGTAGCTGGCGCCGAGGAGGATGTCGCCGATCTCCGCATTAGGGGTCGCTGTCATCTTCTCGGCACCGACGACCAGCGCGATGCGGCCGCGACCCGCCTCGATGAAATCCATCGCGCCATGCAGAGCAGCCGAGCCGGTGGCGCAGGCATTCTCGAAGCGCGTCGCCGGGACGTGGGCCAGTCGGTCGTCGCCCATTGCGACCAGGGCGCCCTGGAAATCCTGTTTGGAGAAGCCGTTGTTGAAGACCCCGACGAAGATGCCGTCGACATCCTCGGGACCGATGCCGGCGTGCTCCAGGGCTTGCGGCACGGCGGCGGTCATCAGGGCCTCGGTATCGGGGAGTTCGGATTTGCCAAAGGTCGTATGGCTCCAGCCTATGATCTGGGCGCGGGTCATTTCGAGGCTTCTCCTTCAGGGGGGTGGCGGGCGTCGCTTCTGGCCAACTTGAGCTTTCGTTCGATACTTCGGGCTTCGGCCTTCAGCTGACGAAGCAGTTCGCCGCGCCGCGGCTCGCGCATCCGGCTTTCGACGGCCGCGAGTGAAAGCGCGCCCATAAGTTGGCCGCCGGGGCCATGCAGCGCGACGCCGAGACCCCAGGAATCCTCGAAAATCAGGCCGGGGTTCATCGCAAAGCCGGCCGCACGGGTTTGCGCAACAAGGGCAGGCAGCACATCGGGGGGCAGGCGGGGAAAGGTTGTTCGCAACTCGGCCGCGTTCGCGTCAATCGCGGTGGTGACCTCATCATCTGGCAGGGCGGCAAGCATCGCAAGCGACCCCGCACCGACGCCCAGCGGATGATGGGCTCCGGGCATCAGGGCATATGTGCGAATCGGATGGGCGCCGTCCTCGCGGTGCAGGCAGACCGAATAGAAACCACGTCGCACGGAGACGAAAGCGGCATCACCCGTCTCCCGCGCGAGCCGTTGAAGGCTGTCCATTGCCAGCGACAGAAGCCCGTGCCGAGCCTGTGCTAGAAGGCCCAGGACATAGGCCTCCTCACCCAGATGATAGGCGCGGCTTGCGGCGCCCTGTTCAACCAGACCCGCACGGATCAGAGCCAGGACCAGCCGGCGCACGGTTGCCTTGTTCAGCCCTGTCTGACTCACCAATCCCGAGAGCGTGATACCCGCGGTCGAATGCCGCCCAATCAATGAAAACAGCGCCAGCGCGCGATCGACGCTCTGGGCGCCGCCGATGGCCAAGTCTTCGCGCTCCGGTTTCATATTATGAACCTGTAAACTCATCGGATCCCTTGGGATATCCCGCTTCTCATTTGCATACTGATTTTTCGCCACGCACGTTGCAAGTTTTTCTTGCAAAGAAGAAAGATCAAGGTTCACTATTTGAACTTGACGCGGAAGCCGGTGGTATCGAGCCAGCGCCGCCGTTCATCAGGAGGAGGAAGAGATGACTTTTGCACGCATCACCGGCACCGCGCTGGCGGCGACCTTGGCAGGGGGGCTGAGCCTCGGGGCTGCGGCTGCGGAAACGCTGCGTCTGTCGCACAATACCGGCGACACCACGACCTGGCACCAGGGAGCCGAAAAGTTCGGCGAACTACTGGCCGAGCGTACCGACGGGGCGCTGACCGTCCGCGTCTTCCCCAATGCACAGTTGTCCGGCGGCGACCAGATGCGCCAGGCAGAGATGGTGGGCCGCGGCGCGCTTGATCTTGTCGTCACTTCGGCAATCAACGTGACGCCCCTGGTGCCGGAAATGGCTGTCTTTTCGCTGCCCTATCTCTATTCGAACTACGAGCAAGTGGACGCCACCACCCAGGGCGCGCCGGGCGAGATGCTGTCCGAAATCCTGCTCGACAAGGGTATCGTGGTGCTGGCCTGGGGCGAGAACGGTTTTCGTGAGGTCACCAACAACGTGCGTCCGATCCGCAGCCCTGAGGATATGCGTGGGCTGAACATGCGCGTGGCCGGGCCGATGTATATCGACGTGATGACCGCGTTGGGGGCCAACCCACAGCAGATGCAGTGGGGCGAGACGATGTCGGCCCTGCAGCAGGGCGTCGTCGACGGCCAGGAGAACCCGATCGGCGCGGTGATCATCCCGCAGCAGGTCTACGAGGTTCAGCGCTACCTGACAGCCTGGCATTATTCCTACGACCCGATCTTCCTTGGTATTTCGCAGGCCAAGTGGGACAGCTACGACGCCGAGATGCAGGAAATCATCCGCGAGGCCGCCCAGGAGGCCATGGCCTATCAGCGCGAAATCACCCGGGACGGCACGGCGCGCGGTATCGACTTCCTGCGTGAACAGGGCATGGAGGTCTATGAGCCTACCGACGAGGAACTGGCGGCCTTCCGTGAAGCCACCCAGCCCGCCTTCGACCAGTGGGCAGAGCGTGTCGGCCCCGAGATCGTGAACGCCTTCCAGGACGCGATCGCCACAATCGACTGATCTTCAGCCCAAGCGCCCATGGCCCTAGTGATGGGTCATGGGCGTTTTTCTTCGCGGAGCCGGGCCGATGTTCCGACTGATCCTGCGCGATTTCGAAAAGATCGTTTGCGCCATATTGTTTCTGGCGATGACCGCGCTGGGATTTGTCAATGTCGTCATCCGCTACGGCACCAACCTGTCTTTTGCAGCCAGCGAGGAGTTGCTGATCAGCGGCTTTCTGTTGCTGACCGTCTTTGGCGCGGCTCTGGCTGCCCGGCGGGGCGAGCATCTGGCGGTCACACTGGTTCACGACATGATGCCCCGGTTCCTGTGGCTGCCGGTGTTCCTGCTGTCGGTGGCGCTGTCGGTCGCGCTTCTGGGGATGTCGGCCTGGTTTTCCTGGGAAGCGATGATGAACATCCGGCGTGTCGGCATGCGGTCCTATGCGCTGGGGATCCCGGCCTGGTACTATCAGGTCGCGCTGCCCTTCGGCTTCGCGCTGACCATCCTGCGTTACCTGCAGCGCGCCTGGGACGAACTTCGCGGGCGTGCCGCCGGTGGAGTGCCCGATGTTTGAACTGATCGGCATCGATGCGGCCGGCACGCAGATGATTGTTGTCTTCTTCCTGTTGATGGCGCTGCGCGTGCCGGTGGCTTTTGCATTGGGGCTCTCGGCGCTCTACGCGATGTGGAAGATCGGCTTCGGACTGGAACTTGCCGGCGATCTGATCGCGACCAGCATCACCAAGTTCTCGTTGCTCGCGATCCCGTTCTTCATCCTGGCCGGCACGCTGATGGGCAGCTTGGGCATCGCCGAGCGGATGATCCGTTTCTTCCGGGTGCTGGTCGGTGGGCTTCCGGGTGGCATGGGCGTGGTCGGGACGGTCGTATGCCTGTTCTGGGGGGCGGTCAGTGGCTCGGGGCCTGCGTCGGTCGCGGCGATCGGACCGATGATCATCAAGGGTATGGAGGAAGACGGCTACGACCGAGCCTTTGCCGCGGGCCTCGTGGTCACGGGGGCGGCCTTTTCGATCGTGATCCCGCCGTCGATCGGGTTGGTGATCTATGGCGTGATCGCCGAAACCTCGATCTCGAGACTGTTCATCGCGGCGATCTTTCCGGGCATCTTCATGGCGCTGACTATGGTCGTGGTGCTGCCATTCGCGCGGCGCCGGAACGCGCCGGTCACCAGCCCCAGCCTCAAGACGCTCAGCCCCGATCCTTACGCGGGTATGCCACGGTTGCGCGCGCTCTGGCGCAGTTTCCGTGACAGTTTCTGGGGGCTGATGACACCTGTGCTGATCCTGGGCGGGATTTACATGGGCATCTTTACCCCGACCGAAGCGGCGCTTGTCGCCACGGTCTACGCGCTGCTTGTGGGGGCGTTCGCGTATCGCACCTTGACGCTGCAGCGGCTTTACGACGCGCTTGGCACGGCAGCGTCCTCCTCGGCGGTGGTGATGCTGATCGTTGCCTATGCCAGCCTCTTCGGGTGGGTGGTCACGGTCGAGGATCTGGTGCGCAGCTACTCGGGCGCCCTTCTGGGCCTGAGTGACAGAGAGTGGGTGATCCTGCTGGTGATCATGGTGATCCTGCTGATCGCCGGCATGTTCATGGACCCGGTGACTGTCATGTTCATCGCGTTGCCGATCTTTCTGCCCGTCGCCCGTGAGATGGGTTGGGATCCGATCTGGTTTGGCGTGCTGGTGATGGTCAATCTGGCCATCGGATTGATCACGCCGCCGGTGGGCATCAACCTGTATGTCGCGGCCAACGTGACCCGGCTGTCGATCGAGCGGGTGGCGCGGGGAACGCTGCCCTTCCTGCTGGCGAGCCTGATCGGCATCGTGGTCGTCGCCGCGGTGCCGCAGATGTCGCTCGTTCTTTTGCAATGGCTGCGCTGAGCGCCTGAAAGGACCCCCGATGGATCAGAAGACCGCAATCGTAACCGGCGCCGCGCGTGGCATCGGTCTGGCGACGACAAAGCTCTTTCTCGCCGAAGGCCGCCGCGTGGCGATGATCGACCGCGATGCTGAAGCCCTGATGGCGGCCGCCGAGGGCATGGCAGGAGCCTTGCCGGTCGTCTGCGACGTCTCCATCCCAGAAGAGGTCAGCGCCATGACCGCGCAGGTGAGCGCGGCTTTCGGCCGGATCGACTCGCTGGTCAACAACGCCGGCGTCGCAGACTTCCGCCCCTTGGCCGATACTGATTTCGCCACTTGGCGCGAGGTGATGGCGACCAACCTGGATGGGGTGTTCCTGACCTCGCAGGCGGTGGGGCCGCATCTGAAGGCGGCGCGCGGCGCGATCGTCAACATCGCCTCGATCTCGGGCCTCAGGGCGAGCACGTTGCGGGTGGCTTACGGCACGTCGAAGGCGGCGGTCATCCATCTGACCCGCCAGCAGGCTGCGGAACTCGGCGAATGGGGTGTCCGGGCGAATTGCGTGGCGCCCGGCCCTGTCGATACCAAGCTTGCCCTTGCCGTGCATTCGCCCGAAATCCGAGCCGCGTATCACGATGCTATCCCGCTCAACCGCTATGGGTCGGAAGCCGAGATCGCCGCAGTCGTGGTGTTCTTGTGCTCGGATCAGGCCAGCTATGTCACGGGGCAGGTGATCGCTGCCGACGGCGGCTTCGATGCCGTGGGCGTGGGATTACCTGCCCTGCGCAGCGGGGCGGGTGCAACTGGCCAGTAAACGGAGGAGGGGCGGCGCGGCCCTTGAAGCGGGCCGGGCGCGCGCCGGGATGACGCACGCCCACGCGGGTCAACTTGCGGGCATCAGTTCGATCACCCGCTCGGTGACGGCGTCCACCGCCGCGCGACTGTAGCTCAGGGGGTTGTAGCGCCCGGTCAGCCAGTCGTCCTTCAGATCGGCGTGATGCGCCGAGGTTGGATCGCCTGACTGCCCCGGCGTGTTGATGAAGCGGCTGTTGTCCCATTCCCCCACGTCCAGCACCATTCGCACCGACGGGCCCGTGACCGTTTCGAAATCGCTCGGCCGATAAACCGCGTATGCCGGGGTCGAGCCGCTGCCGCCCAGGTTCATCGGTTCCAGCCGCAGGGCTGGCAGGTCGGGGCAGATCGGCGCGAGCGCGTGCGTCAGTGAGAGCCGGTGCACCTTGCCCCACTCCCATTTCTGCGGGTCGCCATCCAGGCTGGCACTACAGTCGCGCCAGGCAGCCGCCAGGGTTTCGTCGAGAATGGTTTCCAATCGCTCCAGGGGGGCCTCGGCGAACCATGCCTCGGGCCGTTCCAGCAGATCGGTCACTGACTGGACATCCCCCGGCTGCAGGAGTGCCGTCATCGCGTCGTCGGCACCGAATGCGCGGTAAAGCGCGTGCTTGAGATGGCGGGTGATCCAGATCTCATAAAGCGCGGCGGGTGAGGAGGTGGCCGTGCAGAAATGATCCCAGGGCGCGAGGTGCGCTTGCGCGGCCTGTGCCTCGGGCAGCGACAACTTCGCCCGCTTGACCACGGCACATCCACGTTCTGCGGTGCGGGAATAGAGATCGTTCTGCAACGCGCAGGACTCGTCGAGCGTATGGGCATCCTGATCCCGCAAGACGGCGTGGATGCGTTCCGATCGGCTGCTGTCGATCCATTCGTAGCCAATCCCCGGCGTGCTGTGGTCCCAGTCACCGGGAAGGTTCATCTCGTTCGCTGTGGCCACGAAGCCCTTGGCGGGATTGACGGAGGACGGCAGGTCTTCCAGCGTCCGGTAGCCGGCCCATTCGAAGCGTCCATCGCCGGGGACCGGAACCAGCCCTGTCCAGTTCGGCCGTATCGGCGTCGCGCCGACCCCCTGCCAGGCAATGGTCCCGTCGCAATCGGCGTAGAGGTGGTTGATGGAGGGCGTTCCCCAGCCGCGAAGCGCCTCACGATAATCGGCGTGGTTGCGCGCGCGCATGATGGACAGACTTGCCATATAGGGCGCGGCGCCGGGATCGGTCCACACGGTTCGCAAACCGTAGGCGCGGCTGCTTGCCGGGTTTTCATGCATCACCGGCCCATGCCGCGTGAAACGCAGAAGACGGATCTGATCGGGATAACCGCGCACCTCGAAGCGTTCCTCAACCGTCTCCATCGCCTCCCAATCGTCGGCGTAGCGGTAGCGCTGGGGATCAGCGGTGTCGGTCTCATAGACCATCACGTCCTCCTGGTCGGCGCCGAAAATGGTGATCGAGAAGGCGATCTGTCCGTTATGGCCCATCGAGATGCCCGGAACGGCTGGTTCCCCCGCGCCGATGGCGTCGAAGCCAGGCATCGACAGATGAACGAGATAACGGACCGAGGGCAGAGTATGCACGCGGTGCGGGTCCATTGCCATGATCGGCCGCCCGGTCGCGGTGCGCGATCCGCTGACGGCCCAGTTGTTCGACCCCTCGCTCTCGGCGGTTTGAACGACATCGCCAAGCGCGTCGACAACGCGCCAGCGCGGCGCATCCTCAAGCGTGGCGGCCAGCCGCTCCGGCGAGAAGGAAACCGTCGCAGTGGCCAGCTTGAACGTGTCGAGCACGGCGAGCGGAATGCTGGACAGGTCCAGATCAGACGCGCCGCCGATCTCGACGGGGGGGAGAAGTTCCTTGCGTAGTGCGTCCAGCTGAGCGGCCTCGGCCCCGCCGGTACCCAGCACCTGCGCCCGGATCACCTCGGACAGCGCGTTGCGTGTCAGGCAATGGCTGCGGATGCGAACGACATCGGCTGCCTGCCAACGGGCAGGACGCGTGCCCATCCGCTCGAACTCGATCGGCAAAGGCGCGCGGCCGGCCTCGACCTCGTCGATATAGGCGTTGATCCCTGCGGTGAAGGCTGTGCAGATGTCTTCGGCATCCGGGGCATAGGCGTCCCATTCGGCCGCCATGTCGCCGCGATAGACGAAAAGGCGCGACGCGACATCCTGTTCAAGATAGCCAGGCCCGAAATCTGCAGCCAGAAGCCCCAGCCCGCGTTTGCGCCACAGATCGATCTGCCACAGCCGGTCGCGCGCCGCGTTGTACCCTTGGGCAAAGAAGAGGTCATTCGCCCCCTCTGCCCGGATATGTGCAAGGCCAAAGCGGTCAACGGCAATCTCGACCGGCGCGGCAAGACCGCGCAATACATGCCGTTCGCGCTGATGGTCCGCGGCGTGGGCGACCGTATCTGCACTCATCTCGAAGTCCCTTCCTGCCATTCCGTGGCTTGCCCGGCGGGCAAGCGTGGCCGATCTTGTCGGGACTGAGCGCCAGCTGCAAGCCATTCCCGTCGCCGGAAATGACTGGCAGGAAGAGGAAATGACGACGCCCCGCGATGCCTCGGCGCGTCAGTCGCGGATGGAGACGGCGGCTGCGATGCGCGTGAGCAGCGCCTGATCGTGCCGCCCCAGCACGACATAATCCAGTGCCTCGTCACTCCAATACGCAACCGACTGTTCGCCCTGACGGGTAACCCGGAGCGGGATGAGCGGCGCCTCCGGTGCATGCGCGGTCATGATGACCGACAGACGCTCTCCGGTTGCGTCTTCGTAGATGAAAAGGCCCGCCGGCCCGTCCTGCGTGCCGACCAGACGGGCACCGACGACCTCCAGCCCCAGCGCGTCCAGCTTCGGGCTGTCCAGTTTGTGGCCCATTTTGTCTGAGAGCCAGTCAAGCGCCAGTTCCATCTCTCCGGGTCGAAACTCCACGGGGTGGAGCGAGTCGTAGGCGAAGACCTGATGTGCGGCGAGGGCCTCGTTGATATAGCCGGGATGCTCGGGCTGCGTCAGGCGCCCGTAGCCGTCGTGCGCGAGCCAGCCGAAGGAAAAGATCGCAACCGACGCCGCGAGTTGCCGCAGCCTCGGCGAGAAGAGGAGGGCTTGGCGCTTGCGGGCCGTGAGACGGCGCGCGAGTTCACGCTCCAGCGCGGCGGTTCGGATGTCGGTGGGGCCTGTATCCATGGCCTCGGCGGCGGCGCGGATCAGGTTGCGATGGTGCCGCCACGAGGCGGTCGAGGTGCGCGCCGTGTCGTCACAGGCGAGGCGCGCCTCCACCTCGGCGGCGGCGTCGGGCGAGAGTTTGCCATCGACATAGGCTTGCAGATCGGGGTCGAGGGCATGATCGGGTTCCGTGTCGTCTTTGCGTTGCATGGCTCTCTCTCTCTCTCTCTCTCCTCAGGCGATCAGATTGATGCGGCCGCGCTTGATTTCGCCGACCAGCTTGCGCAGCGCCTCGCGGCCCCGACCGAGGCGCGACATGAAGGTGCCCAGCGGCACATCGAGGCTGCGCGCGGCCTCGGCATAGCTCATTTCTTCCAGCGCGATCAGCACGATAGGCGTGCGCTGCGCCTCGGGCAGCTTGTCGAGCGCGTCGAGGACCTGGCGCAGTTCCACATGCCGGTGCTGCGTCTCCGGCGTGACCGGGGCGGGCAGGTCGGGGGCGGCGGCGGTGCGCACCTGTTCGCGCCGCAGGGCGCTGACATGGGTATTGTGGAGGATGCGGAACAGCCAGGGCCGGAGCGAGGTGCCGGGTTGCCAGGTGTCGGCGCGGGCGATGGCTTTGGTCAGCGTCTCCTGCACCAGATCCTCGGCCGCGTCGCGATTGCGTGTGAGAACAAGGGCATAGCGGCGCAGGCTCTGGATATGGGTGTGCAGTTCGTCCTTCAGGCCCATTTCGGGCTCCTGCCGGGAATGCGTGCCGAGCTGTCCATCCGGTGTTCTCCTGTAGGGCTGCGGGCGGTGTTCAGGCGAAATAACGTCGCAGGGCCGGGTTTCATCCGGTGGGCGAGAGGTTTTTTAGCGGATTCACGGCGTCGGGGCCGGGACAGGTGGGCGGGCAGGGCGGCGGCAGGCGGAGCGGAAAGGGGGGGTGGGGCGCTGCCGAACGGCGGTTGGCGCGCGTATGGCAGGCGTATGGCAGGCGTATGGCAAGCGTATGGCAAGCGTATGGCAGTCGCGGGCGGCGCCTTAGGACCCGGTTAGGGTTCCTCGCACCGGGGCGGCCCGAAGCGCGGGCCTTTCGTCGCGGCCCGGGCGGGCGCGCAAGGCCGGCGCGCGTCGGCAGAGCGACGGGCGTGTCACCCGGCGTCAAGATGCGGATCGCAGGGATGAACCGGGTCGCTGGCGCGTTGGTCATGCAAGTCCTGCCCCGGTCTCGAACGGCGAACGCCGTGCCCAGGGCCGCGCCCATCAAGAGGAGTCGTCATGGGAAACGAACTGATCGTCCGCCCCCAGGTCCCGGCCCGCCGCCCCGAGGTGTCGCTGCCCGCGCGCATCTTCGGCAAGCGGCCGGTCACCGTCATCAAGCGCAGCACCGTGATGCTGGCCACGGTCGTTGCGCTCTACTTTGCCGGGGTCGGCAACTGGATGCATCGCATCGATGCCGACCTGTCCTTCACGCCACCGCAGCCGGTCGAAGGGGGCAGCCATGCCGTGGACATGGCCGCGGCGCTGATCGAGCGCGAGACCGTCACGCATCGCTGGACCCCGAACGATCCGATCTTCTTTCCGACCGCCTTCCACGACAACATGCCCAACTTCCAGCGGGGCCTGATGCGCGCCGTCAGTCGTTTCACGATGGAGCTGGAAAGCCAGATCGGCCGGTTGCGCGGGTCTTCGGCGATCGACCGGGATCTGGAGCGGGCGGTGGGGCTGCTTCAGTTTCCGACCGACGTCTGGATCTTCGACTTCGACCAGTCGTTCCTGCCGGTTCAGCCCGCCGACACCCAGTATATCGCCGCGCTTTCGGCATTGCGCAACTACAACGAGCGCGTCGCGAGGGGGGTGGCCAGCTTCGAGACCCGTGCCGATGCGCTGGCGATGACGCTGGAGCGGATGGCAGACGAGCTGGGGTCGCGCGCGGCGGTGGTCGATGAGCATGTCAGCGCCGATGGGTTCATCATCGACTTCGTGTCCGACGACATCTTCTATTTCAACAAGGGCATGGCCTATGCCAGTTACCTGCTGCTTCGCGAGCTCGGGCGGGATTTCGACCGCGTGATCGTGGGGGCGGGGTTGCAGCGGGTCTGGGCGCAGGCACTGGACAGCCTGCGCCTGGCGTCGCAGTTGCAGCCCTTGATCGTGCTCAATGGCTCTGGCGCGAACAGCTTCTTTGCCAATCACCTGCACCTTCAGGGGTTTTACCTGAAGCGCGCCATCCTGCAGCTCGATGAGATCACGCGCGTGATCCGGGCGAGCCGCTGACGCCCCGCGCGTCATCAGCCGCGCCGCGCCGACAAAACGAAACCCGGGTCCGCAACGGCCCGGGTTTCTTCAGTTCCAAGAGAGGTGTCTTCATTCGGCGGCGATGGCCTCGGATCGATCACGCTCGTCCACGATCTCCAGCATGTCCCGGGCGATCCGTCTTTCGCGCAGCATCTTCTCCGCCAGATCGTTGATGTCCATTGCCAGGGTCTTGCCGCTCATGCCGATGCGATTCAACTGGCGTTCCGACAGGCGCATCATCGTGGCGGTGATGATGATCATGTCGCGCTCTTCCAGCCAGGCTTCATAGGCGTCGGCTTCGCGGTGGCGCAACCGGCCCCAGAGGCCAACGAAGCCGTCCCGCCGCAGGCTGCGGGTGATGGTCAGGGAGCTTTTGCCGGTCGGCGTTTCAGTGAGTGTCAAGGTCATCGTGTCCTCCTTGCAGTGGCAAAGAAAGAACGCCCGGGGAGGCCGGATAATCCGCCGTCACGTTGCCTTGATGAGACCGAAGCCGACACGTCGCGGACGAAAGCGGATGCGGGCCATCGGATCCGGCGGGTCTGAAGCGCATCCGAGCGATCCGCGGGTGGAGGAATTCTTATGTCGTCGGGGCGAAAGCGAAAAACCGCACCGTCGCCTGTCGATTTTGAGGATTAAGCCTGCGCCTTGCGCGTTCTTTCCGGCAAATGCGCCCGGCTGCATGGTCACCCGGGCGGCGGGGGTCAGGCACCCGCATGCGGCCCGGATGGCAGCCCGGTCGCCATGTGCCCTGACCCGGTTGCGTTCCACGCTGCCGGATGGAGTGAGAGATGCGCTCAAGCCCTGGCCTGAGCCCGATGGCGATTGCGCGCGAGGTGCCGCAGTCCGGGGCGATGGCGGATCCGTCACCGATGCGGCAAGCGCCTACGGCATCGCGCACCACAGGCGTGCCGCAGGTCATTGCCGACCCCGCCGCCGGCGCGGCCCCGCGTCTGGCGACGGTGCCGAAACCCGTCCGCAGCCGTCCGCTGCGCGCGGCCATCGGCCTTGTGCTGCTGGCGGGGCTCTGGGCGGGTCTGACGGGCGGGGATCCGGGGGCTTGGGTTTTCGGCGTCCCGGCGGTGATTGCGGGCGTGGCGCTGATACTCGTGCAGTCCCCCGCGCCCGGATGGCGGCTTTCCCCGGTGGGGGCGGTGCGCTTTGCGGTATGGTTTGCCGTCCAGTCGGTGCGCGGGGCGGTCGATGTCGCGCGGCGCGCGCTGGCCTGGCGCCTGCCGTTGGCGCCGGGCTGCCGCCCCTTCAGGACGGCGCTGCCCGACGGGGCGCCGCGGATTCTGTTTGCCAATGCGATCACGCTGCTGCCCGGCACGCTGACCGCCGAACTGGAGGGCGACCTGCTGGTCGTTCACATGCTGGATACCGGGGCCGATCTGACCGCCGAGCTGGGCGCGCTGGAGCGGCGCGTCGCGGGGCTCTTTGCCTTGCCCGACGGGCCTGGCGCGGGGGAGGGCACGGCATGATCCCGGCGCTTTCGGTCATCCTGATCGTGCTGCTGCTGTCGATCCTGGGCGGGTTGCTGCGCGTTCTGCGCGGGCCGCAACTGGCCGACCGGATGCTGGCCGCGCAGCTTTTCGGCACCACCGCGACGGCGCTTCTGCTGATCCTGTCTCAGGTCATGGCGATGCCGGCGCTGCTGGACGTGGCGCTGGTCTTCGCGCTGCTCGCCGCCGTCACGCTGGTCGCCTTTGTCGTCCTTGCCACGAGGGGAGCGCGCTGATGCTGATCAATCTTGTCGCGACCGGGCTGATTGCGATGGGCGCGTTCTTCTTCGTTGCCGGCACCATCGGGCTTTTGCGTTTTCCCGACACGCTCTGCCGGCTGCACGCCCTCACCAAGGCCGACGGGCTGGGCCTGGCATTGACCTGCCTGGGCGTCGCCCTGCTGGCCGGCTCGGCCAGCGAGGTCGCGCGGATCGCGCTGATCTGGTTCTTCGTCGCCGTCTCCAGCGCCGTCTGCGGTCATCTGATCGCGCGCCATGTCCGCCGCGCCGCCGACGCAGAGGAGCGCTGACATGCCGGACCCGCTTCTTGTCTTCGACGCGCTTCTGGGCCTTGCCATCGTCGCGCTCGCCGTCGCGGTTCTGGCGGTGCGGGATCGCTTCGCGATGATCGTGCTGTTCATCGTCTTCGGCCTGATGAGCGCGCTCGCCTGGGTGCGCCTTGCCGCCCCCGATGTCGCGCTGGCCGAGGCGGCGATCGGGACCGGGCTGACCGGCGCGCTGCTGCTGACCACGCTGCACCATGTCCGCGAGGCGCCGCCCGAACAGGTGGCCGAGCCGGTGGCCGTGCCGATGGGCGTGCCGATGGGCGTGATCGCCGTCAACCTCGGCCTCTGCGCGGTGATCCTTGCCGGGCTTTCGCTCGCCTTTCTGTCCACGCCGCTGCAGGCGCCGGGGCTGGTCGCGCCGGTGGTGCAGAACATGGCGGCAAGCGGGGTCGAGCATCCGGTGACCGCGGTGCTGCTGAACTTCCGCGCCTATGACACGCTGATGGAAGTCGTCGTTCTTCTGGCTGCCATCATCGCCGTCTGGATGGTGGAGCGGGGCACCGCGCAGGCGCCCGCGCCGGTCCTGGGCGAGATCTATCGCGGCTTCGCCCGCCTCGCGTTGCCGGCGATCGTGGTGATCGGGGCCTATCTGCTGTGGGTCGGCGCCTATGCGCCCGGCGGGGCGTTCCAGGGCGGCGCGGTGCTGGCCGCGGTGGGGCTTCTGTTGCTTCTGTCGCGGCTCTATCGGCCGCGGCCCGGGCACCGGCCGGTGGCGCGTCTGGGTTTCGTCCTGGGCACCGCCACCTTCGCCGCCGTGGCACTTCTGGTCGCAGGCGGCGGGCGGATGCCGTTCGAATACCCGGCCGAGCACGCCAAGACCCTGATCCTGCTGATCGAGGGCGTCGTCACCCTTTCCATCGCGGTCACGCTCGCGGCGCTGTTCCACGGCCGGGAGCCAGAGGCGATCACTGTTTCGGAGAAGCGGGTATGAATACGGGGCTGATCTTCGGGATGACGGGCCTGGCTGTCTTTGCCATCGGTCTTTTTGGCGCCTTGGTTCTGGTCGAGCCGCTGCGCCGGGTGCTGGCGCTCAAGCTCTGCTCGGTTGGCGCGGGCTTTCTGCTGGTCGTCGCCGCCTGGCGCGAACCGCCGGCCATGGCGGACCCGGTGCCGCATGCGCTGGTGATCACCGGCATCGTCGTGATGATCAGCGCCACCGCCGTGGCCCTCGTGCTCATCCGCCGTCTGCACACGCTCGAAAGCAATTCCGATGACTGATTTCCTGACCATCGACTGGCCGACCGCCGCGGTCTTCGTCCCGCTCGCCGGTGCGATCCTTGCCTTCGCCTGGCCGAGGCAGGCGGCGGCGCTGGGGATTGGCACCGTGCTGTTGACCGGGCTCGTCGTGGCCGTGCTGGTGTTGCAGGTGCTCGCCGAAGGCGCGGTCGTCACGCGCCTGGGCAACTGGGGAGCGCCGCTGGGGATCGACCTGCGCGCCGACGGCTTGAGCGTGGTCCTGCTGGCCATG
Organism: uncultured Rhodobacter sp.; assembly: GCA_964555305.1. Lineage (GTDB taxonomy): Bacteria > Pseudomonadota > Alphaproteobacteria > Rhodobacterales > Rhodobacteraceae > Pararhodobacter. Next base: position 29,405 of record CAZKSE010000003.1, on the reverse strand, counting down.
ACCGCTGGTGTCGGTCTTTTCGTCAGCCTCGGCGCGCTTGACAGCTTCTCGCCCGCCCGCGCGTCCGAGCGGATGCGCCGCTATTTCTGGCCGCTCTGGCTTCTGCTGCTGACCGGGCTGAATGGGGCCTATCTCTCGACCGATGTCTTCAACCTTTACGTCATGCTCGAGGTGATCGCGCTGGCGGCGGTCGGTTTGACGGTGCTCAGCGGAAGGGTCGACGCGGTGCGCGCAGGGCATGAATACATGTGCGCCTCGATCCTCGGCGCGCTCCTGTTCCTGCTCGGCGTGGGGTTCATTTATCTGGACCTGGGACGGCTCGATTTCGTCGGCCTCATGGCGGCGGAGCCCTCGCCCGCGCTGATCGCGGCGCTGGCGCTGATGGTCGCCGGCATGGCGCTGAAGACCGCGCTCTTTCCGCTCCATGTCTGGTTGCCGCAGGCCCATGCCAATGCCACCGCGCCGGCCTCGGCGCTTCTGTCGGGGTTGGTGGTCAAGGTGTCGCTCTACATCGTGTTGCGGTTGGCGCAGTACATGGTGCCGCCGTCGGAACTGATGGTGACGCTCATCGGCGCCATGGGCGCAGGGGCGATCCTTTGGGGATCGATCCAGGCGCTGCGCGCCGAACGCCTGAAGCTGCTGGTCGCCTGGTCGACCGTGGCGCAGATCGGGCTGATCTTCGTGGCCTTTGCGCGGTCGGGGGCGGCAGGGACGGCGGAAAGCTGGAAGACTGCGGCCCTTCTGATGCTGGCCCATGGCGTCGCGAAAGCCGCGATGTTTCTTGCTGCGGGCCGCATCAAGGATGAGGTCGGCCACGACCGGATCCGCGATCTCGACCGCTCGCCCATCCGGCCGACCTTGGCGCAGTTTACCTTTGCCGCCGCCGCCATCAGCCTGATCGGCCTGCCCCCGAGCCTCGGGTTCGCCGGCAAGTGGCTCCTGATGGAGGGGGCGCTGGCGGGCGGCTACTGGCACTGGATCGCGGTGACAATGGCGGGAACGCTGCTCAGCGTGGCGTATTTCAGCCGCGTGCTGGTGAGCTTTCTGCGCTTCGACCGGCTGCGCGCCCCGGTAGGCGAGCATCAGGGCTGGGCGCTTGCCGATGCCGCCCCGCTGACCCTGGCGCTGTCGGCGCTGGCGCTTGGGCTTCTTGCCGCGCCGATCCTGACCGTGATGGGCATCGGCTACCCGTTCGGAGGCGCACCATGACAGACGCACCGCTCTTGCCGCTTTTCATCCTGCTCACCTCGCTTGGTGTGGCGCCCCTTCTCTTTGCATTGCCGGAGCGGAGCGCTGCGCTGCGCACCACGGTCAATCTGGGCGCGGCCGGGCTGAAGGTCGCGCTGGTCGCCTGGCTCAGCTGGAAGGTCAGTCAGGGGGTGATCTACGATCTGCGCTTCACGGTCCTGCCGGGGCTCGAGTTCAAATTGCAGGCCGATCCGCTGGCGATCCTGTTCATCGCGCTCTCGGCGGTTCTGTGGTTGATCACCACCATCTACTCGGTGGGCTACCTGGAGAAGGGGCCGCATCGGGCGCGGTTCTTCGGCTTTTTCAGCCTGTGCGTCGGGGCGACGGTGGGCATCGCGCTTGCGGGTAACCTGTTCACCTTTCTGATCTTCTACGAGCTGCTGACGCTGGCCACCTATCCGCTGGTGATCCACCGCGGCACGGCCGAGGCGTTGCGCGCGGGGCGGATCTATCTGGTCTGCACGCTGGGCGGGGGGCTCGTGCTGTTGCTCGGCACGCTCGGGCTTTGGGTTCTGTCGGGCAGCACGGACTTCGCCGCGGGCGGCATCCTGGCGGATGTCGCGGAAGCCTCGCCCCTGGCGGCGCAACTGTTGTTCCTCGTGCTGATCGCGGGGCTGGGGGTGAAGGCGGCGCTGGTGCCGTTCCATGCCTGGCTGCCCATCGCCATGGTTGCGCCGGCGCCCGTCTCGGCGCTGTTGCACGCGGTTGCGGTCGTGAAGGCCGGCGCCTTCGGCATCATGCGCGTGGTCTACGAGGTTTACGGGATCGAGACGGCGCAGGCGCTGGGCCTGACCGCGCCGCTAGCTGCCATCGCCGCGGTGACGATCCTCTACGGCTCGCTCCGGGCGCTGTCGCAGGATGACATCAAGCGCCGGCTTGCCTGGTCGACGGTCAGCCAGGTCAGCTACATCACGCTGGGCGTGGCGCTGGCCAGTCCAATCGCCGCGATAGGGGCGCTGGCGCATGTGATCCACCAGGGTCTGATGAAGATCACCATGTTCATGGCCGCCGGCAACCTGGCCGAGGGGCTGGGGGTGAAGAAGGTCAGCCAGATGAACGGGGTGGGCCGGGCCATGCCGGGGACGATGGCGGCCTTCACGCTGGCGGCGCTGGCCATGATCGGTCTGCCGCCGCTCGCCGGGTTCGTCAGCAAGTGGTACCTGGCGGCCGGCGGACTGGAGGCCGGGCAGGGCTGGGTGATTGCCCTGCTGCTCGGCTCGAGCTTGCTGAACGCCGCCTATTTCCTGCCGATGCTGCATCGCGCATGGTTCGTCGACCCGGCCGCCGCGCCGCCCGACGGTATCGCGCGGCCGCGCATCGGCTGGATGCTGGCCGCGCCCCCCATCGCCACCGCCGCGCTGGTGCTGATCGCAGGGGGGCTGGCAAACGCGCCGTTCAGCCCGCTCGAATGGACCCGCTTCATCGTCACCCTTGAATACCCGCAGGAGGCATTCTGATGCCCTTCTTGATCCTCGCCGTGCTGGGTCTGCCCCTATTCCTGGCCATTCTGATGGCGGTTTCCAGCGCGCGCGGGCTGGCCTGGCGAGTGATCCCGCTGGCCGCGCTGCCCGCGCTGCTGCTGGCCCTGCTTGCCCCCGTCCCGATGAGCGTCAGCGGCAGCTGGCTCATGATGGGGGCGGTCTTCGGGCTGGACGAGGTCGCGCGGCTGTTCCTTGCATTCACCGCCGTCCTGTGGATTGCGGCGGGCGCGGTGGCGCGGCACTGGTTTCGGGGCGTCGAACACGCGACCGCTTTCGCGGTCTGTTCCCTGCTGGCGATGACCGGCAACCTGGGTTTGATCGTGGCGCAGGACGCGCTGGCGTTCTACGCCTGTTTCGCGCTGATGAGCTTTGCGTCGTACGGTCTCGTCATCCATGCCCGCTCGACCTCGGCCTTCGCTGCCGGCCGGCTGTACATCACCTTCGTCATCCTCGGCGAGCTGGCGCTTTTCGCGGGTCTCGTCTTGGCCGTGGCCGGCGCCGAGTCGCGGCTGCTTGCCGATCTGCGCGCGACCGAGGTCTCGGATCTGGCGGCGGCGCTCCTGATCGCGGGGTTCGCCGTCAAGCTTGGCGTCATGCCGCTGCATTTCTGGCTGCCGCCGGCGCATGGCGCAGCGCCGGTCCCGGCCAGTGCCGTTCTTTCCGGTGCGATGATCAAGGCTGGCCTCTTCGGGATGCTGGCCGTGCTGCCCTTCGGCATGCAGGCGCTTCCCGATCACGGTACGGTGCTGATGGCCGCGGGGCTGGTCACGGTGTTCGCAGCGGTTATCCTGGGGCTGGGACAGGATAGCCCGAAGACGGTATTGGGTTTTTCGAGCGTCAGTCAGATGGGCTTGATCGCGCTGGGGCTGGGGGCGGGGCTGACGGCGCCGGAAGCCTGGCCGGTCCTGCTGCCGGTGCTGGTCTTTCTGGCGACGCATCACGCGCTGGCCAAAGGCGCGCTCTTCCTCGGGGTCGGGCACTTCGGGGCACTGAACGGTCGCACCGGGCGGGCAGTGGCACTGGCTGTGCTCGCGCTGCCGGCGTTGGTGCTCGCTGGTTTGCCGATGACCTCGGGTGCGCTGGGAAAGGAGGCGTTGAAGACCGCCTTCGTCGCCGGGTCGCCAGCCTGGCTTCCCTGGCTCACCATAGGGCTCACGCTCTCGGGGTTGGCGACGACGCTTCTGATGGCGCGTTTCGGCTTCACGCTTCTGCGCACCGCGCCCGCGGCGTCGCAGAGCGTCGCGCCTGAAGCGCTGGCATTGCCCGTGCTGGGGCTGGTGCTGGCCTCGGCCACGCTGCCGCTCGCCTGGCCCGCTCTGGCGGGCGCGCTGGCCGCGCCGATACGGAACGCCGGGCCATCCGACCCGTGGCCGCTCGCGCTCGGCGCAGCGCTGGCAATCGGTGCGGTGATACGGGGCCACGCACTGACCATCGGGCCGCAAGTGTTCCTGCACCGACTTGTGCATCCCTTTGTGGTGATCGCCGATCACGCCGCGACGCTGGTGGCGCGCAAGCGCCGCGCACTGCGCCGTTTGGGCCGGCGCGTTCCCGCGATGCTCGGCGAGCGGGGCGCAAGCTGGAGGTTGGGCCAGACCGCGATTGCCGGGCTGATCGTGCTGGTATTTGCCATTGAAACCCTGGCGACACGCGTGCCCGAGAGGGCTGCGGATTTCTTGCCCGAGGCGGTCGAGCCGACCGCCACACCCCTGAACGACACGATCCAACCGCCGGAGCCCGACCTTGCCGCGCCCGGCCCATGACCCACAGGAGAACGCCATGCATCAGGACAGAATGATTACACCCGATTCCGCCGTCACCGCCCCGGTGGGCAAGACCGAGGCAAAACCCGCCGCCGCGCCTCGTGCCGGCTTCACTCTGCGCCGCTACCGCGTGACCAATTTCCGGTCGGTGACCGACTCGGGCTGGCTTGACCTTGATCGCGTCACGGCGCTGATCGGCGTGAACGAGTCGGGCAAGACGAACCTTCTGTTGCCGCTATGGAAGTTGAACCCCGCCGGTGACGGCATGATCGAACCCACCTCGGACTTCCCCAAGTCTCTCTTCGGCGCAATCCGCGAGGCGCCGGGAAACTTCCAGTTCGTCAGCGCCGAGTTCGACACTGGTGAGGAGGCCGCCGCGCTGTCCGAACTGGCGAACATCCCGCCCGAAGCCGCCGCGCTGGTCAGTGTCGGGCGCCGCTTTGACGGAAGCTATTCGGTCAGCTTCCCTCTGCACCTGCGCCGCACGAAGGCCGAGCGCACCGCGATCTCCCGCACCGTCCAGGGCGCACGCCGCGCCATCGCCGAGAGTGTGGTGCCGCTTGCCCAAGTCGATCTGCACGCCGCCGCGCTGGAAACGCTCGACGCGATGCTACTGGATCTGGAGGGCGAGGCGCCGCTCTCGGGCAACGATATGATCAGGCTGCGCGACCGGGTCGCGGCCCTGATCCCGGCCGATCCGCCCGCAACCTCGGTCGCCATCGCCCGGCTGCGCGAGTTGCGTCAGGAACTGGGCGATCGCATGGCCGAGATCGTCGCTCCTGATCCTGGTCAGCTCGAGGCGGTGCGCGACGCGGTTCTCTCTCGTCTGCCGGCCTTCGTCTATTATTCGAACTACGGCAATCTCGATTCCGAGATATACCTGCCGCATGTCGTTGAAAACATGTCCCGCGCCGACCTGGGCGCGCGCGAGGCGGCCAAGGCGCGCACCCTGCGCGTGCTCTTCGGTTTTGTCGGGCTGCAGGCGGATGAGATCCTGCAACTCGGCCGCGATTTCCGAGACATCCGTGACGAGGTCGAAGCGCGCACCATCGCCGAGGAGGGGCGTCTCGGGCTCATGCGCAGCCTTTTCAAGCGCGCCCGCGGCCAGGAATTGACCCCCGATGCGCAAATGCTGGCGGAGATTGCCGAGGCAAAGCGCACCCGTTCAATCCTCCTGCAATCGGCCGGTACCAAGTTGACCGAGCGCTTCGGCGACTGGTGGAAGCAGGGCGACTACCGTTTCCGGTTCGAGGCCGACGGCAACCATTTCCGTATCTGGGTCGCCGATGCTCGGCGCCCGCAGGAAGTGGAGTTGGAGAACCGCTCGACCGGGTTGCAGTGGTTTCTCAGTTTCTTTCTTGTGTTTCTCCACGAAAGCGGTGGTGCACATCGCAACGCGGTGCTCCTGCTGGATGAGCCCGGACATTCGCTGCATCCGCTGGCGCAACGGGACCTTTCGGCCTTTTTCGATGGTCTCGCGGCAACCAACCAGATCGTCTACACGACCCACTCGCCGTTCCTTGTCGATGCCGATCGGCTGGAACGCGCACGCAAGGTCTTCGTGGAGCGAAACGGCTCGACGCGCGTGAGCGCCGATCTGAGGGCCACCGAGGGCACCGATAGCCAGCGAGGCGCGGGTTTCGCCGTCCATGCGGCGCTCAACATGTCGGTGGCGGACGCGATGCTGGGTGGCGCGCGGTCGGTCCTTGTCGGTGGACGGATCGAGCAGATCTACCTGTCGGCGCTCAAAACCCTGCTGGTTGGCGCTGGTCGGCTTCGGCCACGGCGCGAGCTGGTCTTCGCACCGGCCACCGGGCCGCGGGTGATGCAGGTCATGGCAGCAATGCTGGCGGGCGAGGAGACGGGTGTGCCGCCGGTCATACTGGATGGCACCGATCACGGCCGAGCGCAGGCCGCCTTGCTGCGGGCCGGAAGTCATTCCGGTTGCGCCGACCGGGTGATCGGGCTCGATGCGCTGACCGGAATCGACGGCGCGCGGATCGAGGATCTGCTGGGCTTCGATCTGATCGCCCCGCTCGTGGACCGTGTGGAGCGTCGCCCTGAACGCCTTTTCGTCGATCGTGCGCGCATGGGACGGCCGCTTGTGGATCAGGTGGACGCCTGGGCCGCGCGCGAAGGTATCACGCTGGCCCCCGATTGGCGTTTGCACCTTGCCCTGCGGGCGCGCAGCCGCCTGCTTGACGCAGGCCCCGAAGCGCTGGATCCCCGGGTTCTGGAGGGGGCGACGCGCCTGCTGCAATCGTTTGACAGCGACTATCTGCCGTAAGCGCAGTTTTCTTTGAACACGCAAGCAAAGGCCCGGCGCATCGCGCCGGGCCCCTTTGTTTCGACCTGACCAGTGGCTGCACTCAGGCAGCGCGCCGGCGGTTTGGGCGCTTGCGCTTCGCGGCACTCGAATAGCCCGGTGCGCCGCCCGCCTTGGGGCCGCTTCCGCGGCGGCGTCCATGACCGCGCTCGCCGCCACCGGCGCCACGCTCGTCGCCAACCGTGCTGGTCCCGCTGGCAACCGGCACTTCGATCTTCATCAGGCGCTGGATCTGGCCGAGGAGGCCGGATTCTTCGGGGCTGCAGAAGGAGATCGCCTCGCCTTCACGGCCGGCGCGGGCGGTCCGTCCGATACGGTGGACATAGTTGTCGGGCACCTCGGGCAGGTCATAGTTGATGACATAGGCGACGCCCGGAATGTCGATACCGCGCGCGGCCACGTCGGTAGCTACAAGCGTGGTGATCGTGCCGTCACGAAACGCCTTGATCGCCCGGTCGCGCTGCCCCTGGCTCTTGTTCCCGTGGATGGAGGCCGCGTTGTAGCCATCCGCGACCAGGCCCTTCATCAGCTTCTCCGCCCCGTGCTTGGTGCGAGAAAAAACCAGCGTCAGAGCGGACGGGTCCCGCGACAGGATCTCGCGCAGCTTGCCGGGCTTGGCGCCCTTATCGAGGAAGTGCACCGACTGGGTGACCTTGTCGGCGGCCTTCCCCGGCGGGGCGACCTGAACGCGGCGCGGGTCCGTCAGGTAGGCCCGGCTCAACTCTTCCATCTGCTTGGGCATGGTGGCCGAAAAGAGCATCGTCTGCCGGGGCGTTCCGAGGCGCGGCGCGATCTTGCGCAGCGCGTGAATGAAGCCGAGGTCTAGCATCTGGTCGGCCTCGTCCAGCACCAGATGGCGGACGGTGCCAAGATCCACTGCGCGGCGGTCCATCAGATCGATCAGGCGGCCGGGCGTGGCGACCAGGATGTCGGTTCCCCGCGCCAGCTGGGCGATCTGCCGACCGATGGATTGACCGCCGACCACGGTAGTGACCGTCAGTTTTGTACCAACGGTCAACAGACGCAAGCTGTCGGCGATCTGGTTCACCAGTTCACGCGTCGGCGCAAGGATGAGGGCCTTTGCAGTCCGGGCGGCAGGCCGGCCGGGTTGGGCGAGCAGTTGATCGATCAACGGCAGACCGAACGCCAGCGTCTTGCCGGTTCCCGTTTGCGCCAGACCGAGGATGTCATGCCCCTCCAGCGCAAGCGGGATCGCCTGGTTCTGGATCGGGGTCGGTTCAGTGAATCCCGCGCGGGAGAGCGCGGTGCGGAGCGTCGGCGCGAGGCCGAGCATATCGAAATCGAACAAGACTTATCCTTCATGGGCCATGCGGCGATCAGCCGGGCACAGCCGTTTTGCGAGACCGCAGACCGCGGCCCAAGAGGGTTCGCGCAGCCTCTGGAAGGACGGGCCTGTCCCGCACCCTCTGGCTGCCGCGTCAGGAACCCTGCGTGATGGGGAACTGAATTCTGTGGTGCGCTGATGGCCCTTGACGGGCACTGCTTGCTCACGCGGCAGCGCAGCGACACCCGATCCAGATGAGCGCCCGGCCGTCGAAAGTCAAGGGCCATCGGGCACTCAACGCGTCCTGGCGCGAGGGCGACACGGCCTCTTGCCCGCGGTGCTTTTGACGGCGCGGGATCGTTTTTCCTTTACACCCCCGGGTTGATCATGCGAACCAAGGTAAAAAAACGACATAACAGGGTCGGTAAAAATGCATCGCCAGAGCTTTTGGTCTGGGTTGGTGGTCGTGGGCTTTGCGTTGCTCGCGCTCCACTGGATAATCCCGGGATATGCCGGTCGCGCAATGATGCGCGGCATGCCGCCCGACCTGCTGCCGCGGGTCGCCGCATGGCTCATGCTGATCAGCGGCCTTTTCGTCGTTGGCAACGCGCTTTTCCACATGTGGCGCACCGGCGAGGCGATGATCTCGACCGAGGTGAACTGGGGTGCGCTGGGGTGGTCGACCTGGCCCTTCGTCTATGTCGGTTTTGCGGTCTGGCTGGCGACGATGTTCAAGGTGACCTATATCGGCGCGCCGGTGATCGCCGGGATGCTGATCCTGCTGGGGGAACGGCGATGGTACGTTGTCATTCCCTGCGCCATCGCCCCGGTGATCGCGCTTTATGTCCTGTCGGTCTACATGATGCGCATCGGGGTGGTCTGAGGCATGGATTTTTCGGCCATTTCGGACGCCTTCGGCGAGGCGCTGACGCTGACGTCCTTCATCGGGATCGGCGGCGGGGTGCTTCTGGGCTACATCATCGGTGTGGTGCCGGGGCTCTCGCGGTCGGTCGCGATCGCCATTGCCATACCGATGACCTTCTACATGTCGCCCTTCATCGCGATCTCTTTCCTGATCGGGCTCTCGAAGGGCACGGCGGCGGGCAGCGCCGTCTCGGCAATCCTTCTGAACGCGCCGGGCGAGGCATCCTCGGCCGCGACATGTTTCGACGGCTATCCGATGGCGCGGGGCGGGCGGCCGAAGACGGCATTGAAGATCGGGCTTCTCGCCTCGGTCATCGGGGACATCCTGGCGACGATGATCCTGATTTTCGTGGCCATTCCCTTCGCACGTGTCGCGCTTCTTTTCGGTCCCTACGAAATGGCGGCGATCCTGGCCTTTGCGCTGGTCTTCATCGCCGGGCTCTCGGGCGGATCGCTTTTCAAGGGGCTGGCGGCCGGTGGCCTTGGCATCTTTCTGGGCACCATCGGGCTTGATCCGCAGACGGGAATGCCGCGGATGACCTTTGGCTATGCGGAACTGATGGACGGTATGCCGCTGATCGCCGTTGCCATCGGCACTCTCGCGCTGTCCGAGATGTTCGTCCAGTCCGATCGTTTGCGCTATGAGCGCGACACCATGGCCGTGAAGATCGGCCACGACAAGGCCGATACGCTGCGCTGGCCGGAGTTCCGGATCACCATCCCGGCGATCATCCGCGGCACCGGCGTCGGCACTTTCGTGGGCGCGCTGCCGGGCCTCGGCCCTTCGGTCGGCTCGTTCATGTCCTACGGCATGACCAAGCGCGCGTCGAAAACGCCCGAACGTTTCGGCAAGGGCGCGCCGGAGGGGATCGCGGCCTCGGAATCGGCTGACAACGCGGTGATCCCGGCCGCCCTGATCCCGCTTTTCGGGCTTGGCATTCCCGGGAACGTTTCGGCCGCGCTTCTGGTCGGCGCCTTTGCCATCCACGGCATCACCGTCGGCCCGCTGTTGATCCGCGACAACCCCGAGTTCATCTATTCGATCTTTGCCGGGATGATCGTCGCAAGTCTCATCATGCTGGCGATCGGGTGGTTCGGGCTGATGGTCTTTGCGCAGATCACGCGCGTGCCTCATGCCGTGGTCATCCCGATCGTGATCTTCTTCTGCCTCGCCGGGATGGTTCTGCAGGGCTACGGCGTCTTTGGTCTGGTGATCCTGATGGCCTTCGCGTTGCTCGGCTATCTGATGAAAAAATACGACTATTCCTTCGTCACCTTCCTTGTCGCCTTCATCATTACCCCCATGCTGGAGTTGAACCTGCGCCAGAGCATCATCCTTTCGCGCGGTGATCCGATGATCCTGATGAACCGACCGATTGCCCTGTTCTTCATCGCCTGCACCATCGTTGCGCTGGTGATGCTGGGCTACCGCACGATCAAGAAGCCCCGCCCGGTCGAAGGCGCCGCCGCCGCCGATTGAGGGGCAAAAAACAAACAGGGAGAGAAGCCATGAAAAGACGCACGCTTATCGCCACCGCCGTGGCCGCCGCCGCGGCCATCAGCGGATCGGTCGCGCTTGCCGATGACTGGCGTCCCGAGAGACCGATGACCATGATCATCGGTTTCGCGCCGGGGGGATCGACCGATATTCAGGGCCGGGTCCTTGCCCGCGTGCTTGAGGAGCATTGGGGCCAGCCAGTCAACGTGGTCAACCAGCCCGGCGGCGGCGGCGCGGTGGCGCTGACCCGTTTTCTGACCGCGGAACCCGATGGGCACACCTTCATGTTCGGTGTCATGCTCGGGTTGACCTTCACCCCCATCGTCCAGGAGGTCGAGTATGACATCGATGACTTCCGCTATGCCGGCACCATGGTCGGGGGTCAATTCGGGGTCGTCACCCGCGGCGATGCCCCCTTCGAGACCTTCGAGGAACTTATCGCGTACGGGCGCGAGAACCCCATGACCTATGCCCAGCAGTTGCCGATGGACCAGACCATCATGGAGATCATCGCTGAGCAGGAGGGGATCGATCTGGCGATCGTGCCCACCGGCGGCGGTGGGGGCATGGCCCCACTGGTTCTGGGCGGCGAGGTCGATTTCGCTTTCTCGGGCGGCACCCACGCGCAATACACCCCAACCGACGAGATGCGCGTTCTGGCGTTTCTCACCCGCGACCGCAGCCCCTTCTATCCAGACGTGCCGACGCTGCAGGAACTGGGCTATCCGTACGCGATGGACGACTTCCGCTCGTTCTTTCTGCCAGGGGGCACGCCGGACGAGATCGTCTCCGCCTTCGAGGATGCTGCCCGGATGGCGGCCGAAAATCCGGCCTTCGTCGAGGTGACGGTCGACAACACGCTGCATCCGATCGTCTTCATGGACGCCGCCGAAACCGAGGCGACGATCCGCGAAATCCGCGCTGCGAACGAGGCGCTGATGAGCGACTAAAACCGAAGCAACAGGGAGTAGAAAGATGAAGAAACGAACCCTTCTCGCCACCACCCTCGCCGCGACCGCCTTGCTGGGTGCGCCCGCCGCTTATGCCGACGACTGGCCGACACGGCCGCTCACCATGGTCATCGGCTTCAATCCGGGCGGCTCGACAGATATCCAGGGTCGCGTGCTGGCCAATGTCATGGAAGAAGTGCTGGGCCAGCCGGTGAACGTGGTCAACCAGCCTGGCGGTGGATCGGCCGTCGCGTTCACGCGGCTCGCCAACACCGAACCGGACGGCTACACGTTCCTGTTCGGCGGCACCACGGCGCTGACCTTCACGCCGATCATCACAGAGGTGGAATACGAAATCGACGATTTCGAGTATCTAGCGGCGGTCGCCGTCGGACAGAACGCGATCGTCACCTCGGCCGATCAGCCGTTTTCAACCTTTGCCGAAATCATCGAGCACGGTCGCGAAAACCCGATGACCTATGCCCAGCAGACGGCCCTTGACCAGGCGATCATGGAGGCGATTGCGGAGCAGGAAGGGCTGGATCTGGCCATCGTGCCCACTGGCGGTGGGGGCGGCATGGCGCCGCTCGTCTTGGGGCGCGAGGTCGATTTCGCCTATTCGGGGGGAACTCACGCTCAGTACACCCCGACCGGCGAAATGGTTGTGGCAGCGTTCATGTCGGCCGAACGCAGCCCGTTCTACCCGGAGGTCCCGACGCTGATTGAACTCGGCTATGATTATTCGATCGAGGATTACCGTACGATCATAGTGCCAAGCGGTGTGCCCGAGGATGTGAAGGCGAGGCTTATCGAGGCTGCGGAACACGCGAGCACGTCGCAGGCATTCATCGACATCACCGAAGGGAACACCTTCTTCCCGGTCGTCTTCATCGGTCAGGAAGAAATGGAAGCCCACGTTCGTCGCATCCGCGAGGCCACCGAGGAAGTGATGGGCAGCAACTAACTGAAAAACGCGGCGGGCTCGCCGTCCGCCGCGTTCTTTCGGATCTATCCTGAGAAGCTGCGCCCGTCAGGCCGCCATGCGACGAGTGTCGGCAGGTTCTATCAACTCGGCATGCAGCGCGGCGATGGCGCGATCCAAATCTTCGCGGTTGAGCAGGAACTGGACATCGACATTGCGGCTGGGTTGTTGGGCGGCCAGGACGGGGATGTTGGCCCTTTCCAAGGCCGTCAATCCACGCAGGAGAACGCGCTGGTCGCGCAGATCCCGCCCGATCACCGATGCGATTGCGACCGAGCGAGCTTCCACCTGTGCAGAGGGGTAGCTGCTCTGAAGATCTGCCTCGATCCGGCGGGCGACCTTGAGCGACACGTCGAGGAAATGTGTGATCGTGTTGGCGTTCGATGTTTTCGACACGATGAAAGCATTATGGCGGCGCAACACATCCAGAACGGTGCTGTCGTAGCCTTTCACGCCGACCATCTCGGGTTCGTACAGTTCCAGGGCGATCACCGGCAAACCCGTGACGATTTCCGCGCCCGGCTGATCGGCCTCGGCGTCGTCGATCAGTGTGCCCGGGTCGTCGGGTTCGAACGCGTTGGTCACGCGTAGCGGGATGCCCGCCTGGCGGAGGGTCTTCGCGGCCTTTGGATGAATGGCTTCCATGCCAAGGTTGGCGAGTTGATCTGCAACATCGTAGTTCGTGTGACCCAGCTTTCGCACTGCGTCTGCGCCGACCAGGCCGGGGTCAGCCGATGAAAGGTGGAACTCCTTGTGAATGATTGCCTCGGATGCGCCGGTAACCGCTGCGAGGCGTGAAAACGTGACCTCGGAGTAGCCGCGGTCGAATTCGGCCATCAACCCCTCGCTGCATTGCGCGTAGCCGGTGACGATCGGCAGTTCGACCTTCAGGTCAATGCCCTCAAGTCCGATGGTGAGGCGTTCTTCCAGCGTCAGTTCCCGCTCGTCACGCCAGCCGGTCAGATCGACGAAGCGCGCGGCGACTCCAGCCCGGTTCAGCAGGAGCGTGGCGACAAATGCCGAATGCGCTTCGCCCAGGCCGGAGAGGAGTTCGCGGAAGACCATCATGTGTTGTGTCAGACGAAAATGCCCGTAGCTGCAAAGGCGCTGAAGGTCGAACAGGCAGGAGCGTGCCCCCTCGATCCGGTCGCGGACGAATTCGTCAGCTTGCGACAGGTCGGCCGGGTGTTCCAGGATTCCATGATGCGCCTCGCGCATCGCTTCCGCCACGCGGTCCAGCGCCGAAAGCCAGCCGTGTCCTTCCGAGGCGTTGACGAAGCTGGAATAGACACCGGGCTCGCCGGTTTTCTTGTGCTCCAGAAGAAGATTGGTGATCCCCCCGAAAGCCGACACCACAAAAACGCGGTTGTAGAGATCGGCACCTTTGCGCGGACCGATCAGCAGCGTGTCGCGCAACTCCTTGAGGCGGCTCATCGAAGTGCCGCCGATCTTTTCAACGGTATGCTTGCGGGGCAGGTCGGGCATGGCAGAATCCAATCTTGGGGGTGGCGCGCGCGGGGCGCGCCGCCGTTAAGGGATCGTATCTAAACTCAGGCGAGTGAGCCGGTTTCCGGCGTTATCGGCTGTGCCGAGCCGCGATGAGCCAGATGGGCCGGGCGCGGGGCGGGCGCGGCGAATGGCGCCTGCAAGGCGTTCGAAACCGCGTTGAACACGAAGAAGGCGTTCGAGCGGGGAAACGGCGTGATGTTCCCGTTCGAGCCGTGCATCGTGTTGCAATCGAAGAAAATCAGCGTGCCGGCCGGTCCCGTCGCCGCGTCGATGCCGAACGTATCGGCCATATCGCGCAGGGTTTCCTGCGATGGTGTTCCGACCGTCTGCTTCTTCAGCGAGCTGAGGTGATTATCAGCCGGCGTTTCGCCCTGACATCCGATGAAACGACGCTGCGAGCCGGGCATGAGCATCAGTGGACCGTTCAACGCATCGTTGTCCGTCAGCAGCAGCGACGCCGAGACGGCGCGCATCCGTGGCATGCCATCCTCGGCGTGCCAGGTTTCGAAATCGGAATGCCAGTAGAACTCCTTGCCGGTAAATCCGGGTTTGTAGTTCAACCGGGACTGGTGGGCATAGACTCCATCTCCCAGCAGGAACTGTGCAATGCCAGCCAGCCGCGAGTCGCGCGCGAGCCGTGCGAAGGCAGGTGAGTTCTCGATCAGGCGAAAGACTGTGCGAACTTCACCGCTGTCGGGCTCGGTCACTACATCTTCGTTCTCGCCGAGATCGCCCGACCGCAGCGCGGCCGAGGCGTCGATCAACGCCCGAACCTCGTCGGGCGAAAAGACATCACGCAGGATCAAGTAACCGTTGCGGTCGTAGGAAGCGGCCTGCTCTTTGCTGATCGGGGCATCCTTGTGCCACTCGGTCCAGAGAACGGGGTCCTGCCGGTCCATCATCGCCTCGCGATCCCGCAGGCGGGTGGGGTAGACATCTGACCCGTGTCGGATTGGCTCATGAAAGGTCATGCTCTCTCCTCTTTCTGTCTGATGTGAACCCGACGCGCGGTATGCGCGCGATTGACCCCGGCCGCACCAGTGTTGGCCGGGGCATCTGCCGTAGTCAGTGCCTGGTTCTCAGGCGCTGGCGGTCTCGGGTGCGGCAGCGTAGCTGCCATCGGCCTGATGCACTTCGGTCCCGGTAACGGGCGGGTTGAAGCAGCAGGCCATGACTAGTTCTTCCTCGGCTCGCACGATGTGCTTGTCGTGCTGATCGAGGGCATACATTACGCCGGGGCGGATTTCGTGCGTCTTGCCGGTGGCGACATCGGTGATGCTGCCCTTGCCCGAGATGCAGTAGACGCTTTCGAAATGGTTCTTGTAGTGGAACTGATGCTCCGAGCCCGCCTCAAGGGTCGTGATGTGGAATGAAAAGCCCATTCCATCCTGTGCCAGAAGCATCCGCACGCTGGTCCAGCGTGCATCGCTGACGGCCTTGTCGGTATTCTTCAATTCGTGAAAGTCGCGTACGATCATGGTTTTACTCCGCTGCGATGCGGGTCTTGCCAGCGACGGCGCGGACTGCGCCCTCCAGAATGTCCAGACCCTTGTCAAGGATATCGTCGGGTGTGGTCAGCGGCGCAAGCACCTTGACCACCTCGTCATGCGCGCCTGACGTTTCGATAATCAACCCGGCCTCGAAGCAATGCGCGCAAATTTCGCTGGCCAGGTCACCGCTGCCGGTATCGATGCCGCGCATCATGCCGCGGCCCTTCAGGCAGGCGCCGGGGATATGTTCCGCGATGGCTTGCAGGCGGTCGCGCAGCTTCTCGCCCTTGCGCAATGTTTCCTTCTCGAAGCGATCGTCGGACCAGAACTTCTCGAGCGCAACACGCGCGGTAGTGAAGGCGTGGTTGTTACCGCGGAACGTGCCGTTGTGCTCGGCCGGCTTCCAGATGTCATGCTCGGGCTTGATCAGGAGCGCCGCGAAGGGCAACCCCATCCCGCTGAAGGATTTCGCCTGCGTCACCATGTCGGGATCCAGCTTCATGCCCTCGAAGCTGAAATAGGGTCCTGTGCGTCCCACGCCCGACTGGATGTCATCGATGATGAACAGCGCGCCATGCTTGTGCGCGAGCCGCTGGATGCCCTGAAGCCATTTGGCGCTGGCAGCATTCAGTCCACCTTCGCCCTGAACCGGCTCAACGATAAAGGCCGCAGGCGCGTCCATGCCGCTCGACGGATTCTCGAGCATCCACTCGATGTATTGCAGGGTGTCGGTATCGCCCATTGCGCCTTCGAAAGGCATGTGCGTTACGTCTGCCAAGCTTCCGCCACCCGCGCCGTCCCGCTTGCCGGAATTGCCGGTCAAGGCCAGCGCCCCCATCGTCATGCCGTGAAACGCGTTGGTGAAGGCGACAACATTGCGCCGGCCGGTCACCTTGCGCGCCAGCTTGATGGCGGCTTCGACGGCATTGGTGCCGGTCGGTCCGGTCATCATCACCTTGTAGTCCATGCCACGCGGCTTCAGGATCAGACGCTCGTAGGTTTCCAGAAAGGTCGCCTTGGCGTCGGTGAACATGTCGAGCCCGTGGGTGACGCCGTCCCGGCGGATGTGGTCGCTCAGCGCGGCCTTCATGTCAGGGTCGTTGTGCCCGTAGTTCAGAGACGAGCATCCAGCGAGAAAGTCGATGTAGTCGCGGCCCTGCGCATCGGTCAGTATCGTCCCGCTGGCCTTGGTGAAGACGGCAGGAAAGTTGCGGCAGTAACTGCGCGCCTGGCTTTCGCGGCGTTCAAAGACGGTCGTGTCCGCTGACTGGTCAGTCGGCATGGGGTACCTCGGGTGTTGGGGTTCGGAAAGGCGGCGTCTCAGGCGACGCGCGCCAAGGGGGCGGGGAAGCGGATCGTCACCATATATTCGGTGGCGTGCTCGCCATCGAAATGATCGTGCTTCTTGAAATGCGGCTCGTCTGAAAGTTGACCGCCATGGCGCTCGGCAAGGCTGCGAAACAGGCTCCAGCTGGCATCATTGTCGCGGGTGATCGTTGTTTGCAGGCACCGCACACGCGCCATGTCGTCGCGCGAAAGCAGTCGGTCCAGCATCTCACTGGCCAGTCCGAGGCCGCGCGCATCCGTAGAGACCGCAACCTGCCAGACGAACAGCGTATCGGTCGCATCTGGAAGCAGGTAGCCGGAGATCCAGCCAACCGCTGCTCCGTCCATTTCGGCCAGTATGCAGGTATCGGCGAAGTGGTCGCACTGGATGAGGTTGCAGTACATGCTGTTCTCGTCGAGCGGCTTGCAGGCGCGGATCAATGCCCAGACCGCGCTACCATCCTCGGGTGCGGGTTTGCGAAAAGTCAGTGCGTCGGCGCGCGGTGTCTCGATCATGTCTTTCATGTCGTGATCCTGATTGTTTCGATAGACTAACTAAAGGTCTGCGCTCAAAATGCAACCACGAAGCTGAGTTTCCGGCCAAAAAAATGGCTAAACGACTGATAGAACGTGGAGTTGAACAAGGTTGAAGTGCAGATTTCCGCTTGGATCATTCGCTAACAGAAGGATTGACCCCTCGAGCGCCATGTCGATAATGGCTCTTGTGCGATGGTGCTGCGGGGTGTTGGGGTGGAGCGGATCGATGTTTGCCTGATTGCGCTTCGCCGCATACTTCGCGCGACGGAATTGCACGGCAAGGAACTGGCTCAGTCTGCGGGGTTGACGCCGGTCCAGTTGCGTGTCGTGCAGATCCTTTCCGAGACGGGTACCAGCACCGGCGGCGCGGTCGCCCGGCGGATGCATGTCGCTCCGGCGACGATCACGGCAATGATCGACAAGCTCGAACGCGCCGGCCACGTTGCCCGCGCGCGGAGCGAGGCGGACCGCCGGCAAACGATGATCGCGCTCACCGACAAGGGGCGCGAGGCGCTCAAACGTGCGCCTGATGCGTTGCAGCAGCGCTTCGCCGCGGAGTTCGACGCGCTGGAAGACTGGGAGCAGGCGATGATCGTGGCGGTGCTGGAGCGGGTAGCGACAATGCTGGACGCGGGCGACACTGATCGGGGTGCGGTGCTTTACCCGGGCGATCTGTAGCCGGGTCCCGCGCACTACCCGAGGTGCGCGCTGGCCGACATGGCGACCGGCCCGCCATCGCGCGCTGCCCATAACCTCACCTCCTGCCCATTTGGTTCGGCGTGCAAACGAAAGGGCGCGTCGTCGAACAATGTCGAGTGGCTGCGAAAGGTGAAGCTCGCGGGGCGCTGGCCCATCAGATCGGCGGCAAACTGGCAGAGCAGAGTCGCCAGCATCGGGCCGTGAACAACCAGACCCGGGTACCCCTCGACCTCGCGAGCGTAAGGGGCGTCATAATGGATTCGATGCCCGTTGAAGGTCAGTGCAGAGTATCGAAAGAGCACTGTCGGCGTCGGTGTGACCTGACGAACATGGGCCCCACGCGGCGCGGGTTCCCCTTGGGGCAGCGCGGTCACCTCTGACGCTTCGCCACGATAGACGATATCCTGCCGCTCGGTCAGTATCTCTCGGTCGGCGCTGCTGATGACATGCTCGACCGTGACGAAGCAAAGGGGGCCGGTGCGCCCCTGTTTGGCGACCACCTCGCGGATCGTCGAGCGCCGCGTTATCACATCCCCCACGAGCGGGTCGCCATGGAAGATAAAGCTTCCGCCGGCCCACATCCGCCGCGGCAGTGGCACCGGAGGCAGGAACCCTCCCTTGGCGGGATGCCCGTCTCGGCCGAGTGCCTGCATCGGGGCTGCGGGCGGCGCAATGCAGAAGTGGATCAGGAGCGGCGCTGGCGCGCCCGGCTGGGGGTTGCTCTCGTAGTCAAAGGTCGCTTCGAAGCGACGCACCAGTTCGGGTGAAAGCACCTCTGCAGCAGTTTCCTCTCGCCCGATCCATTCTCGCAGATGGTCGATGTTCATGTTGCCCACTCGCTTCATCAACTTCGTCGGTGCAAGAGTGACATGATGTCGGACCGCCCTGCAATCCGCCGCGGGCCTGTTGCTCGACATGGCTGATCGGTTGTGGTTGCTTCCCGCAGCACCTGAACGATCGGAACCCCAAGAAAAGCTTCGACGCCATGACAGCGCTTTCGCCTGCAAAGATCGTCTCCCTGACTGCAATCGCGATGGTCGCGTTCGCGGCGAATTCCGTGCTGAATCGTCTTGCTCTCGCCGATGGAGCAATCGATGCGGTCAGTTTTACGGGGATGCGGCTCTTGTCGGGCGCGGCGATGCTCGCGCTTCTACTGTTTCTGCGCGGTGGGGTGGCGGGACTGCTTCGGCCCGGAGGCAGTCTTGGCGGCGCAGTCGCGTTGCTGGCCTACGCGCTCGCCTTTTCGATTGCCTATCTGGAACTGGGCGCGGGGAC
The DNA here is from genome assembly GCA_964555305.1 of uncultured Rhodobacter sp. Classification (GTDB taxonomy): domain Bacteria; phylum Pseudomonadota; class Alphaproteobacteria; order Rhodobacterales; family Rhodobacteraceae; genus Pararhodobacter. Next base: position 10,115 of record CAZKSE010000003.1, on the reverse strand, counting down.
CGGGGCACTTCTGCTTTTCGCCTCGGTTCAGATCGGCATGCTGGGTTGGGCTATCAACAAGGGCGAGCGTCCGGTGCCACGCGAATGGGTCGGGTTTCTGGTCGCCGGAGGATTTTTGGCGGTGCTGCTTTTCCCAGGCCTGACCGCGCCCGATCCGCTGGGGGCAGCGCTCATGGTTTTGGCAGGGCTGTCCTGGGCAATCTACACGTTGCTCGGACGCGGCTCGACCGCGCCGCTTGTGGATACCGCGGGAAACTTCATTCGGTGCCTCCCGATCGCGCTGGTGCTGCTTTCGCCGGGGATTTTCACCCAATCGAGCAGTTCCGCCGAATGGGGGTATGCCATCGCGTCAGGCGCGGTGGCGTCTGGGCTGGGTTACGCGGTCTGGTACAGCGTTCTCCCGGCCCTCAGCCGCACCGGCGCAGCGTTCGTGCAGCTCACCGTGCCGGCGATCGCTGCAGCCGGGGGCGTTATCTTCATCGCCGAGCCTTTGACGTTGCGGCTTTCCGTGTCGGCGGCGGGCATTCTGGGTGGGGTCGCCATCGCCCTCTGGGCAGCCGAGGCGCGGCGGGGGAGCAAAGCCACGCGGTAGAACGTTCGACGGCCAAACAATGCCTCTTCCACTGTGGCCTTGGCGAACTAGGATAAGCCGCAAGGCTCATCAACCAGGGGAGGCAGAAATGCCGGATGGTAGCCAGGCCAACAGGCCCAGAAGAAGCGTTGTGGTCCAGGGGTTCACCAACAGCGTTCTCGATCCCGCAGCCCCCATGTTGGGCCCGGTCGAGGATGGTGGAACGATCATTGCTAACACCGCGCCGGGCTGCTGGGGGCCGATGATCACTCCCCGTCTGCGCGGCGGGCACGAGGTCACCCAGCCGGTCTTCGTCGAGGGCGCGGAGCCAGGCGATGCGGTGGTGATCCGCATCCGCGATATCACGGTCACTTCCATCGCCACGGCGAGCGGGCATGATAGCTCGCCCGAGGGGTACTGTCTGGGTGATCCCTATGTCGCCGCTCGCTGTCCGACCTGCGATGCTGTCTGGCCGGAGACGCATCTCGAAGGGATCGGTCAGGACGCGGTGATCTGCGACGCTTGCGGCAACCCGGTTAAACCCTTCGAGATCGTGCATGGTTATACCGTGACATTCGACGAGACGCGCGCCGTGGGGCTGACCTTGTCGAAGGCCGCGGCCGAGCGTATCGCAGGGCAGGCGGATCATTATGCGGCACTGCCCGACGCCTCGCGCCAGCACTCGATCCTGACTTTCGCGCCGTCGGACATGCCGGGCGTGATCGTGCGGATGCGCCCGTTCCTCGGACAGCTGGGCACCTGTCCCTCGCGGGCGATGCCGGACAGCCACAACGCTGGTGATTTCGGCGCGTTCCTAGTCGGCGCGCCGCATGATTATGCGATCACCGCCGAGGAACTTGCCGAACACAAGACCGACGGGCACATGGATATCGACGCGGTCCGCGCGGGGGCGATCCTGGTCGCGCCGGTTAAGGTGCCGGGGGCGGGCGTCTACATGGGCGACATGCACGCGGCTCAGGGCGACGGCGAGATTGCGGGCCACACAATGGATGTGGCTGGCAGTGTGACCCTCCAGGTCGAGGTGAAGAAGGGATGGCCGATCGACGGGCCGGTGCTGTTTCCGCTGCTGGAGGATCTGCCGCCGCTCGCGCGTCCCTTCTCGGCCGAGGAGAAGGCCAAGGCGCAGCGCCTGGCGGTGCAATGGGACGTCACCCAGATCGAGGAGATGGCGCCGGTTTCCGTCATCGGGACGGCCGCGAACCTGAACGACGCGATCACCAACGGGCTGGAACGCGCGGCGAAGCTACTGGGCATGACGGTGCCCGAGGTGCGCAACCGGGCCACGGTGAACGGCGCGATCGAGATCGGGCGGGCGCCGGGGGTGATCCAGGTGACGTTTCTCGCGCCGCTCGTGGCGCTGGATGCCGTCGGACTGGGCGATTACGCGCGCGAGCAATACGGGCTCTGAGGCGCCCGGAGAACCCCGCCAGCCGGTGCGATGACGCCGCAGGTTGGCGGGGATGGGCACATGTTCGAGCTTGGACAATGGCGTAATATTCTGTTGCGAACAGAAATAGTATTTGTCGTTAACCAGTTGGAAATCGAAATTCCGGCCGCAGTCGATGGCCGCGCAACCCACCACGACGTCTCGCAGGGGGCGCGCTGAGGGCCGTCAACTCTGCCGTGGGCGGCGGAATATTTGCGTTCGGGTATAGATGGCTTCCAGATGCTGCAGCCGCGTGACCATCGCAGGCCGGTCGCGGCGCTGGATGGCGGTCAGAAGCGCCTCGACCAGCATGAGGGGTGCGGTCAGCGTGTCCCAGGCAGAGGGCGCCTCGATATGGCAGGGCATCAGGTGCTGTGCATGCGCCGCGGCGGGCGAGACCCAGCGGTCGGTGATCAGCACCACCTCGGCCTCGCGCGCGCGAGCGAGTTCGACGAGTTGCTGAACCGGGGGTTCGTAGCGGCGAATGTCGAAGGCGACGAGCACATCGCCGGGGCGCATGTCCAGCAGCACGGGCGGCCAGGTGGACGGGATCGCCGAAAGCAGCACCACATCATCGCGCATGATCCTAAGCGAGGTGTGGAAATAGGCGGCGATGGCCTGGGTCAGACGCCCGCCGATCAGCGCAACGCGCCGGTCATGATCGGCCAGAAGGTCGGCCACGGCGTCGAACCCCGCGCGGTCGATCTGGCCCAGCGTGGCGGTCAGATCGTCCATAACGCGCGCGGCAAAAGAGTCCAGAACGTGGGCGTCGGGGGCCGCGTTCGCCCATTTTTCATGCTTGGCGAGCGGTGATGCCAGCCGCTCGCCCAGTTCCTCGCGCAGTTGTGCCTGGAATTCGGGGTAGCCTGTGAAGCCCAGTTTCTGCACCAGTCGCCCGACCGTCGGCGCCGACACGCCCGCGCCGCGCGCGACCGAGCCAATGGAGCCCAGCACGGCGACCGGATAGGAGTTCAGCATATGCGCCGCCAACTGACGCTCGGCGCGTGTTAGGTCGGGCAACGCGGTGCGCAGGCGCGCCTCGATCGTTGGCGGGATGTCGGACGGGTCGGACATTCGGGGCCTGGTCAGCGGTGGGGCAGGGGCTGCGTGCAAACGGCAGCATACACCGGAATGTGCGATTTGTAACAGAAATTGCGGCTCCGAAAATATCTTGACAGATTTGGGGTCGATGAAACAGGCTGCCCTCCAAGTCAGCCGGATTCTAGCCCACATGTCGCAGCCCCATATTGCCGTCCCGTCCCCCGTCCTTCCCGCCGAATGGCCGGGACGGGTCGAGCGTTATGACGCAGGCGGCGCGGCGTGTGACGGGCCGGTCGCGGCCGGGGTGATCGTGATCTGCGAACATGCCTCCAACGCGACGGCAGAGCGGTACGGGGACCTGGGTCTGCCGGCCGACGTCTGGGGCACGCATGTCGCCTGGGATATCGGCGCGCTGGGTCTGGCGCGGGGGCTGGCGCGACGGTTGGCGGCCGCGTGCGGCGGGGCGGTGCTGGTGCACGCACCGCTTTCGCGGCTGATCTTCGATCTTAACCGCGCCCCGGACCATCCCAACGCGATGCCCGCCCGATCCGAAATCTACGACATTCCCGGCAACAGCAACCTGCCCGCGGAGGAGTGTCTCGCACGGACCCAGGCGGTATGCGTTCCCTTCCATGCCACCCTCGCCGCCGAGATCGCGGCGCTGGTCGCGCTCGGCAGGCGCCCCGCGCTGGTTGCCGTTCATTCCTTCACGCCGGTATATCATGGCGTGGCCCGTGCGGTGGAATTCGGCGTGATCCATGACGATGATCCGGGGCTGACCCATGCGGTGATGACCGCCGCCGATGGCTGCGGGTTGCGGACCGAACTCAACGAGCCCTATTCGGCCGCGGGCGATGTCACGCACACGATCCGGTTGCACGCGACCCCGCTGAGGTTGCCGAACACCATGCTGGAGATCCGCAACGACCTGATCACGAGCGACGCGGATCAGTCGGCGATGGCCGACCGTCTGGCTCCTGTCCTTGCCCGCGCGCTGCGCGAAGCGGGAGGCGATGCATGCCGCGCGCGGTGATCGCTTATGTGCGCGCGATCGAGCGGCTGAACTATGGCATCGGCCGGATCGCGATGTTTTCGCTGTTCATCCTGATGGGAGTCCTTCTGTGGGGGGCGATCGGGCGGGCGGCCTTCACGCCGCCGATCTGGACTGATGAGATGGCGCAGTTCCTGCTCATGGGCTACTTCATGATCGGTGGCGCCTATGCTTTGCAGATGGGCTCGGCGGTGCGGATGGATCTGCTCTATGCGCGCTGGTCGGACCGGACCAAGGCGATGGTCGACGCCGTGACCATCCTGGCGCTGTTTGTCTATCTGGGCGTGCTGCTCTGGGGCGGCATCGAGAGCACGCAGTTCGCGCTGGAATATGGCGAGCGGCGTCGCGGCCTCTGGCGGCCCTACATGGCGCCGATCAAGATCATCATGGTGATTGGTATCGTGCTGATGATCCTGCAATGCACGGCGATTTTCATCCGCGACCTGAACCGCGCCCTCGGGCGGGAGGACTTCTGATGCCCGCCGAGCACATCGCCGCGCTGATGTTCGGCTCGATGCTGGTGATGATGCTGACCGGGCAGCGGATGTTCGGCATCATCGGCTTCGTTGCCGTGGTCGCGGCGATCCTGCTCTGGGGTGAACGGGGGGGCTATGACCTGGCCTTCGCGCAGACCTTCAAGGTGATGAACTGGTTTCCGCTGATTACGCTGCCGATGTTCATCTTCATGGGCTATGTCCTGAGTGAAAGCCGCCTGGCCGATGACCTTTACCGGATGTTCCATGTCTGGTTCGGCCGGGTACCCGGGGGGCTGGCCATCGGCACGATCCTTCTGATGGTGCTGATCTCGGCGATGAACGGACTTTCGGTCGCGGGCATGGCCATCGGCGCGACCATCGCGCTGCCGGAGCTGCTGAAGCGATCCTATGACAAGCGCATGGTGACCGGGGTGATCCAGGCGGGCGCCTCGCTGGGGATCCTGATCCCGCCCTCGGTGGTCATGGTGCTCTATGCGATGATTGCGCGCCAGCCGGTGACGCAGCTGTGGATGGCGGGGATCCTACCGGGGCTGATGATGGCGAGCCTTTTCATCAGCTACATCTGGATCCGCTGCCGGCTGAACCCCGCGCTCGGCCCAGTGATCGATGCGGAGGAGCTGGCCGCCATCCCGCGGGTCGAGAAGTACCGCCTGCTGCTGGCCGGCCTGTTGCCGCTTGCGATCTTCGCGGTGATGATGGTGCCCTTCGTGTTGGGCTACACGCGGCTCGTCGAGAGCTCGGTCATCGGGGCCTTGGCGGCCTTCGTGGCCTCGGTCCTGAAGGGCCGGATGACCTGGACGGTGTTCGAGACCTGCACGCGGATGACGCTGGCAATTTCCTGCATGTTCCTGTGGATCATCCTGGCGGCGCTGGCCTTCGGCGCGGTCTTCGACGGGCTCAGGGCGGTCGATTTCGTCCGCGCGCTTTTCGTCGAGGAGATGGGCCTGAACCGCTGGCAGATCCTGATCCTGATGCAGCTCAGCTTCCTGATCATGGGGGCGTTCCTTGACGACACGGCGATGCTGGTGATCGTCGCGCCACTTTATGTGCCCATCGTGCGGATGCTGGAGTTCGATCTGATCTGGTACGGCGTTCTCTACACGATCACCTGCCAGATCGCCTACATGACGCCGCCCTTCGGCTACAACCTGTTCCTGATGCGTGCGATGGCGCCGCCCGAGGTGTCGCTGGCCGACATCTACCGCTCGATTTTCCCCTTCGTCGGCGTCATGATCTTGGGGTTGGCGATGGTCATGGCATTTCCGCAGATCGCGCTCTGGCTGCCGCAAACGCTGGGTGCGCGCTGAAACAAACCAAGCAAGGAGGTACGACAATGACAACGAGACGCAAGTTCCTGACGACCGGCGCGTTGGGTGGCGCGGCGGCACTGGCCGCGCCGGCGGTGCATGCACAATCGACCATCCGCTGGCGGCTTCAGACCTATGCCGGCACCTCGCTCGGCGCGCAGGTCGCGAAACCGGCGATAGACATGTTCAACGCCATCGCCGGCGACGAGATGCAGATCGACCTTTTCTACGCCGACCAGCTGGTGCCGACGGAAGAGCTGTTCCAGGCAATGCAGCGCGGCACGATCGACGCGGTGCAATCCGACGACGACTCGATGGCCGGGCCAACCGAGGTGACCGTCTTCGGCGGCTACTTCCCCTTCGCCAGCCGCTACTCGCTGGACGTGCCGGCGCTCTTCAACGATTGGGGGCTCAATGAGATCTGGGCCGAGGAATACGCGAGCGTCGGCGTCAAGCACATCTCGGCGGGGGCCTGGGATCCGTGCCACTTCATCACCACCTCGCCGATCACCGCGCTGTCGGATCTGGAGGGCAAGCGCGTCTTCACCTTCCCCACGGCGGGACGGTTCCTGTCGCAGTTCGGCGTGGTGCCGGTTACGGTCCCATGGGAGGATGTCGAGATCGCGCTTCAAACGCGCGAGATCGATGGGGTCGCCTGGTGCGGCATCACCGAAGCCTACGAGGTGGGCTGGGCCGACATCTGCAGCCATTTCCTGACAAACAACATCTCGGGCGCGTGGATCGGGCATTTCTTTGCCAACATGGACCGCTGGAACGAGCTGCCGGAGCATCTGCAGAATCTGATGGCCACCTGTTTCGAACAGTCGCATTACTACCGCCAGCACTGGTACTGGGCCGGCGAGGCGCGCCTGCGGACAGAGGGGGAGAAGCTGGAGCTGACCTCGATCCCCGATGAGGAATGGGCGCAGGTCGAGAACGCGGCCCGCGACTTCTGGCAGGAAATCGCGGACGAATCCGAGACCAAGGCGAAGGTCGTGCAGATCTTCCGCGACTACAATGCCGCGATGGACAAGGCTGGCCGCCCCTATCGCTACAGCTGAACCTTGAAATGATGGCGCGGGGGGCTGCGGTCCCCCGCGCTGCGTATTGAACCAAGAGGAGAGCAGCCATGGGCTGCCGGAAATGAGGGACAGATGCCCGGGACGCTGAGTCTGGACGCATTGAGAGAGGCCGTCGACGCCGGCGAGATCGATACCGTGATCGTGGCCGCGATCGACATGCAGGGGCGGTTGATGGGCAAGCGCTTCCACGCCGCGCATTTCGTCGATGGCGGCTGGCACGAGACGCACTGTTGCAACTACCTGCTGACCGTCGACATGGAGATGCACACCGTACCCGGCTACAAGGCGGCAAGCTGGGAGAAGGGCTATGGCGACTATGTCGTGAAGCCCGACCTGTCGACGCTGCGCCGGGTCCCCTGGCTGGAGGCAACGGCGCTGGTGCTCTGCGATCTGCTGGATCACCATACCCACGAGGAAGTGCCGCAATCGCCCCGCGCGATCCTGAAACGACAGGTCGCGCGCGCCCGCGAGATGGGCTTCGAGCCGATGATGGCGACCGAGCTGGAATTCTACGTCTTCGAAAACAGCTACGAGGCACTGCGCGACGACGGCGTCGGCGGTCTGAAGCCGATCTCGGCCTATAACGAGGATTACCATATCTTCCAGACCACAAAGGAAGAACCCTTGATGCGAGCTTTGAGGAATGGCCTGTATGGTGCTGGAATAATGGTGGAAAACACCAAGGGAGAGGCGGATTCGGGGCAGGCCGAGATAAACGTTCGCTACACCGATGCGCTCGCGATGGCCGATGCGCATGTAATCATCAAGAACGCCACCAAGGAAATCGCGCATTCGATCGGCAAGTCGGTGACCTTCATGTCGAAGTATCAGACCGACAAGGCCGGATCGTCGAGCCATGTTCACCAGTCGCTCTGGACCACGGATGGCGCGCCGGCTTTCCGGGACGAGGCCGATCCGCATGGCATGTCGCCGGTGATGAAGCAGTTCCTGGCCGGACAGTTGGCGCATGTGCGCGATCTGACGCTGTTCCTGGCGCCTTATATCAACAGCTACAAGCGGTTCTGCGTGGGTCTTTTCGCGCCCACCAAGGCGGTCTGGTCACGCGACAATCGCACCGCCGGTTTCCGCATCTGCGGTGAGAACACCAAGGCCGTGCGCGTTGAATGCCGGATCGGCGGCGCCGACCTGAACCCTTACCTGGCTTGCGCCGCGCTGCTCGCCGCGGGGCTTGACGGGATCCAGAAGAAGATGGAGCTGGAGCCCGAAATGCGCGGCGACATGTACCATGCGGCGGACGCGCGCGAGATCCCCAAATCCCTACGCGAGGCCGCCGACCTGGCCGAGGGCTCGGAATGGCTGCGCGGGGCGTTCGGCGGCGACGTCGTGGAGCACTATGTCCACGCCGCGCGCTGGGAGGTGTCCGAGGCCGAGCGCGCAGTGACCGACTGGGACCTGCGTCGGGGACTTGAACGCGCCTGATCCACGGCGCAGAAACGGTGTCGCGGCGGGCGGTTCCCGGCGGCAGGAGGGATGACATGACACGGATGATCCAATGCATCTCGCCCGTAGACGGGCGGGTCTATGCAGAACGACCAGCCCTGAGCGCCGAGGCCGCGCAGGCGGCGGTCGCCCGCGCGCAGGCTGCGCAGGCGGATTGGGCCGCGCGGCCGCTTGACGACCGGGTCGCCTGCGTGAAGGCCGGGATTGCGGCGCTGAACGCAGGCAAGGAGCGCGCCGTCGAGGAATTGGCCTGGCAGATGGGCCGGCCAACCCGCTATGGCGGCGAATTCGGCGGCGTGAATGAACGCGTGGATTACATGGCCGGCATCGCCGCCGAGGCGCTGGCGCCGCAGGTGGTCGAGGAGTCGGACCGCTTTCGCCGCTATCTGGTGCGCGAGCCGGTCGGCGTCGTCTTTATCATCGCACCATGGAACTATCCTTACCTGACAGCGATCAACACGATTGTCCCGGCGCTGATCGCCGGAAACTCGGTCGTGCTGAAACATGCCTCGCAGACGCTTCTCGTGGGCGAACACTTGGCCGAGGCCTTCCACGAAGGTGGCGTGCCCGCGGAAGTGTTCCAGAATGTCGTCCTCGATCACGAAACGACCGAAGCGCTGATCGTCTCGCGCAGCTTCGGCTTCGTGAATTTCACCGGATCGGTCGGCGGTGGGCGGGCGATCGAACGCGCCGCGGCAGGGACCTTCACCGCGACCGGGCTGGAACTGGGTGGCAAGGACCCCGGCCTGGTCTGCGCGGATGCCGATCTGGGCGCGGCGATCGACGGGCTGATGGATGGCGCGATGTTCAACGCCGGCCAATGCTGCTGCGGAATCGAGCGGATCTATGTCCATGAAAGCCTCTACGACGCCTTCGTCGAAGGGGCCGTTGCATGGGTGGAGAAGCTGAAGCTGGGCAATCCATTCGACGCCGAGACGACCCTGGGCCCGATGGCGAACGTCCGTTTCGCGCGAACCGTGCGGGAACAGGTGGCCGAAGCAGTGAGCGCCGGCGCAACTGCGCTGATCGATCCCACGCGCTTTGGCGCCGACGATGGCGGGGCCTATCTGGCGCCGCAGGTGCTGGTGAATGTGGACCACTCGATGCGGGTGATGCGCGAAGAAAGCTTCGGCCCGGTCGTCGGCATCATGAAGGTGCGTGACGATGACGAGGCGATCCGGTTGATGAACGACTCCCCTTACGGATTGACCGCGTCGATCTGGACGGCTGACCCGGAACGCGCCGAGCGGATTGGGGCGCGCCTGCAGACCGGCACGGTCTTCATGAACCGCTGCGACTATCTGGATCCGGCGCTGTGCTGGACGGGGTGCAAGGACACCGGGCGGGGCGCGGCGCTGTCGACGCTCGGCTATCACTCGGTCACGCGGCCGAAATCCTACCATATGAAGAAGGTGACGAAATGAAGGCCCCGAAAGCCAACTGGTCCTATCCGACACTGGTTAAATTCGGCGTGGGCCGGATCGCCGAACTCGCCGACCATTGCCGCGCGGCGGGAATGGCGCGCCCCCTCCTGGTTACCGACCGCGCATTGGCCGCACTGCCGATCACGGCGCGCGCGCTGGAGGTGCTGGATGCCGGCGGATTGGGCCGCGCGATTTTCAGCGGGGTCGATCCGAACCCTACCGAGGCGAACATGG
>CAZKSE010000002.1:21126-58674 GCA_964555305.1 uncultured Rhodobacter sp. | reverse complement strand
GGCTGGGAAGCGATTTCAAAAACCAGATGTGGGCGACGGGAGCGGCCAGCTCAATATGGCCCATACGCTCGCGCCGAACCTTCTGCAGCGTCACTTCGACGCCGCACTTCTCGCAGACAACGCCGCGATATTTCATCCGCTTGTACTTGCCGCAAAGGCACTCATAGTCCTTGATCGGCCCGAAGATGCGCGCGCAGAACAGACCGTCGCGCTCAGGCTTGAAGGTGCGGTAGTTGATCGTCTCTGGTTTCTTGATCTCGCCGTAGGACCAGCTGAGGATCCGTTCGGGAGAGGCCAGCGATACGCGGATCTCATCGAACGCTTTCTGGGTTGCGAGCGGATTGAACGGATTCGTGGTGAGTTCCTGGTTCATGTGCGGTTCCTTGAGTCAGATGCCGGGGTGAAGGGGGAGAGGGCGCGCGGCCCTCAGCCCTCCTCCTCCGAATCCAGGAGTTCCATATTAAGGCCGAGGCCGCGGACTTCCTTCACCAGAACGTTGAAGGATTCGGGCACACCGGCCTCGAAATTGTCCTCGCCCTTGACGATGCTCTCGTAGACCTTGGTGCGGCCTGCCACGTCGTCCGACTTGACGGTCAGCATTTCCTGCAGCGTGTACGCAGCGCCATAAGCTTCAAGCGCCCAGACCTCCATCTCGCCCAATCGCTGGCCGCCGAACTGCGCCTTGCCTCCCAGCGGCTGCTGGGTGACCAGGCTGTACGGCCCTGTGGACCGAGCGTGCAGCTTGTCGTCGACCAGATGGTGCAGTTTCAGCATGTACTTGGTCCCCACCGTGACCGGACGGGCAAAACCTTCACCCGAACGACCATCGAAGACGCGCGACTGACCCGAAACGTCGAAACCAGCGCGCAGCAGCGCGTCGTTCACATCCGCTTCCTTGGCACCATCGAAGACAGGCGTACCGATCGGCACACCGCCGGTCACGGTTTCGGCAGACTCGACCAGCGTTTCATCGTCCATCGCCGAGAAGGCTGTGTCGAACACCTCGTCGCCATAGGCTATCCGGAGTGCATCCTTGACCGGGCTCAGGTCCCCCTTGCGGCGGTATTCCTGCAACGCCTCGTCGATCTGGACACCCAGACCACGCAGCGCCCATCCCATATGCGTCTCCAGGATCTGTCCGACGTTCATTCGGCTGGGAACGCCCAGCGGATTGAGCACGATATCGACCGTGGTTCCGTCACCAAGGAACGGCATGTCCTCCTCGGGTACGACCTTCGAGACGACGCCCTTGTTGCCGTGACGACCGGCCATCTTATCGCCGGGCTGAAGCTTGCGCTTCACCGCCAGGAAGACTTTGACCATCTTCATGACACCCGGCGGCAGATCGTCGCCACGGCGCACTTTCTCCACCTTGTCTTCGAACCTGTGGTTAAGCGCGCGCTTTTGCTGGTCGTAAAGCGCATTCAACGCTTCAACTTCCTGCGCTTCCGCATCGTCAGCCAGAGCGAGTTGCCACCACTGGCCGCGGCTCAGGGTCTCGAGCAATTCCTCGGTGATCTCGGAATTGGCCTTGACCCCTTTCGGACCCTTGACCGCCACCTTTCCGAGAATGAGCTGCCGCAGACGCCCGTAGATGTTGCGCTCCAGAATCGCCAGTTCGTCGTCGCGGTCGCGCGACAGCCGCTCGATCTCTTCACGCTCGATCTGCAGTGCACGCTCGTCCTTGTCGACGCCATGGCGGTTGAAGACCCGGACCTCGACCACGGTACCATATGCCCCCGGCGGCAGACGCAGCGAGGTATCGCGCACATCGCTTGCCTTTTCACCGAAGATGGCGCGCAGAAGCTTTTCTTCCGGCGTCATCGGGGACTCGCCCTTGGGCGTGATCTTGCCCACCAGAATGTCGCCCGCCTGCACCTCGGCACCGATATAGACGATGCCTGCTTCGTCGAGGTTGCGAAGCGCTTCCTCGCCGACGTTCGGGATGTCGCGGGTGATCTCCTCGGGCCCCAGCTTGGTGTCGCGTGCGGCAACCTCGTACTCCTCGATATGGATCGAGGTGAAGACGTCATCCTTCAGGATGCGCTCCGAGATCAAGATCGAGTCCTCGTAGTTGTAGCCATTCCACGGCATAAAGGCGACGGTAACATTCCGCCCCACGGCGAGTTCGCCCATATCGGTGCAGGGACCATCCGCGATGACCTGCGCGCGTTCGACTGCGTCGCCAACCTTCACCAACGGACGCTGATTGATGCAGGACGACTGGTTCGACCGCTTGAACTTGCGCAGCCGGTAGATGTCGACGCCCGGCTCGCCCGGCTCCAGTAGTTCGGTCGCACGCACAACGATCCGCTGGGCATCGACCTGGTCGATGATGCCCGCACGGCGCGCCATGATCGCCGCGCCCGAGTCGCGCGCAACAATCCCCTCGATGCCGGTTCCGACCAGCGGTGCGTCGGACTGCAGAAGCGGCACGGCCTGCCGCATCATGTTCGAGCCCATCAGCGCCCGGTTTGCGTCATCGTTTTCCAGGAACGGAATGAGCGACGCCGCGACCGACACAAGCTGCTTGGGCGAGACGTCGATCAGATCGACCGTTTCGCGCGGCGACAGGACAAACTCGCCCCCCTTCCGGGTGGAAACGAGTTCATTGACGAAGCGCATGCCTTCGTCGAGCGTCGCGTTGGCTTGGGCGATCGTGTGCCGCATTTCCTCGGTAGCGGACAAATAGACCACTTCTTCGGTCACCTGGCCATCGACCACGCGGCGGTAAGGCGTCTCAATAAAGCCGTACTTGTTCACTCGCGCGAAAGTGGCGAGCGAGTTGATCAAGCCGATGTTCTGGCCTTCCGGCGTTTCGATCGGGCACATCCGGCCGTAGTGGGTCGGATGCACGTCGCGCACCTCGAACCCCGCGCGTTCACGCGTCAGACCGCCCGGCCCCAGTGCCGACAGGCGCCGCTTGTGGGTAACCTCGGAAAGCGGGTTCGTCTGATCCATAAACTGCGAAAGCTGTGAGGAGCCGAAGAATTCGCGCACCGCCGCCGCCGCAGGCTTGGCGTTGATCAGGTCCTGCGGCATCACCGTGTCAATCTCGACCGAGCTCATCCGCTCGCGGATAGCCCGTTCCATCCGCAGAAGGCCCAACCGATACTGGTTCTCCATCAGTTCGCCAACCGAGCGCACCCGGCGATTACCGAGATGGTCGATGTCGTCGATCTCGCCCTTGCCGTCACGCAGTTCGACCAGTGCCCTGATACAGGCGACAATGTCTTCCTTGCGCAGCGTCCGCACTGTGTCCTCGGCATCGAGATCGAGGCGCATGTTCATCTTGACCCGGCCGACGGCCGACAGGTCGTAGCGCTCGGAGTCGAAGAACAGCGTGTCGAACAACGCCGAAGCGGCGTCATAGGTCGGCGGCTCACCGGGGCGCATGACACGATAGATGTCCATCAGGGCCTGCTCGCGGTTCATGTTCTTGTCCGCAGCCATCGTGTTCCGGATGTAGGGACCGACGTTGATACCATCGATGTCCAGCACCGGAATCTCGGTGATGCCCTGGTCCATCAGCAGTTTCAGTGTGCCGCCCTTGACCTCGCCGTCCTTGTCCAGATCCCAGGTCAGTTCATCGCCCGCCTCGACCCAGATTTCGCCCGTCTCTTCGTTGATGAGGTCGCGCGCGACGAAGCGGCCGAAGATGTAGTCGAACGGCACCAGAAGCTCAGTGACTTTCGCCTCGTCGATCCACTTCTTCACCATCCGCGGCGTGGCCTTGTCGCCGGCTTTCAGGATCACCTCGCCTGTTGCGGCGTCAACCAGATCCATCGTCGGGCGCGTCCCGCGCACGCGCTCGGGGAAGAACTTGGTGATCCAACCACGCCCCTTTTCCAGACGGAAGGACACGGTGTCGTAGTAGGACGACATGATGGTGTCCTGGTCCATCCCGAGCGCATAAAGCAGCGTCGTAACCGGCAGTTTCCGGCGACGGTCAATACGCGCGAAGACCAGATCCTTCGGATCGAATTCGAAATCGAGCCATGAGCCGCGGTAGGGAATGATCCGGCACTGGAACAGAAGCTTGCCCGACGAGTGCGTCTTGCCCTTGTCATGGTCGAAGAAGACGCCCGGGCTTCGGTGCATCTGGCTGACCACGACCCGCTCCGAGCCGTTGACGATGAAGGTGCCGTTCGGCGTCATGAGCGGCATGTCGCCCATGAACACCTCCTGCTCCTTGATGTCTTTCACCGACCGCGCGCCGGTGTCCGGGTCGACATCAAACACGATCAGGCGCAGCGTGACCTTCAGCGGCGCCGAATAGGTCATGTCACGACTCTGGCATTCCTCGATGTCGTATTTGGGCTTTTCCAGATCGTACTTGACGAACTCCAGAACCGCCGTTTCATTGAAATCCTTGATCGGAAAGACGGACTGGAAGGTGCCCATCAGTCCTTCGCCATCCAGCGGCGTGTCGCTATCACCCGAACGCAGAAACAGGTCATAGGATGATTTTTGAACCTCGATCAGGTTCGGCATTTCCAAAACTTCGTGGATCTTGCCAAACATCCGCCGGATGCGTTTCTGGCCAACGTAGGTCTGAGCCATGCTCGGTATCACCTTTCTTCTTTCGCGGGCGCGCGTGCCGTCGGGCCTCGACCGCGCTGCCGCAAGCGAAACGGAAATAGCGGGCTCCATTCCTGCGGACCCACCCATAGGTCCGCGCCCGAGCCCTTCGCTGCTTCCGGAAAACACCCGATCTCGGGTGCTTGCCGGAAGAAGCCGCCTTCCCCTCCGTCAAGGGGTCCGCGTCAAATAGAGGCGGCTGGACCCGGAGCAAGCCGGATCCAGCCCTTTCAATCGCCGTGGGTGCTGCGCACCCGGCAGATCACTTCAGTTCGACCTTGGCGCCAGCGGCCTCGAGCTTCTTCTTCAGCTCTTCGGCCTCGTCCTTCGGCGCCTGTTCCTTCACGGCCTTGCCGCCGGCCTCGACCAGATCCTTTGCCTCTTTCAGGCCAAGACCGGTGATGGCACGGACTTCCTTGATCACGTTGATCTTGTTGGCACCGGCTTCGACCAGGATGACGTCGAATTCGGTCTTTTCCTCTTCGGCGGCCGCAGCGGCGCCACCGGCGGCCGGACCGGCCATCATCACCGCGCCACCGGCGGCGGGTTCGATGCCGTATTCGTCCTTGAGGATCTGCTTCAGTTCCTGCGCTTCCAGAAGCGTCAGGTTAACGATTTGCTCGGCGAGTGCTTTGAGATCAGCCATTTTTCCGTTTCCATTCTGTCAGGTGTGTTCCGGCATGGGCAGGCGCCCTATGCAGGCAGACGATTGCTCAAGCGGCTTCCCGCTCCTCCAAGGTGGAGAGGATACTCGCGATGTTCGAAGCTGGCGCGCCAATGGCACCGGCGATGTTCGAGGCAGGCGCCCCGATGCACGACACGATCTGAGCGATAAGCTCTTCGCGCGAGGGCATCGAAGCCACGGCCTTTACACCGTCGGCATCCAGTGCCGCCTCGCCCATGGCGCCACCGAGGATGACAAACTTCTTGTTGTCCTTGGCGAACTCCTCCGAGACCTTCGCCGCAACGACGGGGTCTTCGGAATAGGCGAGAACGGTCATGCCCGTCAGAAGGGATCCGATGCTTTCGCAGGGCTTTCCTTCAAGGGCGATCTTGGCGAGCCTGTTCTTGGCAACGCGCACGGCCCCGCCCGCTTCGCGCATACGCGCGCGCAGGACCTGCATCTCGGCAACCGTAAGACCTGCGTAGTGTGCAACCACAACCACGCCAGAGCTTTCGAAGATCTGGCCGAGTTCGTCGACCACTTTCTCTTTCTGGGCTCTATCCACAGGTTAGCTCCAAGTTTGGGGGTTACCCCCCGGCTCATGTTTGCCCCCAGCTAGCACCAAGGGCGTTCGGGTCCGCAAGGGAGCCGAGGGCAAGATCGCCCGAGGTCTGGCCCCGGGGACTTCCGTCTCGTTCCCCATCTCGGGCAGGAAATTAAGCCATCGGGTCGAAACCCATTCGGCACCCGCCGTCTCGGACAGGACGCAGCGCCACGCGAATGTGCCGCCCCGCCATCTGCCCGCGCACCCAAACCGGATGCGCGGGCAAATTCTCAATTGGCCGTGGCCGAAGCCAGGTCCACGCTGACGCCCGGGCCCATTGTCGAGCTGACCGACACCTTCTTCAGGTAGGTGCCTTTCGCGCCCGAGGGCTTCGCGCGGCTCACCGCCTCGACGAAGGCCCGCAAGTTCTGGGCAAGCTGGTCGGCGTCGAAGCTGACCTTGCCGATCCCTGCATGGATGACGCCGGCCTTTTCAACCTTGAACTGAACCTCGCCGCCCTTAGCGTTGTTGACCGCCTGCGCCACGTCCATCGTCACGGTGCCGACCTTGGGGTTCGGCATCAGGTTGCGCGGCCCCAGGATCTTGCCCAGACGGCCGACGAGCGGCATCATGTCCGGCGTTGCGATGCAGCGATCGAAGTCGATCTTGCCCGACTGGATCGTCTCCATCAGGTCCTCGGCCCCGACGATATCGGCCCCGGCCTCCTTGGCTTCGTCCGCCTTTGGACCGCGAGCGAAGACCGCCACACGCACCGTCTTGCCGGTGCCGTTCGGCAGGGTGACTACGCCACGAACCATCTGGTCGGCATGGCGGGGATCGACACCCAGGTTCATCGCGACCTCGACGGTCTCGTCAAATTTCGCCGTTGCCGTCTGCTTGATCAGCGCGAGCGCGTCCTCGACCGTGAGGTTCGCCTTGTCGGCGACGAGATCGCGCGCGGCGCGGGTGCGTTTGCCGTGCTTGGCCATGACTTACCCTTTCACCTCGATACCGCAGGACTTCGCCGAACCCAGGATGATCTGCATCGCCCCCTCGACGTCATTGGCGTTCAGGTCCTTCATTTTCGCCTCGGCGATCTCGCGGATCTGCTTGACCGTCACATAGCCGGCCACGTCCCGGCCCGGCTTTTCGGAGCCCTTGCCGCGGTTGCGCTTGCCCACAGGCTTCAGGCCAGCGGCCTTCTTCAGGTACCAAGACGCCGGCGGCGTCTTCAGTTCCATGCTGAAAGACTTGTCCTGGTAGTAGGTGATCACCACCGGCACCGGCGCACCCTGCTCCATGTCCTGGGTCTTCGCGTTGAAGTCCTTGCAGAACTGCATGATGTTGATGCCACGCTGACCGAGGGCTGGACCCACGGGCGGCGAGGGGTTGGCCTGCCCCGCCTTGACTTGCAGCTTCAGCTGCCCGATTACCTTCTTGGCCATCTGGCCTCTCCTTCTGTCACCGCCCCCGACGCCCAGGGGCCAGGTTTAGTGGTCCGGTTCGGCGGATTGCGCCGCCTCGCCTCCCACGGGATCGCTCAGGCGGTTTTAGAAACCTGAGTGAATTCCAGATCGACCGGCGTCGGCCGGCCGAAAATCGAGACCATCACCTTCAGACGGGCGTTGTCTTCGTCCACTTCTTCGACCATGCCCGAGAAACCCTCGAACGGGCCGTCGTTGACCTTCACCTGCTCGCCGATCTCGTAATGGATCAGGTTGCGCGGTGCGACTTCACCCTCTTCAACGCGGTTGAGGATCAGGTTGACCTCATCGTCCCGCATCGGGCTGGGCTTTCCGGGCTGCCCCAGAAAGCCGGTCACGCGATTGATCGAGTTGACCAAGTGATAGGTACGGCTGTTCATTTCCATGCGGACAAGCACATAGCCAGGCATGAACCGCCGCTCGCTCGTCACCTTCTTGCCCCGGCGCACCTCGATCACCTCTTCGGTCGGCACCAGCACTTCCTCGATCTCTTCTTCGAGTCCAGCCTCGGCGGCGGAGGTCCGGATCTGCTCGGCGACCTTTTTTTCGAAATTCGAAAGAACGCTCACCGAATACCAGCGCTTCGCCATTCGATACACACCTCGTGCCGGGCGGTCGATGCCGCCGTCAGTTCCATTCTGGCCCGTCAGAGGGCGCGTCCACCGGACAAAAAAACGCGCGCACCGAATCGGTGCGCTGCCTGTCGTGTGGGGTTGGCCGTGCCTTTAGCGCCCTTCGCCCGGCAATTCAAGTGCCTCCATCGCTCTAAAGGCGACGGCGCGCCATCAGCCGACCAGACCCAGAAGCCCGGCAAGCCCCTGCCGGATCATCCAGTCCACAAAGAAGAAGAAGATCGCGGTCAACGCGGCAAGAACCATCACCATGACGGTCGACACCGTGACCTCACGCCGGTTCGGCCAAACCACCTTTGCGGTCTCCGAGCGAACCTGCTGTAAAAACGTGAGGGGATTGGTTTTGGCCATGAGCATAATCCTGATCGGGTTCTGACGCCGACATACGGCGCATGGGCGCCCAATTCAAGCGGTCATGACCCGGCGTGGCGCCCGGCTCCGGCTTCACCTTCTTTTGACCGGCCGCTCAGCGCAGGGCATAGACCCGCAGCGATGCCAAAGCGGTCAACGGCAGATCCAGTGCCCGCATTGCAGAGAGAGAGATCTGGCTGCCCGCCCCCGGCTCCCGTCCCGAGGGGCGCAATTCGACACCAACCGCCTGCCCGCCTTCTGTCTCGATCCGGCCACGCACCGGCGTACTCACAAGGCCGGTCACCAACCAGAAGCCGGTCTCTCCGGGCGCGCCGAGTGTCGCCAGGGTGTCGCCCAGAAGCTGGCCTTGCTGCCCCGCCCCCGCCTGCGCCGCAGCCCGCTCAGCCGAGCTGACACGGTCAAATGCGGCCGCAGTCTGCCCAGCGGTGCGCAGGGAGGCGCGCTCGCTGTCGGGACGTGCCTCGGGCCGCATGACATCGGCATCGGGTGTCACGTCCACCTCGACGGCTGGTTCCCGCTCTGACCACGGCAGTCGCATGTCGGCACAGCCGGCGACGAACAGCAAGGAGAGAAGGCTGAGAACCAAACGCATGCGACGACCCTAGCCCGCGCGAAAACCGCTGACAACTGCGACCTTGCCGCGCGCCCCGGCCGCGACTAGCTTCAGCGCAACAAGGAGTGAACGCCCATGCCAGCCCAGACCCGCCCTGCCCCGCTCGTCGATCCGTTTCAGCGTGCGATCAGCTATCTTCGGGTCTCGGTCACTGACCGCTGCGATTTCCGCTGCACCTATTGCATGGCCGAGCATATGACCTTCCTGCCGAAGAAGGAATTGCTTACCCTCGAGGAACTGGATCGCCTCTGTACATCTTTCATCAGACTTGGGGTCGAGAAGTTGCGCATCACAGGCGGCGAGCCTCTGGTGCGCAAGGGCATCATGACTTTCTTCGAAGCGATGGCGCGCCACCTGCAGGCCGGCTCGCTGAAAGAACTGACATTGACCACCAACGGCTCGCAGCTGGGCCGCTTTGCCGAACAGCTTGCTGCCTTGGGTGTCCGGCGCGTCAACGTCTCGCTCGACACGCTGGACGCGGAGAAGTTCGCCCAGATCACCCGCTGGGGCCGGCTGCCGCAGGTTCTGGGCGGCATCGATGCGGCCAAGGCCGCGGGCCTGCGTGTCAAGATCAACGCCGTGGCCTTGAAAGGTTTCAACGAAGAGGAGCTTTTCAGCCTGACCGAATGGTGCGCGCGCGAAGGCCATGACCTGACGTGGATCGAAGTCATGCCGATGGGCGAGATGGGCGAGGAGATGCGCCTGGACCAATACTGGCCGCTGAAAGACCTGCGCGCCCGATTGGCAGAACGCTACACCCTCACCGACCTCGCAGAGCGTACCGGCGGCCCGGCACGCTACATCAGGCTGGAAGAGACGGGCCAGAAGATCGGCTTCATCACCCCCCTGACGCACAACTTCTGCGAATCGTGCAATCGGGTGCGCGTGACCTGCACCGGAGAGCTTTACATGTGCCTGGGCCAGGAAGACATGGCCGACCTTCGCGCGCCTCTCCGCGCCAACCAGCAAGATGACGCCCTTGAAGGAGCAATCCGCGCCGCCATTGCCCGCAAGCCTAAGGGTCACGATTTCGACTATTCCCGCCAGAAGGTTGCGGGTCAGGTCAGCCGCCACATGAGCCATACAGGCGGCTGACATCGACTTGCCCGCGGAACTCGGACGACGCTGCAAAACGGTGCTGGCGCACACTCATTTTCCCCTTCACAAGCGCGGATCGAACGTCTAAGAGACCCGCACCAATCCAGTGCGGTCGTGGCGGAATTGGTAGACGCGCAGCGTTGAGGTCGCTGTGGGGTAACTCCCGTGGAAGTTCGAGTCTTCTCGACCGCACCAATCTTCCTACTGCTCCTGTGAGCGCGCCGCAGTCACTGGCGCCCAGCCGAATGCAGGCCGTCATCGATTGGTTGAAACCAGAGGCCTCGTTCAAACGTCGTGCCATAGGCACTTTCGATGAACGCCAGTCCCCAAACGATCATTCACCATCGACATCGAAGCGGTCGGCCATTTCCGGGGCGATCAGGCCCGCATGCACGGCCAGGAGCACAAGCTTGGCATCAAGCGAGTCGCCCTCGGCGATTGCCGCTTCCAGGCGATCTTCGGCGCGGTCACCGGCAGCCAGATCGTTGCTTTCGATGAACTGGTCGCGCCCCAGCATGCAATAGGCAAGGAGTTGAGCCGCGTTCTCATAGGCGGCCTCGCGGCCCGTTGTCTGCGACTGCTTCTTCTCTAGCTGCAGGACCGTGAGCTTCACGGCCTCGGGAACCAGAAGCGGATGCAGCCCGGCCGCACGGAGCGCCTGATCGAGCGCCTTCAGGGAGGTCGAGCGGCCGAAGAGATCGAAAAGACCGAACATCGTAAAAGCCTAGCAGGTCCCAAGCATCGCTTCATCCTCATTCTCGTCTACGCGGCTCTGGCCGCGCGGTCTCGACGGGAGTTGATGCAGTCGCGTCGGCCAGAATCGGAAAGGCGGGGATGACTTGCGTCACCCCCGCCCCTATCGTCTCGAGCGCTGAACCGGGGTTCAGGCGAGCGCGAGGTTCGTTGCCGACTCGCGGCCGTTGCGATCGCTTTCGAGATCGAACGTCACGGCCTGACCGTCATTGAGTTCGCGGATGCCCGCACGCTCCAGCGCGCTCACATGGACGAACACGTCCTTGGAACCATGCGCCGGGGCGATGAATCCGAAACCTTTGGTGGCGTTGAACCATTTCACGGTGCCATTGGCCATCGTGATGTCTCCTTCTGTGTTTGCCATCCGCAAGATCGCGATGGCCCGGCTCAGTTCGTCAGAATCGCAACTGAAGCCGAAAGGAAACAGAAGGTCGAATGAAGAGTCTTTGCCTTACTCAGATGCCTATCCTCTCGCGCGGTTACAAGGTGCCCGCGAAAATAAAACCCCTTGCTCAAGCCAGCGCCGCGCAGATGGCGTCAAGGCCGTCGGTCAGTGCGGCGGGGCCGGGCTGCAGGATCAGGGGAGACTTGATCTCGACGATGCGGCCGGTGCGCACGGCCGGGATCATCTGCCACCCTGGCCGGCCAGCGATCCTCTCCGACCGAACCTTCTTTCCGCACCAGGAAGCCAGTATCACATCCGGGGCCGCGGCGATCACCCGGTCGGCACTGACGATCCGGTCGCGGGCGGCGGGCCGTGTCGCCAGTTCCGGAAAGGCATCTCGTCCGCCGGCGGTCGTCACCAGTTCCGACACCCACTTCAGCCCCGAGATCATCGGCTCGTCCCATTCCTCGAAATAGACGACAGGGCGTGGCCGACCCGCCGAGCGCGCGGCGATCTCGGCAAGCCGGGCCTCGTAGCCGCGCGCCAGCGCCTCGGCCCGCTCGGCAAGACCCACGGTCGCCCCCAGATGCCGGATCATCGCCAGGATGCCGGCGACATCGCGCTGGTTGTAGCCCATCACGGTGATCCCGGCTTTCAGCAGATCGGCCGCGATACCGGCCTGAAGATCGGAAAAGGTCAGAACCAGGTCCGGATCGAGTACCAGAATCTTCTCCAGATCGGCCGAGGTGAAGGCCCCGACACGGGGCTTTTCCTGGCGCACGCGTTTCGGGCGCACCGCATAGCCGGTCACGCCGACGATCCGGTCCTGGGCGCCCAGCAGATAGAGCGTCTCCACCGTCTCCTCGGTCAGGCAGACGATGCGTTCGGGCGGAAACCGGCGCATCGCTCAGGTCACCCGCATGCCGGCCGCCGGCACCGGCAGCACCCCGTCCGAGGTGACGAAGCAATCCGGGATCGGGCCGCCGGTCGCCACCGGCCCTGCCGCGGGGTCGAGGAAAGCCGCGGCAAAGGCCGCGAGCGATTCGGGGTCGGCATCCGCGTCCACGCCGCAGTAAAGCGCAATGCCCGACGAAGAGAGGTGGAAGAGCGCGGGACAGGTCCGCGCGCAGCCATCAAGCTGGGTATGTCCCGTCAGTTCGAGATCCGGCGCGGCGGCACGCGCGACGGCGGACATACGCTCTAGCTTGCGCGCCAGTTGCAGCGCCGCCGCGCAGGGCCGGCCCGTGTGCCGGCAAAGCGTGGCGACCAGTTCGGATGGGGTGGTGGTCTGGGTCAAGGCGCCCTCCGCGCGCAGGAGGCGGGGCGCGGCGGACCGGGAACAACGTGGGACGAGAGAGGGATCGCGACGTCATGCACTGGCTCCTCCGGGGCACCCCGCCCGGGTTGGGTTTCATCGGGCGATGGCAGGTCTCCTGGCTTGCGGGTCGATGCTCCTCCGGGCCTTCCCGGGCCCTTGGGCCCCGTGGCATCTCCGGTCTCGCTCACCGCTCACAGTTGCGGGGGCAGCCGCGGGGTTTCACCGCGTTCCCTTTTCAGCCGCCCCTTACGGGCACGGCCACCATCACCGTCAAGCTTCGCATCCAGGCCGGTGGTTGTCCAGCCTGGACCAGCGGTTATCGGACGACGCGCGCCACCGCGGCGACACCCAGCGCCGCCAGCGCCCGGTCCGCGATGGCCTGGGCGGACATGCCGGCTTCGGCGTACATCTGGGCCGGGCTTGCCTGGTCGATGAACCGATCCGGCAGCGTCACCGTGCGCAGGGTCAGTCCCCGATCCAGGGCCCCACTGTTGGCCAGATGATGCAGGACCATCGCCCCGAAGCCGCCCTGCGCGCCCTGCTCGACCGTGATCAGCGCGGCGTGATGGCGCGCGAGCTGCGCGATCAGTTCGGTATCGAGCGGTTTGGCGAAGCGGGCATCGGCGATGGTCGCGGTGATCCCACGACGTGCCAGTATCTCGGCCGCGCGGCGCACCTCGTCCAGATGGGCGCCGAAGGACAGGAACGCGACATGGCTCCCCTCGGCGATCAGCCGGCCCTTGCCGATCTCGATCACCTCGTCGGGCGCAGGCATTTCCACGCCGACACCCTCGCCCCGTGGGTAGCGAAAGGCGATGGGCCCGGCGTCATGGGCTGCGGCGGTGGCGACCATGCGGGCCAGTTCGGCCTCGTCCGCGGCGGCCATGACGGTAAAGCCCGGCAGGTTCGCCAGATAGGCCACGTCGAATGCCCCGGCATGGGTCGCCCCATCGGCACCAACCAGCCCGGCGCGGTCGATGGCAAACCGCACAGGCAGGCCCTGTAGGGCCACGTCATGCACGACCTGATCGTAGCCCCGCTGCAGGAAGGTCGAATAGATCGCGCAGAACGGCCGCAGGCCCGAGGCCGCCATGCCCGCGGCGAAGGTCACCGCGTGCTGCTCGGCGATACCCACGTCGAAGACCCGGCGCGGAAAGCGCCTGGCCATGATGTCGAGCCCGGTGCCGCCCGGCATTGCCGCGGTCACCGCCACCAGTTTCGGGTCGCGCGCGGCAGCCTCGGTCAGGGCGCGGCCGAAGATGCCGGTATAGCTGGGGGCGTTCGCGCCGCCCTTGGCCTGCGCGCCGGTCGCCACGTCGAACTTCGCCACGCCGTGGTAGCAGCAGGCCGACGCCTCGGCCGGGGCATATCCCTTGCCCTTGATCGTGCGCGCGTGGATCAGAACCGGCCCCGTCGCCTGCGCCCGCACCATCCGCAATGTCGCCAGCAGCTCGGGCATCGAATGGCCGTCGATCGGCCCCAGATAGGTGAAGCCCAGATCCTCGAACAGCGTCGCGCGCCCGTTCTGGGCACTCAACAGCGCGCGGGTCCGGCGGGCGCGGTCGCGCATCGGCGGCGGCAGCGACGCCTCGAAGCCCGCGGCCAGATCGCGCAGCGCCAGCGACGGCTGCGTGGCGCCCAGCCGGTTGAGGTAATGGCTCATCGCACCCACCGGCGGGGCGATCGACATGTCGTTGTCGTTGAGGATGACGATCAGGCGTCGCCCCTCCGCCCCGGCATTATTGAGCGCCTCGTAGGCCATGCCCGCGGTGATCGAGCCATCGCCGATCACCGCGATCGCGTCGCCCGTCGGCTGGCCCATGTCGCGCCCCACCGTGAACCCCAGCGCCGCCGAGATCGAGGTCGAGCTGTGCGCCGCTCCGAACGGGTCGAACTCGCTTTCCGCACGCTTCGTGAACCCCGAGATCCCGCCGCCCTGCCGTAATCCCGCCATCCGGTGGCGACGGCCCGTCAGTATCTTGTGCGGGTAGCACTGGTGGCCTACGTCCCAGACCAGCTTGTCGAACGGCGTGCGGAAGACCGCGTGCAGCGCCACCGTCATCTCGACCACGCCCAGGGAAGAGCCCAGATGCCCGCCGGTGCGGCTGACCACTTCGATTACTTCAGAACGCAATTCGTCGGCCAGACTTGCCAATTCGGCATCATCCAGCGCGCGCAGGTCATGCGGGCCGGCGACACGGTCCAGTAGCGGGGTGGTGCTCATCCTGGGGTCCTCCGGAAGAAAAAAAAGTGCCGTGGGGCAGACCCGCACGGCACCAGTTCCCTGTCGCCAACAGGAAAGGGAACCGGGCGCAACTGGCCCGACGTCCGGGGCGGCTAAGACCCGAACACCGTAGGGGGGGCGGTTCTGCGCCGCCCGCCCCGGTCTCTGATGGTTCAGCTCAGCCGGGTCTCGGCCTTGGGCAGGACCTGGCTGAAGGGCATCGGCGGCGGGGCGTTCTGGCTCTCCTCGGGCAGGAACCAGGCGACCACCCGGATCGCGCCGAGGATCAGGCCGATGGCCAGGACCACCGCCGCGGCATAGGCCGCACCGCGCAGCATCTCCGACAGGATCCAGCTGCGCAGCCGCGCGTTTCGTGACTGGCCGGTGTAGTCAAGATCGGACATCGGTCTTCCTCCCTCAGTCATAGCTGGGCGCGTAGCCGCGCTCCTGCGCCCAGACGAACCAGTTGTCGACGACCGTGCCGGTGAGCAGGATGCCGATACCGCCGGTGAGCGTCGTCAGCACCGCAAACCACCAGGCCCAGCGGTGGATCCCTTCCATCGTGGCGTTGAAGCCCATCGTCCAGCGCCAGAAGAGCGCCGCGCGTTCGGCCGCGGTGCCGCGATCGACGATCTGCTCCAGTTCCCGGTCGCCGCCGAAGCGGCTGACGGCGAGGATCGTCGCCCCGTGCATCGCGAAGAGCAGCGCCGAGCCGTAGAGGAACACGATCGAGAGCGCGTGGAACGGGTTGTAGAAGAGGTTGCCGTAAGTCAGGCTGAACAGGTTCGTCCAGTCGAGATGGGTGAAGATCCCGTAGGGCACCGCCTCCGACCACGACCCCATCAGCACCGGCCGGAACAGGCCCAGCACCAGGAAGAGCCAGATCGCGCTGGCGAAGGCCCAGGCGACATGCTTGCCCATGCCCAGCGCCTCGGCTCTGAGCCAGGTCCGCACCCACCAGGTCATCACCGAGATGAGCAGGAAGAAGGACGCGATCAGGAAGTATCCCCCCTCGGCCAGCGGCGGGAAGCGCAGCCCCCATTCCGGGCCCGGCGGGTCCAGCGACAGCCAGAAGAGGTCGCGCAGGAAGACAGCCGGGTTGAACCCCGCCTGCCACCAGAACCACATGCCGACCATGACGAACCAGATCGCCCCGGTCGCCAGGCTGATCACCCCCATCGTGCCCAGATAAACCGGGCCCAGCTGGGCGTTGCCGATCCAGCCCAGCAGGTTCGAGAAGCTGGCGCTGCGGGTGCGGTTTTCCAGCTCGACCCCCTCGACCATGCCCAGTTCGGGCCGGCCGCGGACCTGCAGCTGCGTGAAGATGTTCTGGTACTCAGCCATTGACGCCTCCCGGGATCGTCGCCCACCAGGGCAGGTTCAGCCACCAATCCCACCAGAAGATCCACTGGTCGAACCAGATGGTGCCCGAGATGACGATGCAGATCGCCGACCAGAACCCGGCGTTGAGCGCCAGAAGCAGCCCCACCCGATGGATCCCAAGGGGCCCCACCGAATAGCCGATCAGATCGCGGAAGAACGTATCCTCGTGATCGGGCGTCTTCATCTTCTCGCCCTTCTTCGGATTGGCCGCCGACAGCACCAGCGCCCCGTGCAGCGCCAGGGCCAGCGTCGTGGTGAAGAAGAAGCTCACCGCGATCATATGCGCCGGGTTGTAGTGGAAATTGCCATATGTGTAGCCGACGTTGGACACCCAATCGAGATGCGTCCAGATGCCATAGGGAAAGGCATAGCCCCAGGCCCCCATCAGCACCGGCCGGATCACGACCAGCGTGGTATAGGCAAAGATCGCCACCCCGAAGGCGAAGGGCACATGATAGCCCATCCCCAGCTTGCGGCAGATCTCGACCTCGCGCAGCAGCCAGCTGATGAAGGCGCCATGCGCGCAGATCGTCACGATCTGCCACAGCCCCCCCTCGCGCAGCGGCGCCGGGCCCAGCCCGTATTCCAGCGGCGGCGGGTTGATCGAGATCAGCCAGGGGTTCCATTCCCCCTGCAGCACCGCCCCCCAAAGGATCAGCAGCGTGCCGAGCACGGCGAAGAAGATCGTCGTGACCCCGAAGAAGCCGACGTAGAAGGGCCCGACCCAGAAGTCGAACAGGTTCCCGCCGACAAGCGTGCCGCCTGGCACGCGGTATTTTCGCTCGAAGCTGAGCAATGCCATGCTTCCCTCCGCTTGGCTCGGCGGCCCCCCTGGGCCGTCATCGGTGAAGGCGGGCGGGCGGTCGTGCCGCCCGCCCCGAAGCCGGTCAGTTCATCGGGCGGTCGTATTTCTGCGCCGCAATGTTGAACCAGTTGTACGAGGGCGTGCTCAGCAGGACGAGATGGATCATCACCGCCAGCAGAAAAAGGAACACGCCCTGCGCCACGAAGACGCGGCGCGGGTCGAAGATCAGCCAGATCTTGTAGAACTTGCTCATGCTTCTTTCCCCTTCAGAACCACGGCCGCCAGATGAACACGGCAAGGTGGGCAACGATCGCCACCGCCGAGAACAGCCAGAGACCGCTCATGTAAACCGAATGCAGTTCCTGTGCCTGCTCATCGGTAAGACCTGTGAACGACAGGTCTGTTCTTTCAGCCATACTCTCCTCCGGATCGTCAGACTGTTGCCGCACACCCTGCGGCCAGGTCAGTGGCGCGGCGGGATGCCCCGCCACCGATTTCTCCGCCCGCCGCGTCCTGGCGCCCGGAGGAATTGCTGTCGCGCGGCCTCAGCCGCGCAGGATCGTCGGCGCGATCAGATGCGCCTCGGCGCGGGCCCGCGCGACGGGCCCCTGCGCCGGCATCCGGCCGTCGCGCAGCGTCCCCCAGGCCCATGAGCCCAGCGCGAAGGGCAGCGCGGCGCCGAAGATCAGCGCAAACCAGATCCGGTATTCCCATTTCCCGGTCCGCATGTGGCGCGCTCGCGGGGCGTTGACGGTGAAGTCGGCCATGTCGTCCTCCTCCTCTTCCTCAGCTTGTCGACGCTGCGCCGCGCAGCGCCAGAACGGTTTCCCTGACCACACGTTCGGCCCCGGCCTCGAGCGCGGCCTTCTCGGCCGCGTCGCGCAGGGTCCGCGCGGCGGAAATGCGGGTCAGAATGGGATGCTCGGCCACGATCCGGTCGAGCTCGGCCTGGGCATCGCTGTCCCAGGGAAAATCCCGGCGCAGCATCGCCGGCGTGGCCGTGGCGCTGTCCATCTCGCTGCCCAGCGGCAGGATGTGGAAAAGCGCGTCGAAAAGGCCGTTGCAGACCTCCTGCAGGACATAGGCGGCGCCGGCGTAGCCCATGAAGGGCGTGCCCGTCGCGCGCCGAATGGCCGCGCCCGGAAAGCCTGCCGGAATGAACGCGGGCGCCGGACCGTAGCCGCCCTTCATCTCGGCCAGATACATCTTCTCGTTGATCGAGCCGAAGACGATCAGCGGGCGCTTGGCGTGCAAGGTCGCGCGCACCGCCTCGTTGTTGGTCTTGGTGCCGGCGACGCGGGCGGTGGCCAGCGCGCAGGGCAGGCCCAGGTCGCTTTCCAGATAATTCCGCAGGCCCCGCGCATAGGTTTCGTTGGCGACGACGGCGAAACTGGCGGTGGCGAAGAAATCCTGCGTGACCGACCGCCAGAGGTCCCAGACCGGCTTCAGCGTCGAATGCTTCTCGCGCGCGATGAAGGGCTCGGGGTCCAGCCCCAGCAACTCGCCCAGCATGCGCAGGAAGCGCGTGGTCGACTCCATCCCGATCGGCGCCTGCAGATAGGGCTTGCCCAGCACCTCAGCTAGGCCCCGGCCGAACTCGCGGTACATGACGACGTTGACATCGGCATTCACCAGATCGCGCATCTCGGCCAGATGCGCGCCCAGCGGCATGACCATGTTGACCTCGGCGCCGATCCCCTCGATCAGCCGGCGGATCTCATGCAGGTCCGACGGCATGTTGAAGACGCCATACATCGGACCCAGGATGTTGACCCGCGGCTTCGCGCCGTCCTCGCGCGTCTTCTCGCGCGGCATCCGACCCTTGGTCATGCCGAACTCGGTGAAGATCCAGGTCATCGCCCGGTCCGCCGCCTGCCACTGGTCCTCGTCGATCGTGCGCGGCAGGAAGCGCTGGATGTTGGTGCCCTGCGGGGTGACGCCGCCGCCGATCATCTCGGCGATGGAGCCGGTGACGACGACCGCCGGCAGCGCCGGATCAAGCACCTTCCAGGCACGCATCATCGACGCCTCGGTGCCCGCGCCCATCTCCTCTTCGCCCAGCCCCGTGACCACGATGGGCAGCTCGTGCGGCGGCAGCGCATCGGTGTAATGCAGCACGCTGGTCACCGGCAGGTTTTCGCAGCCCACCGGCCCGTCGATCACCACCTGCAGCCCCTTGACGGCGCAGAAGGCATAGACCGCCCCCCAGTAGCCGCCCGCCCGGTCATGGTCCTGGATCAGCATGAAGACACGTCCCGCGCGCGGGTGCGGGGCACGGTGTAGGGCACGGTGCAGGGCACGGTGTATGGCAGACTGCCATACGTTTGCCATACGTTTGCCATACGCTTGCCATACGCTTTCTGGCAGCCGATTTCCGGGGTTCGGGGCATCAGATCATCTCCTCCGCCTTGGCGGCGCGGGCAGCCTTGTCGAGCTTTTTCTGATGCGCCGCGCGGAAGTCCGGCCGCAGGTTCGGCTGGCCTTCCCAGACCCCCGCCGTGTCGCCCGACCCGACCCCCTCGAAGGAGGCGCGCATCCCCTCCATCCGGCCCTTCCCGGCGATCGCGGCATTCACCACCTCGCCCAACGACCCCGCCCCGGCGGGGCCCATCAGCGGCCGCGCGGATATGAGGTTCGTGAAATAAAGAGCTGGTATTGCAAGCTGTTTTGCCTTTTGCACAACGGGCGTCGTGCCAATCGCCAGGTCCGGCTTCACCGCCTCCATCGCCGCCAGATCATCGGCCAGCGAGGCGCGGAACTTCACCGTCACGCCCTTCGCCTCCAGCCACTCCCGGTCGGCATCCGACCAGCGCGACCGCGCGCAAGCCGTTCCGACATAAGGGATTTCCGCTCCGCTCTCGATCAGCAGCCGCGCCACCAGAAGCTCCGATCCCTCATATCCTGACAGCGTGATCCGCCCCTTGATCGGCACCTGCCCCAACGCCGCCCGGATCGCCGGCAGAAAAGCGTTCTGAGATGCGGAGACTTTTTCCGAAGGAATACCAAGGCTTTCGCCAATGTTCTTCAACCACTCCGCAGTGCCCTCGACCCCAACCGGCGCTGAACCCACCACCGGCCGACCCGCCGCCTGAAACTCGCGGATCGAGGCGGCGTAGAACGGATGGATCGCCGCCACCGCGACCCCGTCCAGCGCCGCGTAAAGCTCGCGCCACTCGCGCACCGGCACCACCGGCCCCGCCGCCAACCCCATCGGCGCCAGCATCGCGCCGACCATCATCGGATCGGCTGGAAACATCTCGCCCAGCAACGTCACCGTCGGCCGATCCGACCGCCCCGCCACCGGCGCCGGCACCGGCCCCGCCTCGACCTCGGAGCGCGCATAGGCCAGCATCGCCCCCGAGAGCACGTCCTTCGCCTCGGCATGGGTCGGCACGCCGAAGCCCGGCACATCGATGCCGACGATACGCACGCCGTTGATTTCCTTGGGCAACAGCCGCAGCGGCACGCCGCTCGCGGTCGGCACGCAAAGGTTCGTCACCACGACCGCATCGTAGCGCGCGGGATCGGCCAGATCGTGCACCGCTTCGCGGATATCCTCGAACAACTTGCCGGTGACCAGGGTTTCAGAGCTGAACGGCACATAGCCCACCGACCGCCGCGCCCCGTAGAAA
This sequence comes from uncultured Rhodobacter sp., assembly GCA_964555305.1. GTDB lineage: Bacteria > Pseudomonadota > Alphaproteobacteria > Rhodobacterales > Rhodobacteraceae > Pararhodobacter. The sequence goes on along the minus strand of CAZKSE010000002.1, from coordinate 38,186 downwards.
TGCGAAACAAAGGTCAGCCCGTATACGCAGCAGGCCGAGCCCGACAGCACCGTCGCCACCCGCCGCATCCTGAGGCCCACGCGCAAAGACCCAAACGCCGGGCACATCGATTCGGGCTTGTCATGCGGGCCGCGAGGATAGTCCGCGGCAAACTGCTCCAGCACATCGCCCTTGCCCGCCGCACGCGCCGCCGCGGCCATCTGCTCGGCCGGCGCGTGGCAGGCTCCCGAGTCGCGCGGCGGGGCGGGTTCCGCGGGCACAGTGACCCGTTCGACCGTGACCTGGCCCGCCTCGTCATAGCCCACCTCGTATCCGGCGCGATCAGACATCGTCGTACACCACCTCCAGCGACTTCTTCGGCGCGGCGTACTTGCCGCGCATGTCGGCATCACTCGCCGGCACCAGGACGAAATCGCCGCCCGTGTCCTTGCTGTCGAAAAGCCCCAGAAGGTCGTCCTGACTCAATGGCTTGGGCCTGAGCGGCGGGGCGCCGGCAACATTCTCGGCCAGTTCTGTAAACAGCCCACCCCACTGGCCGGCATTGGTCCCGACGATCTGGTAGTTTGCCGATTTCCGCCGCAGATCCTCGTCCGCCGGGATCGCCGCCAGCACGGGGATGTTCACCGCCGCGGCAAAGGCCGCGGCCTCGCCCGTGCCGTCATCCTTGTTGATGACCAGCCCCGCAACGCCGACATTGCCGCCCAGCTTGCGGAAGTATTCCACCGCCGAGCAGACGTTGTTCGCTACATAAAGACTTTGAAGATCATTCGAGCCGACAACGATGACCTTCTGCGCCATGTCGCGCGCAATCGGCAGGCCAAAGCCCCCGCAGACCACGTCGCCCAGGAAATCGAGCAGCACATAATCGAAGTCCCAGTCATGAAATCCCAGCTTCTCCAGCAGCTCAAACCCGTGAATGATCCCGCGTCCGCCGCAGCCGCGGCCCACTTCGGGACCGCCCAGTTCCATCGCGAAGACGCCGCCGCGCTTGAAGCAGACATCGCCGATCTGGACCTCCTCACCGGCGAGCTTCTTCTTCGTCGATGTCTCGATGATCGTTGGGCAGGCCTTTCCGCCAAAGAGGAGCGAGGTCGTATCCGATTTCGGATCGCAGCCGATCAGCAGCACGCGCTTGCCCTGTTCGGCCATCATGTGGCTCAGATTCGCGAGGGTGAATGACTTGCCGATCCCGCCCTTGCCGTAGATCGCGATGATCTGGGTTTTCTTCGCGGGCGGATCCTGCGGGATCTCCAAGCTCGGATCCTCGGCCGCCTCGTCGCGCAGGCGCTGGTCAAAATCCTTCAGGTTCGGCACATCGAGCGTCATGTCAGGCTTCCCATTCCAGGATCATTTTCAGGCAGGCGGGGTCGTCGAAGGCGGTCTCGTAGGCGGCAGCGGCGGCTTCCGCGGGCTGACGGTGGGTGATCAGGCCGGCGAGGGACAGCTTGCCCCCCTCGATCAGGCCGCGCGTCGCCAGCAGGTCTTCAGGCGCCCATTCCGCGGCGATGCGGATGCGCGCTTCACGCATGAAGGCCGGCGGGAAGGCAAAGCTCAGCGGTTGCGGATAGAAGCCCGCCAGCACCACCTCGCCGCCGCGTGCCAGTCGACCGATAAGGCTGTCGAGCATCCCTTCCGCGCCCGAGGCATCGTAGATCGCGCTGTAATCGCGGCGGGGGTCGGCATCGGGATGGACCACGGCGTAGCCTTCGGTCCCTGGCCGGCGTTGGGGATCAAGCTCCCACACGGTCGGGGCGGGTGCCCCGGCGGTAAGCGTCAAGCGCGCCAGCAGCCGGCCCAGGACGCCATGTCCCACGATCAGCTCGGGCGGCGCGGCGTGGCGGGCGGCCAGTGCGTGCCGGGCCGTGGCGGCCAGCGCCAGAAGCGCCCCTTCGGCCCCCAGCCCGGCATCGATCCGGGTGACGCGCGCGGCATCGGTGATCAGCATCTGCGCGGCGCCGCCGAAAAGGCCATGCATCGGCCCGCTGTCGGCGGCGGTAAAGCAGTTCGCGCCCGGAACGAAGACCCGCTCGCCGGGAACGAACCCGGTCTCCGCGCCGGCCTCGACGACCTCGCCTGCGGCCTCATAGCCCGGGACCAGCGGATAGCCCATGCCCGGAAAAGGCGGCATCTGCCCGGACCAGAAAAGCTTCTCGGTTCCGGTGGAAGTGCCGGAATGGCTGATCCGGACCACCAGATCGCGCGGCCCCGGCGCCTTCAGCCCGACATGACCCAGCGAAAGCGCTCGTGGTCCGGAAAGAATGATCGCCCTGGTCTGCACTGCGGCTTCTCCTTGGTCCTGCACCGACTCAGTGGCGGTTCGCAGTAGGCCCCTTGATGTCACTTTAAACTTACATGTTTGTATGTCAATAATAGTGGACAGTTTTAGGCAGATGATTACGCAGCCGCCCGGGGCGCCCATTCTGCCTGCAGCGCCGTTGTGATGAAGCGCCTGTATCCATGATATATCTTCAGGTTCGAAAAGCCGGCAGCGGTCAGCATTCTCGCGATCTCTTCGGAAGAGCGGGTGCGGCCCGTCTGCATCGCCAAGGTGTAAATTGAAAAGTACACATCAACCTGCGGATCCGGGCAAACGCCGCCCGACATCGGCTCGGACAGAATCAGCCGCCCCCCCGGCGGCAGAGCGTCCCGCACCGAACGCAACAGCGCGGCAACAGTATCGTCGCCATGATCGTAGAGCACCCGCACCAGGCTGATGGCATCGGCGCCGACATCCGGCACGCCATCGCGGAAACTGCCGCCCTTGCGGGCCACATCGGCGGGCAGCGCGGCTTGCGCCACCACCTCGGGCAGATCGAAAAGGGTCAGGCGCAGCCCCGGCGCGCTGCCGCGAACGGCACGCAGGAAGGTCCCCGTCCCACCGCCCACATCCATCAGGTGAGTAAGTCCTGAAAGCGAGATGCTGGCCAGCGTCTCTTCGGCGACCAGCGCCTGGCTTTCCGCCATCAACCGCGAATAGCGCGCCGCCGCATCCGCATCGCCGCCCCCGCCCAGCACATAGGGCCAGAAGCGGGCAAGCGCCGGATCGGTCTCCCCGCGGAAGAAGGGGGCGGGATCGGCCAGGTCGGTGTAGAGGACCCGGTGATGGCGCACCATCTCCTCCAGCCCCGGCACTGCCAGAAAGGCCGCACCGCGCCGGGACAGCGAAAATTCCGCCCCCCGACGCCGCAACAACCCCAGCGCCGCGCCGGCCTGTAGCAGAACCGCCAGGCGCGCCTCGGGGATTTGACAGCGGGCGGCCAGTGCCGACGCACTCGCATGCGCTTCCGAGAGCAGATGCAGCAACCGCAGCTCAACCAGCGCCATCAGCACCTGGCTCCGCACGAAACCCTGCATGATATCGAAAATCGCCGCTCCTTCGCGACGAGCAACCCACCTCAGCCCTGGAACGCGCGCCGCCCAGGCCTGGAACCGACGCGACCCCGCCAAGCGGTTGACCCAGCTCGCCGCCGGCGGCGCCATTTCATCCCACGCGGCCATGTGCGGACCCTTTCCGGCAGCCCGCCAGCTGCACCGCACTCATGACCGCGCATGCGCGGCGGGCGTCATCCGTTGGGCGTAAAGCTGCACCATCGCCGCCAACCGCGCCTCACCCGGGCAAGAGGGGATCGAGGCGATCGCACCCGACAGGATATCCCGCAACCTGCGGATCGCGCCATCGACGCCCAGTTCCTGCACCGCCGACGGCCGCGCAAGAGCCGCGTCCTGGCCGACCGGCTTGCCCAGTGTCTCGGCGTCGTAGAGAGCGTCGCGCAAATCATCGGCAACCTGAAACGCCTCGCCTATGCGGGCGCCCAACTCCTCCCAAGGCTCCGGGTCCTGACCGGCCGCCACCGCCCCCATCTTCGTTGCCGCCATGAACAGCGCACCGGTTTTTGAGCGATGATAGGCCCGCAGATCGACGCTCTCCTCGCTCTCCCACCCCTGCCCGGCGCAGATGCCCTGCGGCATGCCGGTGTGCTGCGCCAGCAGCCGGGTCAACGCCAGGGCGCGCAAGGCGTCGGTGGTGGCATCCTCCGCGACGGCGCGCGCCACTGCCTCGAAGGCGGCGATGATCAGCGCGTCCCCGGTCAGAACCGCCAGGGGTTCGGAAAACGCCATATGAACGGTCGGCTTTCCCCGCCTGAAGTCAGCATTATCGAAGGCGGGCAGGTCGTCATGAACGAGACTCGCGCAATGGATCAGCTCAAGCGCCACCGCGGCCGCATCGGCCAGCGCCGGACGGTCGTCACCGCAGGCCAGCGCCACCGACAGGCAGATCGTCGGCCGGATCCGGGCGCCACCGGGCACCACCGCATAGTTGAGCGCATGCCCAAGGCGCACAGGCCCGCTCGCCTGCCCCCGTTCGATGGCCGCAGTCATCGCCATTTCAATGCGCCGCGAAAGATCCATCGCCGATCCACCCCGTGTCCAATAACAATTACAGTATTTATGTAAATCATACTGGACATATGCCGCTGTCAAGTCAAGTATCGTTGCCATGCGATCAAAGGCAGACATCCAGGCCGAGGTGGCGGTCATCGGCGCCGGCATCGGCGGGCTGGCGGCGGCGATCCGGCTGGCCGCAGCCGGCGCCGATGTCGCAGTGTTCGAGGCCCACGCCTGGCCCGGCGGCAAGATGCGCACCCTGCAAAGCACCGCGGGCCCGGTCGATGCCGGCCCCACCGTCCTGACCATGCGCCCGGTCCTTGAGGCCCTGTTTGACGCCGCCGGCACGCGGCTGGCCGATCACCTGACGCTCCTGCCGCAACCCATTCTCGCCCGGCACTGGTGGCGTGACGGGCCGCAGCTGGATCTTTTCCCCGAGACCGATGCCAGCACCCAGGCGATCGGCGCCGCCTTCGGCGCGCGCGCCGCGGCCGAGTTCCGGCGCTTCGACACGCTGATGATCAAGGCTCATGGCGCCTTCGAAGGCCCGATGATGCAGGCGGCCCGCCCCGCGCCGCTGGCGGCAGCACGCGCCGCCCTGCGCGATCCCGCCCTCTGGCCGCTGGTCGCGCCGGGCCGGTCACTTGCCGCGCTTCTTCGCAGCCACTTCACCGATCCACGCCTGCGCCAGCTTTTCGGACGGTATGCCACCTATGTCGGGGGCGTCCCCTCGCGTGCGCCGGCGGTCCTGGGCCTGATCTGGCGGGCCGAAGCCGCAGGCGTCTGGTCCGTCCAGGGTGGGATGCATTCACTGGCGCAGGCCCTGGCCGCGGTCTTCACCAGCCTGGGGGGGCGGCTCTATCTGAACACGCCGGTCCAGCAGATCTCCGTCTCATCGGGCGCGCTGGACGGCCTGTCGCTGCGCTCAGGCCTGCGCGTCGCCTGCCGGCAGGCAGTCTTCAATGGCGATCCGGCGGCGTTGCGCGCAGGTCTGCTGGGGCGCGCGCCAACCCGCGCCGTCGGCCGATCCGCGACCGAACCGCGCGCGCTTTCCGCCCGCGTCTGGACCTTTGCCGCCCAAGTGACCGGCGCAGAACTCACGCATCACAACCTTTTCTTCGCCGATGCCGAAGCGGACGAATTCGCCCCCCTCGCCCGCGGTCAAACCCCCGGCGCGCCCACGCTCTACATCTGCGCCCAGGACCGAGCCGGCCCCACGCCGGCACCGTCGGTCGAACGTTTCCAGATCATCCTCAACGCTCCATCCTGCGCACCCGGCGCAAGCCCGCAATCCGTAACGGAGGCCGCCACATGCCCGACTCAGACCTTCGACCGCCTGGCCCGGTTCGGCCTGACCTTCAACCCGCATCCGACCCCGGCGGAACTAACGCTGCCTGCGGATTTCGCTCGGCTGTTCCCGGCCAGCCGCGGAGCGCTCTACGGACGCAGCCCGCACGGGGCGCTGGCCCCATTCCTGCGGCCAACGGCACGAACGCGGATCGAAGGCCTTTACCTGGCGGGGGGAGGGACGCATCCGGGGGCGGGCGTGCCGATGGCGGCGATCTCGGGCGCGCATGCCGCCGCGGCGGTCCTGGCGGACCGGACTTCTCGCTCGATGTTCCGCCCGATGGCTACGCCTGGTGGTATCTCGACGCCATCAGCGACGGCGGCGACCGCGCGCTCTCCGTGATCGGGTTCATCGGCTCGGTCTTTTCGCCTTGGTATCGCTGGTCCGGCCGTCGTGATCCCCGGAACCACGTCTGCCTGAATGTGGCAACCTACGGGCCGGGCGGGCGCTTCACCATGACCGACCGGGGCTCTGCCGCACTGCGCCAGTCTCGCGAGCGGCTGCAGATCGGCCCCAGCGGGATGCACTGGACCGGCACGCAACTGATCGTGGAAGTAGACGAGATCGGCGCCCCGCCGCTGGTAAGCCGGGTGCGCGGCACGGTCACGCTGACGCCGGTGGCTCTTTTCGACCGCACCGTTCCGTTGACACCGGATGCCCGCCATGTCTGGCGACCTTTCGCCCCCATCGCCCGGGTCGAGGTCGATCTGACCCAAGGCCACCGCTGGAAGGGGCACGGCTATTTCGACGCCAACTTCGGTACAGCCGCGCTGGAAGCCGACTTTCGGTTCTGGACTTGGGGTCGCTTTCCGCATCGGGGCGGGGCAACCTGTTTCTACGACGCCACGCGCAAGGATGGCAGCCAATTGGCCACGGCACTGCATTTCACCCCCGACGGGCGGATCGAACCTGCGGAGGCGCCGCCGCTCTCCCGGTTTCGGCGCAGCCTTTGGGCAGTGCGGCGCGAGACCCGGGCGGACGCCGGATACGCGCCACGGCAGGTGCGCCCGATGCTCGATGCCCCGTTTTACTGCCGCGCCCAGGTCCGCACCCGGATCGAGGGCGAGGAAACAACCGGCGTTCACGAAGCGCTCGACCTGCGCCGCTTCGCCTCGCCGCTGTTGAAGCCGCTAATCGCGCTCCGCGTCCCGCGGCGTCCCGGGTGGCGTTTCTAAGGCCCGACGCTGTGCCGCCTGCGGCGCTGCGGATCTCAGGCGTATTCAGGGTTGCGCTGCCATACCGAGAAATTCAGCACGCCCGCAAGGCTCACCCATACCAGATACGGCACCATCAGGATCCCCGCGACCGGGTCCAGAATCCAGAAGCTGATCAGCGTAAGCGCCACCGCCACCCAGAGCGCGATCAGCACGATGAAAGCCGCCCGCATCCGCTTCAGACCGAAGAAGACCGGAGACCAAAGCGTGTTGAGTGCAATCTGCGCAGCCCAGAAAGCCAGCGCCTGCCCGCTCCCGGGAAGCACGGCAACGCGCATCGCTGCATAGGCCATCACCAGATAGAGCGTCGTCCAGACCAGCGGGAAGACAAAGCCGGGCGGGGTCCAACCGGGTTTGTCCAGTTCTTCGTACCATTTGCCCGGGTCGAACATCGCGCCCGTCGTTGCCGCGGCGCCACAGGCGGCCAGGAAGGTGAGAAATAACATGAAGTCCATGCGCGCCGCCCTTTTCCATTTGCCCCAAGCTACCCCCCGGGCCAGCAAAGGCCAACCCCACCGCGCATCCCGCGATCAGGAGCCTCGGAGCCCAGAACGCACGCGCATGTCCTGCGCCCGCAATGCCTCCAGCACGGTCAGCACCGTCTCCGGCCGGCCGTTCGGCGCCGGCGCCCGAGCGGCCGCATTGACCAGAAACGCGACCTCGGGCACGGGCCGGGCATGCAGCGTCGCCGGCCGCGGCACCACCTGCGCCGCTGCGCTACGCAGAACCGACAGGCACAACCAGCGTGCCTTCTGCCCCCGGCTGGTGCGAGCGCGACCACTGATCGAGTCGCCCCCGCGCTCGCGCACCGCGCCATTGATCCCCGCATAGACATGCCGCGCCGCAAAGATGCCCGGCCGGCAGGTCAGCGGCAGCCCGGCGATCCCCGGCTCCGACCGCAAGTAGAGACGGTCGGCTTGTTCGATCAACCGATCGATGACTTCGGCAAGACCGGAAGTAAAGCATGGTCCGGCCAGAAAGCGGGTGGGATCGATCCCGGCCTCATCCAGCCATTCGAGAGGCAGGTAGATCCGCCCTGCCCGTGCATCCTCGCCAACATCGCGGACGATGTTCGTCAACTGCATCGCCAGCCCCAGGTCACAGGCCCGCGCCAGCCGGTCGGGGTCGCGCACACGCATCAGCACGCACATCATCGCACCGACAGCCGCCGCAACCCGCGCCGAATAGGCCAGGACCTCCGAGAACGTCTCGTAGCGTCGCCCCTCGGCATCCCAGGCCAACCCCTCCATCAACGCTTCGGGCAAGGCACGGGGCATGTCAAACTGCGCGATCAAAGCAGCAAAGGCACGGTCCGCCGGCGCATTGCGCGGGCGCCCGGCATAGGCCTGATCCAACCGCTCACTCAGCCGCAGGACGGCTTGCGCTTTCGACGCGCCGTCGGACTCCACCACCTCATCGACCGCATCATCGGCGAGGCGGCAGAAGGCATAAAGCGCAAGCGCCGGTTCGCGCACGCGACGAGGCAACAGCTTCGATGCCGCGTGGAACGAAAGCGAGCCCGTGCGGATCGCATCCCGGCAATGGGCGAGATCCGCTGCCGGGATCATTCCGCGGCCATCCGATTACCCGTCCCGACGGGAACCGCGTGACGGATTGGTGGGTCGGGCACCAGTTGCGAGAGAACCTCTGCGGTGCCGATCACCCCCGGCAAACCCGCGCCGGGATGCGTGCCCGCGCCGACGAGGTAGAGGCCCGGCAACTCCTCGGACAGATTATGGGGCCGGAACCAGGCTGATTGAAGAATTCTCGGCTCGATCGAAAAGCCTGCGCCATGAGGCGAAAGGTATCGGTCGCGAAAGGTTTCAGGTGTGAAAACCAGGCTTTCGGTCACTTGTTCGGACAAACCCGGCAGCAACCGCTCTTCCAGCATCTTCAGCATCCGCTGGCGATAGGGTTCGGCCTCCTGCGCCCAGTCGACGCCATTGTCATGCCCCAGGTGCGGAACGGGGCTGAGCGCGTAGAACGTATCACCGCCATCCGGCGCAACCGACGGGTCGGTGACCGACGGGCGATGCACATACAGGCTCATGTCCTCGCTGAGTCGGCCGCGGATGAAGATGTCCTTCACATGCTCCCGGTAGCGCGGACCGACCAAGATGTTGTGATGACCCACCTCTGGCCACTTGGTCGCCGTGCCACGGGTGCCGAAGTACCAAACATAGAGCCCCATCGACCACCGCGCCCGCCGCAGACGTGCGGGTGTCCAGCGCCGCCGGGGCTTCTTGCGTAGAAGCCGGTCATAGGTATGTCCCGCATCCGCGTTCGAAATCACGATGGCGCCGGGCAGAATCTTTCCGTCGGTCAGCTTGACCCCGGCAGCACGCCCCCGCGCGACGATCACCTCGTCAACCTCGGTGCCCAGAACCACCCGGCCGCCCTGCTCTTCGATCACGCGCGCCATGGCCTCGGCGATGGCCTGAACACCCCCCATCGCATAATGCACGCCAAACGCCGCCTCCAGATGGCTGACCAGTGAATACATCGATGTCACATGGAACGGGTCGCCCCCGATGAAGAGCGGATGAAATGACAAGGCAAAGCGCAACCGCGGATCACGAACCCTGCGTGCCGCGTGGGCATGAACGGAGCGATCGGCACGGAGCCAAGCGAAACGTGGCAGGACCCGGATCAGATCCCAGAGCTTAAGCATGGGGCGACGGCCCAGATCCTCGTATCCGAAGCCGTAGCGCTCCTCGGCGTCGCGCAGGAAACGATTGTAACCGGCCAGATCGTCGGGCGAAAGCCGGGCCACTTCGGACCGCATGGCGGCTGGGTCTTGCCGTGCGTCGAATTTGGAACCGTCCTCCCAAAGGATGCGGTAATAAGGGTCCATTGGCTTCAGCGTTACGTCCGCATCGAAGTCTCGCCCGCAAGCCGCCCAGAGATCACGGAGTCCTTGCGGCACGGTGACGATCGTCGGACCCAGGTCAAAGCGATGACCGCCCTGCGCGATGGAAGACCCCCGCCCACCGGGCCGGTCCAGCCGGTCGATCACCGTCACACGCCACCCACGTGCCCCCAAACGCATTGCCGCAGCTAAGCCGCCAAGCCCCGCGCCGATGACAATGGCATCAGCCGATGCCGTCGCGGCAGTGTCCATCTTCATGATCGACCCCCTCTGATATGTCCATTATGGTTTACATTTTTTCGCGTCGTCAATCAAATTTGGCAGTTTGTGTTTGCTAGTACCTGACACTTGTGACAATGTAGATTTACAAACGGAGGTCGCAGCGCGATGCAGACTGTCACGCTCAGCCTGTTCCGGTTCAACACTCTGCCTGGTCGACTTTGGGTTCTTTGGCAGATGGCCATCGCCCGTCCCGGGTTGGCGCGGCTCCCGGGATTAAGCTTCTTCAAGCTCTGCGGCTCAGGCACGGGAGAGGGGTTCACGCCGCGGCCGAACTGGGCGGTCTGGGCGATTCTCGCGGTCTGGCGTGATCCGCAAGCCGCGAGAACAGCCATTGACGGCCCCGGCCCTTACGCACGTTGGCGCGGACGCGCTGATGAAAGCGTCGTCTTTCATCTGAGCGCCCGTGATGTGCGTGGGCATTGGGCCGGTCAGAGGCCTTTTGAGGCGCAGGCCGATACTGGTCCCGGGGGGCCGCTGGCGGTGCTCACCCGTGCAACTGTCCGCCCCTCGCGGGCCGTGCGGTTCTGGGCGCGCTCGCCGGACATCTCGGCGCGTATCGGCGCTGACCCGAACGTCCTGTTCAAGATCGGGATCGGCGAGGTTCCACTTTTACAGCAGGTCACCTTCTCGGTTTGGCCCGACGCCCGAACCATGTCCGCATTCGCCCGCACCGGCGCCCACGCCGCCGCGGTTCGTGCCGTGCGCGAGGAGGGCTGGTTTACCGAAGAGCTTTTCGCGCGTTTCCGCCTCACCCACTGCGAGGGCCACTGGAATGGCGCGCCGCCGATTCCACAACCCATTGCCAAGGAAGCCTTATGACCCCCTTCCCCTTTACCGCCATCGTTGGGCAGGACGAAATGAAGCAGGCACTGATCCTGACGGCGATAGACCCCGGGATCGGTGGGGTGTTGGTCTTTGGCGACCGCGGAACCGGCAAGTCAACGGCCGTGCGCGCCCTCGCCGCGCTCCTGCCGCCGATCGATGCCGTCGCGGGTTGCCCAGTCAACTCTCCCAGACCCGAGGATTGCCCTCACTGGGCGCAGATTGCCGACCACCAGGTCACCAGCCGCCCGACTCCGGTGGTTGATCTGCCGCTTGGCGTGACGGAAGATCGCGTGACAGGCGCGCTCGACATCGAACGCGCGCTAACACGCGGCGAGAAAGCGTTCCAGCCAGGACTTCTGGCCCGCGCAAACCGTGGCTACCTCTATATCGACGAAGTGAACCTGCTGGAGGACCACATCGTTGATCTGCTCCTCGACGTGGCCCAGTCAGGTGAGAACGTCGTCGAGCGCGAGGGGCTGTCGATCCGTCACCCTGCGCGCTTCGTTCTTGTCGGCTCCGGCAACCCCGAGGAAGGTGAGCTGCGTCCACAGTTACTGGACCGTTTTGGCTTGTCGGTCGAGGTGAAGAGCCCCAAGGATATCGAGACGCGCATCGAGGTCATTCGCCGCCGCGACGCTTGGGAGCGCGACCATGCGGCCTTCATTGAAAGCTGCCAACAGTTAGAGACAGAACTGCGCGGCGCGATCCTGCAAGCCCGTTCGGTGTTACCAAGCGTGCGGGCGTCCAATGTGGCGCTGCATGATTGCGCCGCCCTCTGCTTGGCGCTGGGGGCCGATGGGTTGCGCGGAGAACTGACGTTGCTGCGCGCCGCTCGCGCGCTCGCCGCGCTCGAGGGCGCGGAGGAGGTCTCTCGCGCACATCTTCGCACCGTCGCCCCCTCCGCGCTCCGGCACCGTCTTCGCCGCGATCCGCTGGACGAGGCGGGGTCCACCGCCCGTGTCGCCCGCCAGGTTGAAGAGGTGTTGCCGTGACCTTGTGCGCCTGGCCTGCCAGTCCAGGACCATCCTGCCGGATGCGGGTCAAACGGTCGACCGATCCATGACACCTTTTGACGAAACCGCCACGCCGCCTGGACGACCCAGCAGCGAACCGGCTCCTTGGGATCGCGTCAGGCTGGCAGTTACGATGTTTCTGGTGGACCCTGATGGTCTTGGAGGGCTTTGGCTGCGCGCGCGCGCAGGCCCGTTGCGCGACCGAGTGGTCGCCGGATTGGCGCCTCTTTCGCCACGACGCCTGCATCCCGGCATAGACGATAGCGCACTTTTCGGGGAGCTGGACCTTGCGGCGACACTCGCTGCAGGACAACCGGTCAAGAGCCGCGGATTGCTGGCTGACGGCGGAACCTTCCTGCTCACGATGGCCGAACGCTGCCCGCCCGGTCTCGCTGCACGGTTGGGCCAGGCGCTGGATGCTGGAGGGCAGTACCAGCGAGCGCGCCAGTCGCTCATTGCGCTGGATGAAGGCGCTGACCCGGACGAGGCGTTGCCCGCCGGACTGGCTGATCGGTTGGGCCTTTTCCTGTCTCTCGACGGTCTGGCCTGGGGGGACACGACACCCTTGGTATGGCCTGCTGGGGCGATTTCCCAAGCGCGTTCCCGCTTGGCGCTCCTGCCCGCAGACCCGAGCGCGCTCACACGGCTGGTTGTGACCGCCGCGACGCTCGGCATCGACAGCGGCCGCGCGGTCCTTCTCGCCCACGCCTGCGCCCGCGCTGCCGCCGCTTGGCGCGGCCATGATCAGTTGTCCGAGACGGACCTGACCACAGCCGTTGAACTTGTCTACGGCCACCGGGCCGCCGTTCTCCCCCCGGATCCGCGCGAAGCGACGCCGCCCGAAACGCCCCCTCCGGAGGAGAGCTCCTCTCCAGACCAGCCTATCGACGACACGAGTTCAACCCCTTTGCCAAGCGAGATCCTGGTCGAGGCAGCCCGCGCGGCGCTCCCCCCCGATCTGCTGGCGCGGCTCGAGGGGTTACGGGCCGCGCGCACCGCGCGTGGGGCCGGAAGCGGGGCCGGCACCACACGCAAATCACTCGTGCGAGGACGCCCACTGCCAGCACGCCCGGGGCTGCCAGGCAATGGCCGGCGGATCGACCTGGTGGCCACGTTGCGCGCTGCCGCCCCCTGGCAGAAGCTGCGCGAAGCGATCCGGCGCAATGGGCGACTGGTGATCATGCCCGGCGATTTGCATTTGCGTCGGCATGAGGAACAAACCGACCGCCTGCTCATTTTCGTCGTCGATGCCTCGGGCAGCCAAGCGATCACGCGTCTGGCGGAGGCAAAAGGCGCCGTGGAATTGCTGCTGGCCGCGGCCTACGCTCGCCGCGATCACGTCGCCCTGGTCACTTTCCGTGGCGAGAACGCCGAGCTGACACTTCCGCCGACCCGCTCGCTGGTTCAGGCGAAAAGGCGGCTTGCGGGGCTGCCGGGTGGCGGCGGCACGCCGCTGGCGGCGGGCCTGACCCTGGCCCTCTCGACCGCGGCCCAGGCGAGGGGGCGTGGAATGACCCCGATAATCGCACTGCTGACCGACGGACGCGCCAACATCGCTCTGGATGGCCGCGCCACGCGCGACCTTGCCGGCAAAGACTCCGCCCGCGCGGCCCGCGCGATCGCAGCAAGTGGGCATCGCGCGGTGGTCATCGATACCGGCATCCGCCCGCAACCTACGCTCACCGCACTATCGGCTGCGATGGGAGCAGAGTGTCTTGCGTTACCCCGCGCCGGCGCGGCGCAGATCTCGGCCGCGCTCGGCACGCTGCTCAGCGATTGAGAAAATGGTGCTTCGTCCCCTTCCGGATCGCCTGCCGCATAACTGGCCTCTGAGAAGCGCATCGAGACGGATCCTCTGCGCACCACATGATTGGCATGTCCAGATAAGCGGCGTCGGGCCTGACGTGTTGCTTCTGCACGGCGCCGGGGCGTCGGCACACAGCTGGGTGTCATTGCGACCGCATCTGCCCGGATTTCGCCTGATCGCACCTGATCTGCCCGGCCAGGGATTCACGCGGACCGGACGGATGCGGTTCGGACTGGACGACATCGCCGATGACCTTGTTGCGCTTGTGGTGGACCAGGGGTGGCGGCCAGACGCAATCATCGGGCATTCCGCGGGTGCCGCCATCGCCCTCCGCTTGGCCGAAGTTCTGCCGCGCCATCCGTCCTGTGTTGTCGGTCTGAACGCCGCACTGGGACCTTTTGATGGTTTCGCCGGTTGGCTCTTCCCCAAGCTTGCCCGCGCCATGACACTCAGTCCATTCGTTGCGCATCTCGTGACGCGCGTTGCCGCACAACCGCAGCGGATCGAACGACTCATCGCATCAACCGGATCAGCGTTGCCGCCACGAGAGGTCGCCCGCTACAGGCAATTGTTCACTGCATCTTCGCATGTAGATGCGACCCTGAGCATGATGGCCGACTGGACACTGGAGCCCTTGCTGGAGCGATTGCCGCAACTCAGCTTGCCAGTGCTCTTGATCGCCGGCGCGCGGGACATGGCGGTGCCCCCACACGTCTCGCAGCGCGCCACGGCGCGCTTGCCAATGGCCACCTACTCGGAACTGGCCGGCCTGGGCCACCTGGCCCATGAAGAGGCACCAGAGGCGGTCACCGCTCCAATACTTGAATTTCTTGGCAAGTACTGTGCCTTGGGCGCAGATGGAAAATCACCGGCTCGCTTAGCATAGTTTGAGTGGCACTTTCACTCACGAGAGCTCTGATCAATGAGCTGGTGAACCCGCCCCGAAAATGGTTGCGCGATGTTTTGCGATATAGAGTCGCAGCCACGGCGTGTATCGCGCGGGATTGCGGAGAGTGTCCTCGGCCAAACGGTCGAGGTCCATCCATGCGCTGTCCATTACCTCCTCCGGATTGGCAGCGATCACCAGATCAGGAGGTGCTTCTGTAGTGAAGACCTGCACAACTTCATGCTCAATCAACCCACTCCCGACCTCTGCGCGGTACTCGATCTCACCAACGTGATGCAGCGCCAGTCCTGTAATGCCGAGTTCCTCCTGCAGGCGCCGCTTGGCGCAGGCGGCATGGCTCTCGCGCCAATGCGGATGCGTACAGACCGTATTCGCCCACAGTCCCGGGGTATGGTACTTGTCCAGGGCTCGGCGCTGGATCAGCACTTCGTGGCCGCGCACCACGAAGACCGAAATGGCCTGATGCCGCAGCCCACGGAGATGCACTTCCAGCTTTTCCACCGGCCGCAACTGCCCGTCGACCCAGGCCGGAATCATCTGCGCCGCGCTCATGTATACCCCGGCGAGACAAGCCGCGTAAGGTGCAGCAGGTTCTTTATGCCGATCTTGACATGCGCCAATGGGCGGGCTCGCACCAGTTGCTTGTTCATGTAGGCCTCGAAAGTGAGGCGCTGGACGTCGATGTCATGGCACAGGCTCACAAAACGCTCGCGTCGTTCATCAGAGCGATAATAGGCATCTTGCATAGAACGCAATACCCGGAACACGGTCTTGTGCTTACGCATGAAGAGCTTGCGCGCCAAAGACAGCTCCCTGCCGCGGCCCGAGGTCAGCGCCGCCTGAGCCGCCATGGCCGCGACACGCCCGCCAACCATCGCGTAGTAAATCCCTTCGCCCGAACTGGGCGCGACGACGCCCGCGGCATCGCCTGCCAGAACCACGTCTCGGCCGTTGTCCCACCGATCCATCGGGTGAAGCGGGATCGGTGCGCCTTCGCGCCTCAGGGTCGTACATCCGGTCAGGCCTGACATCTCGCGCAGTGCTGCGGTTGCCTGCTTCAGGTCGACATCAGGTTTCTCGGTACCCATGCCGACGCTTGCTTGTGCTCCGTGCGGAAAGACCCATCCATAAAAATCAGGCGAAATACGGCCGTCGTAGATCACATCGCAGCGGTCCGGGCGATAGGTGTCGTTGGCCGGCGGCGCGGCGATGATTTCATGATAGGCGATGACATAGGGGATCTTGTCGCCGCCGGGCACCTGCTGGCGCGCCACGCTCGAACGCGCGCCATCAGCGCCTATGACGACCCGCGCACGGCTCCTGATTTCGGAACCATCCGCCTTGGCGCGCCAGACAACATGCGTGCCCGCTGAGTCGCGCTCGATCCGCAAAAAGGTGCCAGTGAGGCGTTCGGCGCCATGATAGGCCGCGCGGACGCGTAGGAACTCGTCAAAATGCTCGCGATCGACCATTCCCACAAAGCCGTTTTCAATCGGAATATCGACGGCCCGCCCAGTGGGTGAGATCATTCGCGCAGTGCGTATGCGCGCGACCAACTGTGCGTCAGGAATGTTGAAGTCCTGGATCAACCGGGGTGGAATAGCGCCACCGCAGGGTTTGATCCGCCCCGCACGGTCCAACAGCGCGACACTGTGGCCAGCCCGTGCCAGATCTTCCGCGGCCGTGGCACCCGAAGGCCCGCCGCCCACCACAAAGACGTCATAGGCCATGCTCATTCTCCCGCAACCAGCTGGGCCTGCACCGGCGGTGCGGGCGACATGATCCGCATCGCGACCGCAGCCGCCGCGACAAAAAGCGTGGCTTCGAACAAGAAGGTCACGCCGAAAGCCTGCCGGGTCGGCAGGACAGTGCGAAAAAGATCAACTAGCGCCGCACCAGCAAGACCGCCGAAACCCGCGGCAATCGCCTGGCTTGCCCCCCAGAGCCCCATGCGCGTGCCCTCGCGCGCTTCGCGCCCTTCGCCTGCCAATTGCATCATGGCGCCAATGGCGGCGACCGCGAACATCCCGTTGAAAAACCCAAGGGCCACCACCTGCGGAACCAGTGGCACGACACTTACCCCTGCCAACGCGATGGACCCTAGGCTCGCGGCCGAGCCCAGACAGCCCGCGACGACCCACCCGCGCAAGCTTCCCAATCGCAAACCCGTGGCCAGCAAGCCCACCGCCAGCATGCCCAGGAAGACGCCCCCGTTCTGCGCCCCCGACATCGTCGTCGACTGACCTGGCGTGAAACCGAAGACCAGACCCGCATACGGCTCCATAATCAGTTCCTGCATGAAATAAGCGGTCATAGACAGGAACACGAAGAGGGTGAAATGGCGCGCACGTCGCTCCGCCCAGATCTCCGCCAACCCGTCACGGAAACGCATCGCCGGTGGCGCCGGTC
>CAZKSE010000002.1:18318-21026 GCA_964555305.1 uncultured Rhodobacter sp. | reverse complement strand
TCCGCCCAGATCTCCGCCAACCCGTCACGGAAACGCATCGCCGGTGGCGCCGGTCGGCAGATGACGCGCGCTTCGATCCCATGGATCGCTAGAACTGTCACGCCAAGCGCCCCGGCAACGACCACCGCAACGATCGCTAGGAGCCGGCTGTGACTGTAGGGGTCCAGAAATTGGCCCGCGGTAATCGCCGTCAACGCAATTCCAGCGATCATCATCAGCCAAGTGATCGTTGCCGCAGCAGGTCGCCGTTGCGGCGCGGTCGCCATCGCCAAAAGTGCCAGTAGCGAGGTGCCCGAAGCGCCGACGCCCAACCCGATCAGGGCGTAGGCCACGAACGACAGCAACAGCCCAGTCCAGAACGCGGTCTCAAGAACCGGGATCGCGAGCGCCGCACCGAGTCCGCCCGTTCCGAGCATCGCCATGCCTACGAGAATCCAACGGCTGCGACTGCCGCCCTGATCCGATAGAAAGCCCCAGTTCGGTCGGGTGATCTGAACACCGTAGTGCAGGGCGACCAGAAACCCGGGCAGGATTACCGGCAGCGCGAGTTCCACCACCATCAGCCGGTTCAGGGTGGAGGTCATCAGAACCACGATCGCGCCGAGGCACATCTGCACAAGGCCCAACCGGATGATCTGGAACCAACTCAACGTCATTGCCCGAACTCGAGCCCGCGCAGGGCAAAGGCCGCAACCATCATCCCCAGAACATAGGGACCCACAGCCGCCCCATTGAACCAGGGCGCCAGGCCGGCTGGATCGGTCATCCAGCGGCGCATTGCCCAGATCTGAACCCCAAGGCCCGCAGTGATCAGAAGCGCATGTGTCGGCCGCCCCCAAATCAACAGAAGCATGATAACCACCAATTGAGCGGTGACCATGATCGTGCATGCGATGGTCGCGGCGACCTGCGGCCCCTGCACGACGGGAAGCGACCTCAACCCCATCTGGCGATCTCCCTCTATCGCCTTGAAGTCGTTGATCGTCATGATGCCATGCGCGCCCAACCCGTAAAGGAGAGATATCGCCACGACTTCAAAGGGAGGCGCACCGGCAGCAAGCACGGCCGCCCCAGTAAACCAGGGCAGTGTCTCGTAGGACAGTCCCACAGCGCCGGGCCCCCACCAGCCCGACCGTTTCAGGCGAAGTGGTTCGGCTGAATAGGTCCAGGCTGCGGCCACCGCCAGCATGGTCGCGCCAAAGCCCCACGGGCCCAACTGCCAACCGACCACCAAGGCCAGCACTGACATCGCCAGCGCCACATAGAGCCCCCAGCGACCCGGAACACGTCCCGAAGGGATCGGACGATGTGGTTCGTTTATTGCGTCGACGTGGCGGTCGCACCAGTCATTCGCGGCCTGGCTCATGCCGCAGACGATCGGCCCCGCCAGGACAGTGCCAAGCGCCACGTGCGCCCAGTTGTCCGGCCATATGCCGATCGATATGATCCCGCAAAGATAGGCCCACATCGGCGGAAACCAGGTTATCGGTTTCACGAGTTCCACAAGCGCCCAGGGCGCTGGCGGGCCGTGGATCCCGGGGCGCGTGGGCGCGTTCCTATGAAGGGTGCTGTTGCTCATTATGTCCAGTTTGCTTTACATGGCGACGCCGAGCAAGTGTTAATTCGAGATTACACGTCGCGTGGTCCACTGCGCAGAACCAAATTACCGGCCGGCGCTCCGCATCCGCAGCCGACGACATTGGTGGCTTTGAGCCAAAGGTAGGGCCATGACCCTCTCCAGCGGCTGCGTGAGGAAGGTGTGCACCCGCTCGTTAACTTCGGCGCAGAGGCGGCTGACTTGGCTTTCGACATGCCATTCGCTCCCATGGCCTTGACGAGGTCGTCCACGGTGTCGAGACCCCATGCATGTAAGCTTCCTGTTGACCGTCCCTAGAACCTTCTCGGCAGTCCGGCGCGGCTTCAGAAAGCTTGGGAAGTAGCTTCCCTTGCGCAACTTCGGGATTTCCAGCGCAATTTGCCCCGCACAGGTATCCGTTTCGCTGAACCTCGCGCAGCGGCGTGCGCTCCTCCTTGCCCGCGCCCGTCAGCACCTCCGGCTCGATCTCCATGGTGTGCTCGACTGCGGAGACCAGCATTTCGCGCACGAGGTCGCCGTCGAAAAAATAATGGACCTACTTCAATGCGGCCGGTTAGGTGTCAGCTTGAAACCGAAACGCTCTAAGTCACTCTTCTTCGCGGCTCAGCAGACCGTGTTTGCGGAGTTTTACGTAAAGAGACTGCCGCGACAGACCCAGCATCTCGGCCGCCGCAACGCGATTGTTGCGCGTCAGTTCAATCGCGGTTTCGATGCAGATGCGTTCGACCACATTGGTCGTTTCAGCAACGATATCCTTCAGCGCGGTCGACCCGACCAACTCCATCACACCCCGCACGTTTTCCTCGGCGAGCGACAGGTCGCTACGCATCGACAGGCTGGAACTGGTGTCCCGGATGATCAGAGCGAGCCGTGGATCCGAACGGTCACCCAACCACGAGGCCGACATCTCGACTGAGACCTGCGCATCAAAATCGGTCACGAGCTTTGTGGCGTAACTCCGCAGGTGTCCCGCGCGCCGCGCATTGTCCAGAAGCACCTTGAGATCGATGGCACCGCGCGCCAGGAAATCGCCCATCGAGCGCCCCCGCACCGACTCGACGCCGACCGAATCGGTGATGTTCAGGAATGCCTCGCTCGCCGCGACGATCAC
>CAZKSE010000002.1:0-18218 GCA_964555305.1 uncultured Rhodobacter sp. | reverse complement strand
CGCGAAAAGTCTGTTCCCAGCAAATCGGCGCGGGCCTTTCCGAACAGCGTCGCGGCGTGGTGATTGATATCCACGACCCTGCCACTGCCCATGGCCACGATGGCAATGCAGTCCGAGGTGAAATCCATCAGAAGCCGATAGCGCGTGTCCATTTCGCGCTGCGCTTCATAATCCCGCTCCAACGCGACCTGAGCGTTGAGGATCTGCTGCTGCATCTCGATGACGGGGCGCTGGTCCCGACCGAGCATCAGCAGGGCTTTTTCATCCTCCAGCCAGTGCAGGGAATATCGTACCGGATAGTTGTCTTCTGTTTGCGACAGATGGACCAGTTCCACCCAGTTGAATGCGTCCGTCGCACCCCGGGACACGTGGTCCAAGACCTCGCCCGAGCGTTTCTGGAACTTCTGAAAGGATTCGGTGTCGACGAGGTCTGACAGGCTGCGCCCCGGCCAATTCGCGACTTGCTCGAAGCTGCGGCTGTCCTGCCCTCCCATCGCAGAGCGGATCAAACCATCTGGCGCAACCACCAGGCTGAGGTCGGCAGCCGACGCGACAATTCCGGACAGTAGCGCGGAACCGAAGAGCGGGCGCGAACCGGTCGACGAAAAATTCGTTCCATCCCTGGTCACGTCGTGGCCTCTCTCGCTTGCGCCATACCCTCGGTTGAGGGGGTTGTCGCTTGTCATGGGCCCATCACTGGGCTGCGTGGTTATACGAGCGCAGGCCACAGGCGTCCAGCGCATGCCCTACATCATTCGTCACCACATCGGCCCCCGTCAACTCCTTGAGATTATGAATCTCGCC
Source organism: uncultured Rhodobacter sp. (assembly GCA_964555305.1). GTDB lineage: Bacteria > Pseudomonadota > Alphaproteobacteria > Rhodobacterales > Rhodobacteraceae > Pararhodobacter. The sequence continues at coordinate 17,414 of CAZKSE010000002.1, read as the reverse complement.
CAGAAGCGCCCCCCCAACAACGACCGGGTTGCTCCTGAAGACAGAGCCCTTGGCGCTTTTCACCAACTCCTTGCAGTTCTCCAGATTGGATCGGTTCGCGACCGAAATGAAAACGGCGTCGTAACTGCTTTCGGCCAGCAGTACGGTTAGCTTCGGCTGCGTCACCAGGAACTGCAGATTCACCGAAACACCAGCTCGACGAAGCTGCTGCGCCGCAATCAACGCCCCAAGTGTATGCTGCTCGCGTTGTGGAACGACAAGAATCACCCGCGCCTCACTGGCGGTGCCGGCGTGATCGGCAGTCCATGCCCGCCCCAGTTCGCGCAACAGCGCCTGCAAGCGCGTAATGGCCAGTGTCGTCTCGAGGATATCGAGGTCGCCGTCATGCCATGCATCGCCCAGACTGCGCGCAGCGGCAGGGATGTGGCGATCCACCACCTCATCGGCCGAGATCCGTTCGCGGTTCAAATGAGTGAAAACGGCGTTGAGCACGGCTGGATCCCCGGTCCGCGCCTGCCTGACCAGGAGCTTCAAAAGCTCCGGGTCGGTATCTTCTGGCCTGATCGGCGCCCTTCCGGCAATGCGGGCGACGACGCGCATGGCGAATCGCTCCAGATGGACGTCGCCGCGGTTGCTGCGCGTCTGCGAGATGTCCGAGATTTCGGTCATGTCATGCCCCCCCGGGCGCGACGTGTTTCACCGATCCGGTCCCAGCGAACGTCGCGTCAAGATTCGACTCTCCCAGAGGCCTCTCGCCATGTCAAATGAAACTTACACATCCAGGGCATTCGCGGCGACCCAGAGAAAATCGGACACCTCGATCGATGAATTATTACTGTTATAATACATGCACTTATAGTGAAACCGACGAAACTCGCGGGCCTTCCCACCGAAGTGTAAGCCCACATAGTGTAAATCTTGTTTGACACTCTGCGTCCGCTGAGGCTAGTCTTTCCGTGAAGACAGCGCGTGGGGGTGCCGCATGGCACGGGGAAGCTGGAATAATCCGCAAAGCTACCGGCTTTACACCGAGGAGCAGCGCAAGCGCCGCGATAATTCGATCTGGACGCTGGTGCAGGGCATCCTGGCGCCGACCCAGTTCCTGGTCTGCATTGTCTCGGTGTTTCTTGTTGCGCGCTTCCTGATGACAGGCGCCGGCTACGAAGCCGCGACGCTCTCGGTCCTCGTGAAAACCGGCTTTCTCTACCTGATCATGCTAACCGGCGCGATCTGGGAGAAGGAGGTGTTCGGTCAATATCTCTTTGCCCCTGCCTTCTTCTGGGAGGATGTCGTCAGCTTCGGTGTCATTGCGCTGCACACGGCCTATCTCTGGGGTCTGGTAACTGCTGCCTTGCTCCCGGCAGAATTGATGTTGCTCGCGCTGTTGGCCTATCTCGCCTATGCCGTCAACGCCGCGCAATTCCTCTACAAACTGCGCCTCGCCCGGCTGAGCGCCGCCGCTCAGGACAGGCCCAGGGTACCCGTTTCCGGGGAGTACTCGGCATGAGTGCCCCAGCCACCACCGGATGCCGCAACGCACCTGTGCTCAAAGAGCGCGGCCAGCGAGAGGTCTTTTGCGGCTTGACGGGTATCATCTGGCTGCACCGCAAGATGCAGGACGCCTTCTTTCTGGTTGTCGGCAGCCGCACCTGCGCGCATCTGTTACAATCAGCAGCCGGCGTGATGATTTTTGCGGAACCCCGTTTCGGCACGGCGATCCTTGAAGAAAAGGATCTCGCCGGGATGGCGGATGCTCATGCCGAACTCGACCGCGAGGTGGCACGGCTTCTTGCTCGCCGACCGGACATAAGGCAGCTGTTTCTCGTCGGCTCCTGCCCCTCCGAGGTAATCAAGCTCGACCTAGCCAAGGCCGCCGAGCGATTGAGCGCCGCGCATGCCCCGCATGTGCGCGTTCTCAGCTACTCCGGCTCGGGTATTGAAACCACCTTCACCGAAGGCGAGGATGCCTGCCTGGCCGCAATGGTCCCGGCTTTGCGCCCGACCGACCAGAAGGAATTGCTGCTCGTCGGCGCGCTCCCCGATGTGGTCGAGGATCAAGCGCTTGACTTGCTGGCACGGATCGGTGTTCACCCAGTCCGATGTCTACCCGCGCGCCGAGCCGAGGCGGCGCCCGAAGTCGGGGAAAATACGGTATTTGCGCTTGCCCAACCGTTTTTGGGCGAAACATCTGCCGCCCTCTCCCGGCGCGGCGCACGCCGCATCGACGCTCCCTTCCCACTTGGCGCCGAGGGCACAACGCTCTGGCTGAAGGCCGTCGCTGCCGAATTTGATATCGCCCCCGAGGTCGTCGACGAAGTCACCGCTGCCCCCCGCGCCCGCGCTGAGAAATCCATCGCCGCCGCAGCCGAATGGTTACGCGGCCGGCGCATCTTCTTCATGCCCGACAGCCAGCTTGAGATACCGCTGGCCCGTTTTCTGACCCGTGAATGCGGTATGCACGCGATCGAGATTGGCACGCCCTACCTGCATGCCGAGATCCATGGCGCCGAGCTTGACCTCATTGCTCCAGGTCCGTGCCTTTCCGAAGGCCAGGATGTCGACCGCCAAATCGACCGCGTTCGTTCCGCGCGGCCGGACCTGACCGTCTGTGGCCTGGGCCTCGCCAACCCTTTGGAGGCCGAAGGTTTAGCTACGAAATGGGCGATCGAACTGGTGTTCACGCCGGTCCATTTTTACGAACAGGCCGGCGATTTGGCCGCGCTTTTCGCCCGACCGTTGCGCCGACGCGCTGCACTTTCGGGCCCAACCTCAAGAATGGAGGCCGCCGAATGAGCGTGTCTCCGTCCATGTTCTTGAATGGCCAACCATGAAACTCGCCCTCTGGACATACGAAGGCCCGCCCCACGTCGGCGCAATGCGCGTAGCGACCGGGATGCAGGGTTTGCACCTGGTGCTTCACGCACCTCAGGGCGACACCTACGCGGACCTGCTTTTCACGATGATCGAACGGCGCGGCCACCGCCCACCTGTCAGCTACACTACGTTCCAGGCGCGCGATCTGGGTGCCGATACAGCGGCCCTTTTCAAGGCCACCTGCCAGGATGCCTACGATCGCTTCCGCCCCGAGGCGATCATGGTGGCCGCCTCCTGCACCGCTGAGCTGATCCAGGATGATCCCGGTGGCCTTGCGGCCACGATGGGTTTGCCTGTGCCAGTCATCCCACTCGAACTGCCTAGCTATCAGCGGAAGGAAAACTTCGGCTGTGATGAGGCTTTCTTGCAGATCGCCCGCGCGCTCGCCCGACCGATCGCGCGGAGCGAACAGGTCAGCTGCAACCTTCTCGGCGCCACCGGGCTCGGCTTCCGCCATCGCGACGACGCGACGGAAGTGGCCGCGCTGCTGAACGAGATGGGCATTGCTGTGAACGTGTCCGCGCCGATGGGCGCGCGTCCGGCCGATATCGCACGCATGGGGGCTGCGCATTTCAATGTACTGCTCTACCCAGAAACCGCTGAATCCGCCGCCCGGTGGGCCGAACGGGCCCTTGATCAGCCCTACACCCGAACCGTCCCCATCGGCACCCGCGCCACCCGGGCCTTCATCGAAGAGGTGCGCACGCTCTCCGGCCAGAGGTGTCCGATCGATGAGGGCCGCTTGCGCCAACCGTGGTGGGCCGCTTCGGTCGATTCGGCCTATCTGACAGGAAAGCGGGTCTTCGTCTTCGGTGACGGCACCCATGCAATCGCCGCCGCGCGCATCGCTCGCGACGAGATGGCCTTCGAGCTCGCCGGTTTGGGGTGCTACAACCGTGAGCAAGCCCGTCCACTCCGCGCTCTCGCGCAGGAGATGGGGATAGAGCCGCTGATCACCGACGACTATCTGGAAGTCGAGCGCGCGATCGAAGCCGCCCAGCCCGAACTGATCCTTGGTACGCAGATGGAGCGGCACATCGGCAAGCGACTAGGGATCCCCTGCGCGGTGATCTCGGCCCCGGTTCACGTTCAGGATTTTCCGGCCCGCTACTCGCCCCAGATGGGCTTTGAAGGGGCAAACGTCATCTTCGACACATGGGTACACCCTCTGGCCATGGGGCTGGAGGAACACCTGCTGCACATGTTCCGTGAGGATTTCGAGTTCCACGACGCCGCAGGACCCTCGCATCATGGCGGCCACGCTCCGCGCCCGCTAGACGAGGTTCCCCTCGCGGCACAGCCAAGCACGCCAGCGACCCCGGCCGAGGGGGGCTCAACACCCCTACCTTCGTCCGAAATCTCGAGCGAAACCGTGCAATGGCTCTCCTGCGCCGAGAACGAGTTGCGCAAGATCCCCTTCTTCGTGCGTGGAAAGGCCCGTCGCAATACCGAGAAATTCGCGGCCCAACGGGGACTCGCGCAGATCAGCGTCGACACGCTCTACGAGGCGAAGGCGCACTATGCTCGATAAAGGCGCCTTACCCCTCACCCCCTTCCCGCGGCCCTATCGCTTCGTCGTGGTCACGCTCGACTCCCACGCCGCCGGGCCGGCCGAGCGCGTGCTGCCCCGCCTCGCCGCCGATTTCCCTGGGCTAGAGGTTTCGATCCACGCCGCTGCGGAATGGGGCGCGAACCCGGCGGCACGAGCGGCGGCGCAAGAGGCCATCGAAGAGGCCGATCTCGTCGTCGCGAATCTTCTGTTTCTGGAAGAGCATATCAACGCGGTCCTGCCGCAGATGCAGGCCGCACGAGCACGAGCAGACGCATTCGTCGGGGTGATCGCTGATCCACAGATCGTTCGGCTGACGCGAATGGGCGATCTGGACATGACCGCGCCACCATCCGCGCTCGGTAAGTTGATGCGCAAGTTGCGCGGCTCCACCGACGGCAAGCCCGCCTCTGGCGAACGGCAGATGGCGCTTCTCCGCCGGCTGCCGAAGATCCTGCGCTTTGTTCCCGGAAAGGCGCAGGATCTGCGCGCCTGGTTCCTGTCAATGCAATACTGGCTTGGTGGGTCCGACGACAATATCGAGGCGATGATCCGCTTTCTCGTCGCACGCTATGCCCGTCGCCCCGAATGGCGCGCAATCCGCGCTGCCGAACCGGTCGATTATCCTGACCAGGGCCTCTATCACCCCGATCTGGCCGATCCCCTGCATGGCCGCATCACGACCGATCCAGCCCGCCTGCCCCGCCCCAGTGGCGCGCACGGCACCGTGGGACTTCTGATGCTGCGATCCTACATCCTCGCTTCTGATACAGCGCATTATGATGCCGTCATCCGCGAACTTGAGTCAAAAGGGCTTGCAGTCGTTCCCGCCTTCGCTGGAGGGCTGGACGGACGACCGGCGATATCTGCCTGGATGCAGGACAAGGTCGACGCGCTAATTTCGCTGACCGGATTCAGTCTGGTGGGCGGCCCTGCCTATAACGACAGCCCGGCTGCAGTGGCCACCCTCGCTGCGCTCGACGTGCCCTACCTGGCCGCGCATCCGCTTGAGTTCCAGACTCTGGGCGAGTGGGCCGGGGCCGCGGGGGGGTTGGGCCCTGTGGAAACCACGATGCTCATCGCGCTGCCAGAGATTGACGGCGCGACCAACCCCACCGTCTACGGCGGTCGCCACGGAGTCGCCGGCTGCTCGGGCTGCCCGCACGGATGCCGCGCCAGCACCACGACACATGCCAAGGCAATGGCCCCCTGCCCCGAACGGATTGTTCAACTGGCGGACAAGGCCGCCCGTCTGGTTCGCCTGCGTCGCGGCGCCATCACCAATCGGAAGGTTGCGATCGTCCTTTACGGCTTCCCACCGAATGCCGGGGCCGTGGGCACTGCAGCGCACCTTTCGGTCTTCGAGAGCCTCTACAACACACTCCAGGTGATGGCGACCGAAGGCTACAACCTGATCCCGCCCGCAAGTGTCGATGACCTGCGCGCGGCCGTCCTGCAGGGCAATGCTGCCCGCTTCGGGATGCCGGCGAATGTCGCGGCACATGTTCCTGCCGACCGGATTGTCGCTGACACACCTTGGCTTGCGGAAATCGAGGCGACCTGGGGCCCGGCGCCCGGGCGCGAGTATTCCGATGGGCGTGGCGTTTTCGTTTTGGGAGCAGAATTTGGCAATGTCTTCATCGGCATTCAACCGCCCTTCGGCTTCGAGGGCGATCCGATGCGCCTTCTCTTCGAGAGGGGTTTCGCGCCGACGCATGCCTTCGCCACATTCTACCGTTGGCTTCGCGAGGATTTCGGTGCCGATGCGGTGCTCCATTTCGGAATGCACGGGGCGCTGGAGTTCATGCCAGGCAAGCAGGCTGGAGTCGGGCGCGGATGCTGGCCGGACCGGCTGATCGGCAACCTGCCCAATATCTATCTCTATGCCGCGAACAACCCTTCCGAGGCGACGCTGGCGAAGCGGCGCGCGAATGCGATCACCATTTCGCATATGACCCCGCCGCTCGCGCAGTCGGGGCTCTACAAGGGTTTGGCCGATTTGAAGGACAGCCTCAGCCGCTGGCGCGGTCAGTCGCCCGACACGCCGGGTCATGTGGAACTGGAGACGATGATCGCCGAGCAGGCCGACGCCGTTGATCTGTGCGGCGCGCCGAACGAGTTGTGGGTCAAGCTGCTCGAGACAGAGAACGCCCTCATCCCCGAGGGGTTGCATGTCCTGGGTAAACCGATCGCACCCGAAACACGCGCTGGAATGGTTGCGCAGATGCAGGCCGATCCCGAGCAGCGCGCGCGCGCCGATGCGCTGCTGGCGCAGGACCATGAGATCCCCGCCCTGATGCGCGCACTCGATGCCCGCTTCATTGCGCCGGTTCCGGGCGGCGATCTGATCCGCGCGCCCGAGATCCTGCCGACGGGTCGCAACATCCATGCCTTCGATCCTTTCCGCATGCCCACCGCCTTTGCGATGCGTGAAGGCGCAGCCCAGGCCACGCGTCTGCTGGAGGCACATGCCGGCCTTCCCCGGACCGTGGCGATGGTCCTCTGGGGGTCCGATAACATCAAATCGGATGGCGGACCGATCGCCCAGGCGCTGGCGCTGATCGGCGCAAAGCCCCGGTTCGACACCTATGGCCGACTCTCCGGCGCCGATCTGATCCCGCTAGCAGAATTGGGGCGGCCGCGGATCGACGTCGTGATGACCCTGTCCGGCATTTTCCGCGACCTGTTGCCACTACAGACGCGCCTGCTGGCCGAGGCGGCGTGGAAAGCCGCAACTGCCGACGAGCCCGAAGGGCAGAACTTCGTCCGCGCCCATACGCTGGCTTTTGCCGCCGAGATGGGCTGCGATCTGGACACAGCGGCACTTCGCGTCTTTTCAAACGCCGAAGGTGCCTATGGGTCGAACGTGAACCTGCTCGTCGACGGCTCCGCCTTCGGTGCCGAAGACGAACTGGCCGATGCCTACGAGGCGCGCAAAAGCTTCGCCTATGGCCGGTCGGGGACGCCGGTGAAGAACGCGGTGCTGCTGCAAAAGACGCTCGCCACCGTCGATCTTGCCTATCAGAACCTCGAGGCGGTTGAACTGGGCGTGACGACGGTAGACCACTATTTCGATACGCTGGGCGGTATCGCGCGTGCGGTGCGTCGCGCGCGCGGCGGGACTGAGGCGCCGGTCTATATCGGCGATCAGACGCGTGGCTCGGGAAAGGTTCGCACGCTTCGCGAACAGATTGCTTTGGAGACCCGTTCGCGCAGTCTGAACCCGCGTTTCTTCGAGGGCCTTCTCAAGCACGGCGCCGAAGGCGTGCGTCAGATCGAGGCGCAGGTAACCAACACGCTGGGCTGGTCGGCGACGACCGGCACGGTCGATCCTTGGGTCTACCAGAGGCTTTCGGAAACCTTCGTGCTGGACGAGGCAATGCGCAGGCGACTTGCTGCACTGAACCCCGAGGCCAGCGCCCGGATGGCCGGTCGTCTTCTGGAGGCATCGGACCGCAATTACTGGCAACCCGATCCCGAGACGCTCGCCGCGCTGCAACAGGCCGCGGATGAGATCGAGGATCGCATGGAAGGGATCGCAGCGGAATGATCCGGCCCAACGTTCACCACGCGCGTTCAGGACAGCAGGGACATGCCCCCCGGCCCATAACGCGTATTTCATGCAAGACGAAGGAGCTGGCAACATGATCCCACGCGACGACATTCCGAGCCTGCGCGATCGCGCGCGCGGTCAGGACGGCGAGGGCTCGGTGCAAGTGCACCTGGATCCCGCGCAAAAGATCGAAGGCGCCAAGGTCTTTTCAGTTTACGGAAAGGGTGGGATCGGCAAGTCCACGACCTCATCGAACCTGTCGGCGGCTTTCGCGCAGATGGGCAAGCGGGTGCTTCAGATCGGCTGTGACCCCAAGCACGATTCCACTTTCACCCTGACCGGCCGACTGCAACCCACGGTGATCGACATCCTGAAAGAAGTCGATTTCCACCCCGAGGAACTCAGACCAGAGGATTTCGTGACCGAAGGCTGGGGCGGAGTCATGTGCGTCGAGGCCGGCGGCCCGCCCGCCGGCACCGGATGCGGTGGCTATGTCGTGGGCCAGACGGTCAAGCTTCTGAAACAGCACCATCTTCTGGATGACACCGATGTGGTGATCTTCGACGTTCTCGGCGACGTGGTTTGCGGCGGGTTCGCCGCCCCCCTTCAGCACGCCGACCGCGCTGTGATCGTCACTGCAAACGATTTCGACTCAATCTACGCGATGAACCGGATCATCGCCGCCGTTCAGGCAAAATCGGCGAACTACAAGGTTCGACTGGCCGGTTGCATCGCCAACCGCTCGCGCGAGACGAACGAGGTTGATCGATTCTGTGAACGTGTGGGCTTCAATCGCATCGGGCACATGCCCGACGTGGACGCCATCCGCCGTTCCCGCCTCAAGAAGAAGACCCTCTTCGAGATGGACGCAGACGACGACATCCTGGCCTGCCGCGCCGAATACCTCCGGTTGGCCCGGACGCTCTGGATCGGAAACGAGCCGCTGAGCCCCGAACCCCTCCCTGACCGCGAAATCTTCGAGCTTCTTGGATTCGACTGATGCGTCACTACGCACCGCAACCTTCATCCAGCTATACCGGCACACTTGACCGGGTCGCGGGCTATTTCGATGGCTCGGCTACGAAGGTCTGGGCGCGGCTGACCTCGGATGCGCCGGTAAGCCGCATCCGCCAGACCGTGCGCGAGGGGCGCGATGCCATGCGGGCGCTGATGCTCTCGCGACTGCCCACCGACCTGCGCGGCGCACGCGTGCTCGATGCCGGTTGCGGAACGGGTGCGATGGCCGCGGAACTGGCCGCACGCGGTGCCGAGGTGCTGGCCATCGACATCTCTGCGCGCCTGATCGACATCGCGAAGGCTCGTATGCCGGCGGGCCTTCCGGGAAGGGTGAGTTTCCGGGCGGGGGACATGCTGGACCCGGCGCTGGGAACGTTCGACCACACAGTCGCGATGGACAGCCTGATTTACTACAGCCGCCCCGATCTGGAGGCGGCGCTGTCCGCACTTCAGGCGCGGACGGGCCACATCGTCTTCACGATCGCGCCCCGCACACCAGCGCTGATGGCCATGTGGCATGCGGGTCGCCTGTTTCCGCGCTCCGACCGCTCGCCGGCAATGATCCCGCACGACTGGCGCCGGCTGAAGGTGCTGGGGCTTGGGCGCGTCGAGCGCGTCGCGCGCGGATTCTACATCTCTGAGTGTCTCGAGGTGCGGTCATGATCATCCCCCGCGCCACATTCGCCCGTCTGGGTACCCGCTGGCTCCCGTTCGCCGATGCAGCTTCCGAAGGTTTGCCGCTGAGTCAGATCCTGCGGCTGAGCCTCTTCCAGGTGTCGGTTGGGATGGCGACGGTGCTGCTCCTGGGAACGCTCAATCGAGTGATGATTGTCGAGCTTTCGCTCGCCGCCTCGATAGTGGCCTTCATGATCGCCTTGCCGGTCCTTGTCGCCCCGTTCCGCGCGCTTCTGGGCTTCCGGTCCGACACGCATCGCTCGGCAATCGGCTGGAAGCGCATCCCCTATCTGTGGTTCGGCTCGCTCTGGCAGTTCGGTGGACTGGCGATCATGCCGTTCGCCCTGATCGTGTTGTCTGGCGACAACGTCCATGACGTGCCCTTCGCCGGTGAGGTTCTCGCCGCGCTTGCTTTCCTGATGACCGGGCTCGGGCTGCACATGACGCAAACTGCGGGCATCGCGCTGGCTGCGGACCGCGCGGATAACGACACGCGACCGCGGGTCGTGGCGCTACTGTACGTGACCTTTCTGGCAGGTATGGCGATCTCGGCGATCGTCGTGGGCTTTTTGCTTGGTGATTTCTCGGAACTGCAGTTGATCCGCGTCATCCAGGGCTGCGCGGTGGTGACGATCACGCTCAATCTGATCGCGCTCTGGAAGCAGGAAAAGGTCCGCCCGATGACGCGCGAAGAGCGTGAGGCCCCGCGCCCTGCATTCCGCGATGCCTGGTCGGACTACCTGCACGGTGGTCAGGCAGGGCGGCTTCTGGCGGTCGTCTTCATCGGGTCACTGGCCTTCAACATGCAGGACGTGCTCCTGGAGCCCTATGGCGGCGAGATCCTGGGTCTGTCGGTCTCGGCCACGACGATGCTGACTGCGGCCTGGGCCACCGGCGCGCTTCTGGGCTTCGCATTGGCGGCGCGTTGGCTTTCGCGCGGGCAGGATCATGCGCGGCTGGCCGCACGCGGTATCCTGATCGGCATCGCGGCATTCTCGGCGGTCATCTTTGCTGCGCCGATGGGGTCGGCGGTGCTGTTCTTCGCCGGTGCTTTCGGCATCGGCCTCGGCGCGGGCCTCTTTGCCGTCTCGACCCTCACCGCCGCGATGGAGATGCCCAGGCGCGGGATTGTCGGGGGCGGGCTCGCGCTGGGCGCCTGGGGTGCTGCGCAGGCCACGGCGGCAGGCGTGGCGGTGGCCACCGGTGGCGGGCTGCGCGACCTCGTGCAGGGACTGGCCGGCGCCGGCTACCTGGGCGATGCGCTGAACGTCCCCGAGATCGGCTATTCCGTGGTCTATCATATCGAGATCGGGCTTCTCTTCGTGACGCTCGCGCTGCTCGGTCCGTTGGTGCGGACCCGGATCATCACCCACGACACACAACACAAACCGCAACGCATCGGCCTCGCCGATTTCCCGACCTGATCTGACGGAGGAACGACAATGGACGCTCCCTATGGATGGATATTCTTCGGCAACTTCGACCTCGCGCTCGTCTCGCTCTATCTCTTCTGGATCTTCTTCGCCGGACTGATCTGGTACATCCAGCGCGAAAACATGCGAGAGGGCTACCCGCTCGAGAACGAGGACGGCAGTCACGCCAACTCGCTGTTGCCGATCCCGGAGCCCAAGAGGTTCGATCTCCCCCAGGGGGGCGTGTTCGATGCCCCCGACCACAAACGCGAAGCGCGCGACCTGGCGCTGGCCCGCACCGCGGTCAACGGTGGCTTCCCCTTCGCTCCGACCGGGGATCCGATGGCCGATGGCGTCGGTCCAGCTGCCTATGCCAAGCGCCGCGACGAGCCCGAACTTGACGGCCATGGCAATCCGAAGATCCGCCCGATGTCGGTGATCGGCGACTTTGCGGTGGCAGCCGGGCGCGATCCGCGCGGCCTGCCTGTTCGCGGCAATGATCGCCGCTCTCCGGGCATCGTCAGCGACATGTGGATCGACGTGCCCGAGCATCTGGTGCGCTACCTTGAAATGACACTGGAAGATGGCACGAAGCGCCTGATCCCGATGCCGATGGTGCGCGTAAAGGCCGATCACGTCGTGGTCAGTTCGTTGGATGCCGACCGCTTTCCGGGCGTGCCGCGGACCAAGGCGGCCGATGTTGTGAGCAAGCTCGAGGAAGACATGATCTCGGGATTCTATGGTGGCGGCACGCTTTACGCCCAGGATCGCAAGGGTTCGCGGCTGAAGGCTCTGAGCGAAGTGCTCTGAGCCGCTGCGCGTGCCAGTTTCACTGAAAGGACCCTGCCATGAGCCACGATGATTTCGCCTTCGAACCGATACCCGGGCTACCCGAAAGGCCGCCGGCCGGCGAGGTCGTGCTCTGGCAGGGCCGGCCCGATACCTGGGCACTGGCGCGCGAGGCTTTCCGCATTCACTGGATCAGCGCCTATTTCGTGCTGATCGTCGGTTGGCGCGGCACTGTCGGCGCGCTGGAAGCCGGCGCGGCAGGGGCTTTGGCCTTTGGATTGCCTTACGCCCTTCTAGGGGTTGCCGCCTTTGCCGTTCTCTATGGCCTGGCGTGGGCGCAGGCGCGGGCGACCGTCTATACGATCACCTCGGCCCGTGTGGCGATGCGCATCGGCGCGGCGCTTCAAGTCACGCTGAACCTGCCCTTCCGGCAGATCGCCAATGCCGACCTAGACCTGCGCAAGCGCGGAACCGGCACCATCGCCTTCGAAACGCTCGGCGAGACACAGTTTTCTTACCTGGTTCTTTGGCCCCATCTGCGGCCGGGCCATGTCCGCTCAACCAAGCCTGCGCTGCGCTGCATCCCCGACGCGGCCCACGTGGCACGCGTGCTGTCCGAGGCGGCCGATGCCCGCGTCAGCGCTCCCGTCGTCACCCGCGCACCAATCGCCGCGATCGCGGCCGAATGACCGGAACCGAGCCATGACCACCGATCCGAACCTCCGCCCGGCAACCATCGCGCGACAGCCCGGCCTGCGACGCACCGACCAGAACGACATGATCCCTATCGGGTTGATCCGTGCGATTTTCGGACTCGCGGTGGCGTCGCTCCTGCTGGTTGGCTACGCCTCATGGACAGACCGCCCACTGGTCGCGGTGCCGCCAGAGGCTCCGGCGCTCTCCGAACACCAAATCATTCTGGTGGGCGGGGGCGCGCAAGCGGTGAGCGTCCTCGATACAGAACGCAACACCGTCGCCGATCTGCCGCATGGGGGCTTTATCACGGTCATTCAGAATGGGCTGCAACGCGAACGCGGGCTTCACGGCCTTTCGCCTGAACTGCCGATTCGCGTGGTCGCCTACGCCAATGGCCGGCTGACCGTGCACGACGATCACACCGGCTGGCGCGTGGAGCTGGGCGCGTTCGGTGACGACAACAGGGCCGCGTTCGAACGGCTCATTTCCCAACTGGACTGACCGCGACCGGAATACCGGCGCAACGCGACTGACTGCAACGAAATCAAGGGGAACCAGAGATGACACTGTTTCAAAGAAAGATCGAACGGGTGCCCTGCACCGTCGAGGTCTCGCACCGTTTCGAAAGCCTGCACGCGCATGTCCGCTTCGACAACGGCGCCGTCGTGCATCCAGGCGACGAGGTGCAGGTGCTGGGTACGCCGATCATGGCCGCCTGGGGCGAGGTAATCTCAGAACAGCGCGAAGCCATTATCACCCGTGCAAGCACCATAGAGCGGATGTGGACCCGCCTGACCGGCGATCTGGAGTTCATGGAGCTCTGCGAATTCTCGTTTTCCGAGGAGTTGTCGGTATGAACGTCCAGGCCCCTGCCAACGCCACCGCGCATGAAGAACTGCACGCCGAGATCGCCGGACGGTTCGACACGACCGCCATGGCGACCGAGACAACGCTACTGAACCCACGCTTCTACACCACCGATTTCGCAGAACTGGACCGCATCGATGTCAGCCCGGTGCGCGCCGATTGGGACGACCTTCTGGCACAGATGAAATCCGACCCCAACAAGGGCCATTTCAAGAAGAACGCCGACTGGGAGCAGATCGACTGGGACGGCATGGAGCCCGGCCTCAGGGCCGAATTCATCGACTTCCTGGTCTCCAGTTGCACGGCCGAATTCTCGGGCTGCGTGCTCTACAAGGAAATGAAGCGGCGCGGCACCAATCCCGACATCAAGGAGCTCTTCTCCTACATGTCGCGCGACGAAGCGCGGCATGCGGGCTTCATCAACGACGCGCTGCGCGAGGCAGGCGTTGCGGTGAACCTGGGCTTTCTGACGAAGTCGAAGAAATACACCTACTTCCGGCCCAAGTTCATCTACTACGCCACCTACCTGTCCGAAAAGATCGGCTACGCTCGCTACATCACCATCTACCGCCACCTCGAAGCGCATCCGGAGCATCGCTTCCACCCGATCTTCAAGTGGTTCAAGGAATGGTGCAACGACGAGTTCAGCCACGGCGAGGCCTTCGCGCTTCTCATGCGCACCGATCCGAAGCTGACGGAAAGCCCAATCAACAAGCTCTGGATCCGGTTTTTCCTGGTCGCGGTCTATTCGACCATGTGGGTACGCGACCATGCCCGCGTGCGCTTTCACGAAGCGCTCGGCGTCGACATCGAGTGGTACGACCAAGAGGTGTTCCGCAAGACCTCGACGATCGCACGGCAGGTCTTCCCGGTGGAGCTGGACATCGACCACCCTCGCTGGCTGCCGAACCTGCGCCGCATCGACCGCGCCTTCCGCAAGATGGATGCGGCGACCAGGCGGGGCGGGCTGGGCGGCGCATGGGGCCGGCTGACCGCCGGCGCGCAAGCGGCGATGGCCTTTGTCTCGCTCTATACCATCCCGGTGAAGAAGAACCGCCTGCCTGAAAGCGTGCGACTGCAACCGTCCTACTGACCCCAACCCGGCAGCGCCGGAGCAAGGAGCGTGGAATGCTGGAAACCCCCTGGATCGCGGTGCTTGGCGCCCTGTTCCTGTGGTGGTCCTGCACCGGCGTCCTGCTCTGGCGTGTGCACCGGGCCGACCAGGGCGGCCCGGACGAACACGTCGCCTCGGCGATGATGGGCCTTCCGTTGATGGCCGCGGGCGTCCTGGGCGTGAACGCCACGTTGGCGGATGGCTCGGCACAGGGCGTGTGGCTGGCCTTCCTTTCCGCCTTGGCGCTTTGGGGCTGGATCGAGTTGGCGTTTCTTTCCGGCGTCATCACCGGCCCGGTCCGTACCCCATGTCCGCCCGACCTGAAGGGATCGGCGCGTTTCTGGCGCGCCTTCGGCACCATCGCCTGGCACGAGGCGGCGCTGGTCCTGACCCTGGTCGGGCTCTTCGTCGCAACCCGGGGGGCGGCAAACGATTTCGCCCTCTGGGCCTTCGTGATCCTGTTCGTGGCGCGCATTTCGGCCAAGCTGAACCTCTTCCTCGGCGTGCCGCGCATCAACCTGGACTTCCTGCCCTCGCCGCTCTCGCATCTGGCCAGCTACTTCCGGCAGCGGCCGATCAGCGGTTTCTTCCCCTTTTCGGTGACCCTGATCGCGCTGGCTCTGGGCTGTCTCGTCGAACGGATCTGGTCTGCCGCGACCACCGGCGCGCTGATCGGCTTTACGCTACTTGCGGCACTGACCGCGCTGGCGCTTCTAGAGCACTGGTTCATGGTCTGGCGCGCGCGCGACGACAAACTCTGGCGCTGGTTGCTGCCGGCTGCCGATCCCCAACCGACGACAAGAAGACTGCGAAAGGACAGCCATGGACTTTGAAACCCATTTCCGTAGCCAACTCGAGGATCTGAAGGCCGAGGGCAACTACCGCGTCTTCGCCGAACTGCAACGCAAGTGCGGCGCCTTCCCGCAGGTGCGCCACTACTCCGCCGATGGCGAGGATGAAGTCACCGTCTGGTGTTCGAACGACTATCTCGGCATGGGCCACCATCCCGATGTCGTGGGAGCC
Organism: uncultured Rhodobacter sp.; assembly: GCA_964555305.1. Lineage (GTDB taxonomy): Bacteria > Pseudomonadota > Alphaproteobacteria > Rhodobacterales > Rhodobacteraceae > Pararhodobacter. Next base: position 1,845 of record CAZKSE010000002.1, on the reverse strand, counting down.
ATGATCGAGACGGTGCGCGATTGCGGCACCGGCGCCGGCGGCACGCGCAACATCTCGGGCAACAACCACCTGCACCGGGTGCTGGAAGGCGAACTCGCCGATCTTCATGGGAAGGAAGCCGCACTTCTCTTCACTTCGGGCTATGTCTCGAACTGGGCGGCGCTATCGACCCTTGGCGCGCGGATTCCCGGCTCGGTGATCTTCTCGGACGAGAAGAACCACGCCTCGATGATCGAAGGGATTCGCCATTCACGCGCCACCAAGGTGATCTGGAAACATAACGACTGGCGCGACCTCGACCGCAAACTGAAGGCGGCGGGCGATGCGCCGAAGATCGTCGCCTTCGAGAGCGTCTATTCGATGGACGGCGACATCTGTCCGATGCGCGAAATTGTCGAGGTCGCCGAGGCGAATGGCGCGATGAGCTATCTCGACGAGGTGCACGCAGTTGGCATGTATGGCCCGCGCGGCGGTGGCATCTCCGAAGCGCGCGATCTTGCACACCGGATCGACCTGATCGAAGGCACGCTTGGCAAGGCCTATGGGGTGGTCGGCGGCTATATCACCGGGTCAGAAGCGCTGTGCGATTTCATCCGCTCCTTTGCGTCGGGGTTCATCTTCACGACCGCGCTGCCTCCGGGCGTTGCCGCCGCCGCCACCGCATCGCTGCGGCATCTGAAACACTCGGACGCCGAACGGCGCGCCCAGCGTGCCAATGTGGCCCGCCTGCGCGCCCGCCTCGACCGGCTGGGAATCCCGCATCTGCCCAATGACAGCCATATCATTCCGGTCATGGTCGGCGATCCGGTAAAATGCCGCGAGATCAGCGATATCCTGATGCGGGACTGGGGCATTTACGTGCAGCCGATCAACCACCCCACCGTCCCGCGCGGAACCGAACGGCTGCGCATCACGCCAGGCCCGCTGCACAGCGAGGCTGACATCGACCGCCTCGTTCAAGCCCTTTCCGCGCTTTGGCAACAATGCGCTCTTTCACACGCCGTCGCCTGAAATAAATGATCCATGCGCCAAATAGGCGCGTATAAGTTGAAGGAACAGGAGGACCCCGAATGAAACACTCGATTCTTGCCGCCGCCGTCTTGGCGCTTTCCGCGGCGCCCGGCCTTGCGGGTGATCCCGCCGCCGGTGAAGCGGCTTTCAACCAGTGCCAGACCTGCCATGTGGTCGAAAACCCGGCAGGCGAAGTTCTCGCCGGGCGCGCAGGCCGTCAGGGTCCCAATCTTTACGGCGTCGTGGGCCGGCAGGCCGGCACCGTCGAAGGGTTCCGCTATCAAGCCTCCATCGTCGAGGCGGGCGAACAGGGGCTGATCTGGACCGAGGAGACCTTGGTCCCCTATCTGCTCAACCCGCAGGACTTCCTGCGTGAGACGCTTAACGACCGTCGCGCCCGTTCCGGCATGTCGCACCGCGTCCGCAACGAGGATATGGCCCGTGATCTGGTAGCCTTCCTTGGCCAGTTTGGCTCGGACGAAAACGGTGACGAAGACGCGCCCGCGGATTGAGGCATGCGTCTTCTGAGCGCGCCGACAGCTTGCCGAAGCATATACAGCACGGTTGGCCCGGTGCCGCTTAAGCAACAGAGTTGAAACAAAGAAGAGCCGGGCAATCGCCCGGCTCATTTTCATTCCGACCCAAGGCTGTCCGGTTCTCAACGCGTTAACCGTTGGCCCGCTGGCGGAAGCGACCCTACCCGTCCCACTGGAGGCGCGGCGGGCCCCTTGATCAAACCTCAGACGCCCCGGAACCTGCACAACCCGGGACCCTATTTCGTTCGGCCTGAACAATGCGCATTCAACTGATTTCACGTAGGAATTTGGTTATTTT
>CAZKSE010000001.1:0-71371 GCA_964555305.1 uncultured Rhodobacter sp. | reverse complement strand
CGCACTCATGCCTTGGAACTACAGACCCTAAACGGCCTCAGCTTCCCGCTTACGGTCTTTGTAGAGGCAGGCGAAGACATCTTTGGGATTTTGCCCAACGCGCTTTTGTACGTCACGCATCAAGGCCTGATGAGAGCCATGCTCGCGAACCCATTCAATGTAGGTCGCGACGGCGTGGCCAGTTCCCTTGGGTCCAGGCTTCAGGGTTTCAAATTTGCGGTGATTGCCGAAACGGCGGGACCGGCCGGCGCTGGTGACGTGGGGATAGATCGTCTCCAGCCAGTGAGAAATTGCCAGGGGGTCCTGGCTCGCAGTGGCCCAGTCCCAGACGCCGCCCTGCCCAAACCTGCCATAGAAATCCTCGGTCAGATTCCAGCCGTCGGACTTGTGCTTGCCGAAGTGCGTGGCAAGGTAGACCAGCCAATAGGCATCGTCAGTCCGTCCCGCCTTGTGCATTACGGCTGCACCGCCAAATGGCTGAAAGCTCCCTGAGTAGGGTGTATGCAGACCGGCTGACCTAGCCCTTATCGATGTAATCCGAAGATATTCTATTCGCCGAATGCTGTCGATCAGTTGCGCCACCAGAACGGATTTGCGTTCATCGCTGCACAGGCCCACGAATTGAGGTCCGGGAAAACTGTCGAGCAATTCTGTTATTTCATTAGACAGTTTCTTACCTTTTATTCGCCCCGACATCATTATCCCCCAAGTCTAGTTTATCCTGAACCATGGCCGCTCCTGCCACCTTGGGCAACAGCTTCGGCCTTTTGATGAAAACATTTCTATAAAAATTGTTCGATACATTGCCAAAGTTTTCATCAAGAACTTTCGTGCCTCGTTTGAATTTAACGTCCGCGTAGCGGAGAAGAACAAGAGACAAGTCTCGCCAGTAATGGGGGAGCTTGATCTGTGAAGCCTTGGTGACAACGCCGTTTCTGATCGCTTTTTCGATGTCAAGGAATGCGCTCAGGTGTTTGCGCTGGCAGCCTGACGGCATTTTGGGCATCGCGAACGTCGGATTCTGAAATCCCTCGTCCAGATAGTGCGAGACCTTCTCCACATCCTGCTCGTAAAGATGCAGGCTTGTCGCGAAATGGTGATACTCGCCCACTTTGACGCCGAGGGAGCGGGCAACGAGTTCCTGAATCATGGTGAAACAGAACACATCATGGGGAAAGCCGAGATACGCATCGTTGGAACGCATCACGGCAACCATGTGCAGGCGTTCCCGCCTGCGAATGAATTGCAGCGCTGTAGTACACGGGGCTTCCATGCGGCCAGGCTCAAGATCGCCCGGTTCAAGAATGGAAATCACGGCACGGCGTGTGTCAGGCTTGCGCCGGAGCCGGTCAATCACCCTTTCAATCTGGTCAGAAGACCGGCCAAATTCTCCCGAGCCAACGAGGCGAGGTCCATAAGCCTCTTCGATCGAACCGGTGGCCCCCGCCGGAGGATAGGTCGGTATGTAAAAGCGTATGAAGTCGAGATCGGCGCTTCCACTCATATACCAGCAAAACTCGGCCAGTGCCGAAATGAGCCGTCCGCGAGTGGCCGTGGCGCTGATTCTGGCGCGAGGATCCTTAAGTATGACTTTTGGCCCGAGAAGGTCCTGCCCTTTGCCTTTGCTGGCCTCGAACGTGTCGGTACTCTTCGAAAGCTCGCTGTAGAGCTTTCGCAATATTTCATCAAAATATCTCCCCTCGATAATCATATCAATCAGCCAGGATTAGCTCAGCCAGGCCGTCAAGTTCCGATTTGGCAATCTGCCAGGCGGCCATATGTCGGTCGAGCATCTTGTAAAACTGTTTGCTGTGATTGTGCTCAACCAGATGACAGAGTTCATGAAGAACAACATAGTCGATGCAGTGTCGCGGCGCCCGGATAAGGGCCGGATTCAGCAGAATAGCGCCCTGCGGCGAACAACTGCCCCATTGGGTGCTCATGCCCACCAGTCTGAATTCGGGTAACGCCGTCACCCAGGGCAGCTTCGAAGACCATTCTGATATTTTGCGGCCAAAATAGTCGTGCGCACGGTCGCGATACCATTTATGCAGTCGCCGTTTGACGGCGGCGGGCTCAACAACCGGCGCGATCACCTCCAGGCGGCCCCGCGTCAGGCGCACTACCGATGGCTGCCCCGACTCAGCGCGAACAATCAATTTGTGTCGACGCCCCAGATAGAAGTGGGTTTCGCCGCTGACATATTCCCTCGGAAGCGAGAGGCTGCGTGCTCGCAGCGCCGATTGGCGGTGATCGAAAACCCAGCGCGCGCGTTTTTGCGCGGCCTGCTGAATCTCCGCCTGCGACTTGCCCGGCGGTGCTTCGATTTCCACGCTGCCGTCAGGATAGACATGGATGCGGATGCGGGATGAGATGGCCGGGTTCTCGTGGACGGCGCACAGAACTTCTTCACCATCGTAACGAACGGGCACTTTCACGAATGCCCCCCGCGTGCGATCCCAATCCGCGTAATCTCGACGATCCGCTCGGTAATGGCCTTGGCCTTGTCCAGACCGGCCAGCGAGAACAGGCGCGGCAGGAGTGCCTTGCGAATCGAGGCTTCGATATTCTGGGGGTTGAGGGAGTTTTCAGCGACGGCGTTATTAACCGCCGTCTCGATGTCCAGCGCGGTCTTGACGTAGTCTGGCTGCTGGTCACCCATAACAACCGCATTGCCAAGCTCCAACCGCATGACACCGAAATAGGCGGAAGCGTGCGGCCTGTTCTCTAGCCTGACAGGCTGATCGACAAGCTTGCGCTCGCAGAGCTTCTCCTCCAGATCCTTGAAGAGCACGAATTGCTTGAACGGATGGTCGAACAGGGACGAGGCCTCGGCGATGGCCTGCTTCAGCAGCTGCGAGAAATAGAGCTGGGCGTAAGGGTCGTCGGCGAGCTCCTGCTCGATCGTTTTGCGTATGCGGGAGCGGATGATGTCGGTCTCGTTCCGGGTCTTCTCAGGCGACCATGTTTCTGGCGGGGCCTGCTTGCCGAGATCATTTACGATCAGGACGCCATCGACATTCTGCACGTCTTCGCCGATCACATAGCGGTCGACGAGCTTGCGGATTTGATCTTCGTAGGCGCTGAAATCCACGGTTTCCTGCGCATCCTGCTTCACGATCTTGCGCAGGTTGATGAAGAATTTCAGGTCACGCTTGTAGGTCGCGATCTGCCGCTCGGTGATCGACGAGTCTTCGTAGAAGGTCCTTGAGCCGAGCGCGACACGGAGGCACATGCCGAACGCGGTCAACGCTTCATAGAAGTCTTCGCGGGTCTTTTGATTCAGGTCGATAGCCTCGCCGTCGGATTCATCGGCTAGGTGTGGCACGAGCCGCTGACGGTACTGCTCGATATCGGCCTTATTCCTGACCGACGAGAATAGCCCCCAAAGCGTCGAATGCAGTGCCGGAAGGCGCTTATATTCGGTGCTGACATTAGAGTAGAGGCTCTCAATGTCGTCTATGTCAAAGCCGCCCTGGGTTTTCTCAGCAAGGTTCTGATACTCGGTGAGCGCCGTATCGAGCTCCTTGAGAATGCCGCGGTAATCGATGAGCAGGCCGTATTTTTTCTGCTCGTGCAGGCGGTTGACGCGGGCGATCGCCTGAATGAGGTTATGCTGTTCCAGCTTCTTGTCGATGTAGAGAACGGCATTGCGCGGCTCGTCAAAGCCGGTCAGGAGCTTATCAACGACAATCAGGATGTCCGGCCGCCCTTCCGTTCCGAAGTCCTCAATCACCTGTCGTTCGTAGGTTTCGGGATCGCCCTTGACGTTGTCCTTCCACCATTGCAGCACTTCCGGCAGTTCAGCCTCATCGACCTCGGAATGGCCTTCGCGGGTATCCGGGGGAGAAATGACGATAGCGCTGGTAACAAGCCCGGTGGCATCCAGAGCCTTCTTGTACCGGATCGCCGCGCGCTTGGACTCGGTGGCAAGCTGCCCCTTCAGTCCCAGATCAAGGTCCTTGAAGTTGGCCTTGAAGTGCGTGGCGATGTCGAGCGCAATAAGGGCGATGCGGTTATCCGAACCGTAGATCGAGCCCTTCTTGCCGAACTTGTTCTTGAGATCACTTTTCTGCTTGTCCGAAAGGCCGAGCGTGATCTTCTCGAACCAGTTGTCGATGGCCTTTTCGTTGATATCGAGGATCGGTTTGCGCTCCTCGTAGAGGAGCGGCGTAACCGTGCCGTCAGAGACGGCATCCTGCATGGTGTAGGCGTGGACGATCCGACCGAACTTGCCCGCCGTCTTGTCGTCCTTGAGCAGCGGCGTCCCCGTGAAGGCGACATAGGCGGCATTCGGAAGCGCCTTGCGCATCCGCTCGTGGTTCTCTCCACCCTGGCTGCGGTGACCTTCATCCACCAGCACGATCATGTCGGCGCTGTCGTTGTAGCACTCCGGAAAGCGGGCAGCGCTGCCGAATTTATTGATGATCGTGAAGATGATCCGCTCATGGCCCCCGCCGATCCGGCGGGCCAGGTCTCGCCCCGACTGCGCCTTGGCCCTGGCGGCATCCTTTGAAGCCAGCTCGGAGCCGAACGCACCGCCGGTGAGGAAATTTCCGGCAAGCTGTTTTTCGAGATCGCGCCGGTCAGTCACGACGACAAGCCGGCACGCCTTGAGCGCCGCGTCGAGCAGCAACGCCTTGCAGAGCATCACCATGGTAAAGCTCTTGCCCGATCCCGTCGTGTGCCAGATGACGCCGCCCTGCCGCGCACCATCCGGCCTGATGCCGCTGGTCTGCTCCAAAAGGGCTCTGATCCCGAAAAACTGCTGATGCCGGGCGATGACCTTATCGACCTTACGGTCGAACAGAATAAAGGACCGGACAATGTCCAGCAGCCGCTCGGGCGTGCCGAGACTGACCAGCAACCGGTCCTGTCCGGTAACGGCCTGTTCCTGCCCCCAAAGCTGCTGGAAATGATCCCGCACCGCAAAGACGTGATGCGTAAGCAGCGCAGCGCGGGGGTCCGTCGCCTGAGCTTCATTCTTGATGCGCAGGAAATGATCCTCGCCGAACTCCTCTTCGCGCCATTGCGCCCAGAATTTCCGGGGCGTCCTGGTCGTACCATATCGACCGTCGGTCATACCGATCGACATCAGTAGGTGGGCATAGGCAAACAGGTGCGGAATTTCTTCCTGCCCCTGGTTGCGGATCATCTGGCTGATCCCCTCTTCGACCATTGATTTGTTCGGATTGCCGCTGCCCGGCCTCTTGGCCTCGATCACGAGCAGCGGGATGCCATTCACAAAGCCAACGATGTCCGGGCGGCGCGTGTGCGTGCCGGCGGCAGATAGAAGCTCCATCTCTTCAGTGACGATGAAGCTGTTGGAATGCGGCCGCGTCCAGTCGATGATCGGCACGGTGACGCTGTGCTTCTTGCCATCGACGAACTCGGTGACGGTGACGCCGAGCGTAATGGCGTTGTAAAGCTTCTCGTTCGCCGTCAGCAGCCCCTCATGCAGCGCCGGAGCAGACAGCTCGCGAACGATCTGGTCGATGGCATTGGTCGAAAGAGGATAGGTTTTCCCCTTGTAGTCGAAATTGCGGCGCCGGAGCTGCTCCACGAGCACACCCCGCATGATGACACCCTGATTGCCACCGCGCGCGGCAAGGCAATCGCCTGCCGACATGTAGGACCAGCCAAGAGAAACGAGCATCGCCAGCGCCGGAATGTGCGCGCTATAGAGTTCGGCGGTGTCGGGTGCCTGGCTCATGATGCCTCGGCCTTCTTCTTGCGCTTTCGCTTCTTCCCTTCGGTCGACGGCGACTGGTCTTCGATAAAGCCAAACTCGGCCTCGATACCCATTCGCTTCAGCTCCTTCATGCACCGCATGAGGCTGATCCGCGAAAACAGGGGCAGGTTTTCCGATTTCTTGTCCTTGGGTTTGTGCGTGATGATGCCAAAGACGACCTTGAGCTTGTCTTCCTGGAGCGGCTGCTGAAAGGCGCCGCTTTGCGCGGCGTCGGCCTTGGCCTCGATGATCTCGATCATCTTTGTCATAGACTCCGCTTCCGAGCGGAGAAGATTCACCGAGTTCGTTCCCTGGTTAAACAGGTGGCTGAGTTGGGCCGAAAGCGTCGAAATCTTGAGGTGATGCAGGACGGCCTTGCCGTCTACGATTTCGTAAACATCGCAGGGTTCTACCTGCTTTTGTTTGGGCGGGGCGATGTTGCCCTTATCCATGCAAATGCGATTTGGCGCGGCCTGAGCCGCTGCTTCGTTATACTCACCTTCGTCCTGATGATTGAAGGGAGGAAGAACGCTGTCCTTGCAGAGCGGATCGAGAAAATCCGAAAGCCGCTTCATGTAGTCGGCATCGACGAGATACCAGTTGCCTTCACAAAGATGATAGGTCTGTCCGTCCCCGTCGAGGGAGGTGTCGAATATCAGACATTTAAGGATGCTCTCCCGATCCCGCACGAACGACCCATCTTCGTTCGTGAGAACGAGTTGATGCTTCTTGAAGTCGTCAATCCCGAGCGTTGCGAAATCGACCGACGCTTCCTCAAGATAATCGCAATAGCGAGCAATGAATATATCGTCATAAACCTTCCCCGTCCCCGCGCCGGTGAACGTACCCCAAAGCCCATCGCCATAGTCCACGATTTTCGGCACAGAGAGCGAGAGACCGTCATCCTTTGCCTGAAAGGCGGCAATTAGCTTGGCATTGAGCTGCGCGATGATAGTGGGATCGCGAACCGGCGATATGTTCTGGATATCGGGAAAGGCCGTCTTGTAAGTTTCCTCCTGATACAGGCTCAACAGCTTTTCGCACAAGGCAACAAGCTCGCCTGGCGATGCCGACGACGAAATGCGGATGTTGCTCGATCCTGTGGCGTGCTTGAAAACATCCTCATGAGCCTTCTTCACCTTGCCTGTAAGGCTCTTCAGAATCGTGCTGTCGGCATCCACATCGAAGAAGGTGAGATCAGCGACCGTCGGCAGCTGCGTACGCTGCCGCTTGGCCCCGCTGGGTTCGAGAATGTCGGTGCTCTTCAGCTTGTCGGGATCGACACAATTCAGCGTCACCCGCAGCCCGAAATCGTACTCGTAGCTCGTGTCCTTCAGATTATGATGCACATGGCCAAAGCACAGCGCAAACCATCGGCCGTCCGCGGGAAGAAAGACCAAAGCTCCCTTTGATTCTTGCCAAAGCTCCTTTTGAACGCCGAAGTACGCTTTCCACCATGGCGGCTTACGAAAATTATCCAGAATAAACAGACTGGCGCCTTCGGGCAGGTGGTCGCTCGCGACGCCCGCTTCGAGAGCGGTATCTTCCTTGAGGGCATCCGCCCCTGTGAAACCGTCCTTCAGAAGGAATATCGAGAATGAGCGCGTTTTGGTCATCGCACCCTCACAACTTGTCAAAAACCGAGCCCATGCGCGGGCTGAACAGGCGCTCATATGTCCTGAGCAGATAGGTGTCGGTCATGCCGGCAACATGATCGCAGATGATCCGCGGATCACCATTGGCGGTTTCGAATTTGGCATAAGCGTCGCGAGGCAACAGACGTTTGGGATCGGCCTTCATTGCCTCGAAGACCGAAACGACCATCGTCTGCCCTTTGAACTCAAGATGCTGCACGCTGGGACTTAGAATGACCTCGCCTCTCACCAAGCCCTGCAGGACGTCAAGAAAACCTCGCTGCGCTTGGGCAAGCGCGACACGGTATCGGACAAGCGGCTCTTCAAACTCTGGACACTCGTGGTATTCCGCAGCGGTAATGAAGTGATGCACCAACCTGCTTATGAAGCGTTTCCGGATACGGCTGTCTCCATATAGTCCGTCAACCATGTGGGCGAACACATTGTTTGCGCTCTCGTCCGGATATTTCTCCTTCAGGGCGTCGAGAAAAGACGTGCACTTCTCCTGCAAGGCGGCTGCGAAGGTCTCTTTGGCGATAAACCCCAGAGCAATCGCATCTTCCAGGTCGTGAACGCCGTAGGCAATGTCATCAGCAGCATCCATGATGCTGCAATCAAGGGACTTATGCCGTGGCTTATGATGCTTGCCCGCGGCCGGATCGGAGAGCTGAAACGCTTCCCGCTCTGCCGGGGTGAGCGGCTCAATGATCCACTCGACCACATCCTGCTCACTATCCATGTAGCATTTGGGCGGCTTGCTGGCTTTGCCGTCGATAATGTTCAGTGTCGTCGGACCACCGAACATCTTGGGGACGATGTCGGGATTGCGCGCCTGTGAATAGGCGACGGGATATTTGAGAACACCCAATAGCGTGCGGCGTGAAAGGTTTGCTCCAGCATTGGCGGAGAAGTTCTCAAGCCGAGAAAGAACACGCAGCGTCTGGCCGTTGCCTTCGAACCCGCCGTGTTCGCGCATGCAATAATTGAGGGCCACTTCTCCTCCATGTCCGAACGGCGGATGGCCAAGGTCATGCGTGCAGCCGATCGCTTGAATCATGCTGCGATCAGGCAAGTGCTTCGTCGCAGGATGATCCGGGAAAGATTTCGCGAGTTGTTTCGCGATGCCGCCCGCAATCTGTGCGACTTCGAGCGAATGGGTCAGCCGTGTGCGGTAGAAGTCGCTGTCACCCAAATTGAGAATCTGTGTCTTGCCCTGCAACCGCCGGAAAGAAGCTGAATGGATAACCCGCGCATAATCGATGTCGCCGTCCTCACGCGCATCTTCGACCTGTTGCACCCAACCTTCGCGTCGCGTCTGCCAGTTCATGCGGCCACCATCTCTTCCAGTTTCACCCGCCGTTTGCCGGTGAGGAGCTGCTGCATGAGTGCAGATTCTCTTGGCGGAGGGCGACGAGTTGGGTTGATCGGCGATAGATGATCTCATCGCTATCACCCAAACTGAGGATTTGCGTCTTGCCCTGCAATCGCCGGAACGAGGCGGAATGTACGACGCGCGCGTAGTCCACATCACCCGGCGAGCGGGCATCCCGGTCCTTCTGCTTCCACCCTGATTTCCGATCGAGCCAGACCATCATGCCCCCCAAACCTGCGCCGAAGCCGCATCATAGAACGCGACTTCAAGCGGATACCGGGCATGACGCTGTGCCGCCAAACCGTTCGCGCGCGCCATGATCTGTTGGTTCTCCGCCGATTGCGGATCGCCGTAGATGCCTACATAGAGCTTGGGAAAACGGCCCCTTGCGAGCCGGATCAGAATATGATCGTCGTTCGCCGCCAGAGAATGACCGAAGATAAAAAAGCAGGGCTTGGTCTGCTCGGCGTTTGCGGTGAGTTGTTTGAAGCCCTGATAGAGGTAGGCATTATGCCTGATCTTGGTCTTCTTCTGCGCGCTGGTCCCTTCGGCCACGAACAAGGGATAGGCGTCGTTATTGATTGCGTCCCGCGCCTGCTCGACAAGCGGCGTCCCCTTCCTGATCCAGGTGTATTTTTTCAGCTCTTTGCCTGAATCGAAGAGGTGCAATGCGCCATGCAGAAAGTGGACTCTTGCGCTGTGCGCCCCGGTTTCGCCCTGCCAGACCACGTAGTCAGCTTCGGGATCATCTTCATCGTTCCCGAACCCGTCATTAGTCACCAAGGGGATGGGATCGCCGAACGGCATGTCCTCGTGCATCAGCGTCCAGTAGAGAAGCAGGTCGTAGTTCAGCGTGAAGACCTGTCCGTCGTTGGCCAGGAAATTGGCGAGGAACCGTCGGCAAGCCCAGAACTTCGGATCGGGAATGTCTGGCGGGATGTTGGGATGATTTCCCGCGATGGTCGCGACCAAAATTTCCTTCAACGCGGCTGCGTGTTGAAGCATCTTTGCGCCAGCGGCTGCCCCGGCGGGGATATAGGCTGGCAGGATACGCGAGGCGTTCTCAAGGGCGCGGATGGCGACCTCGAAATCCTGGGTTTCGAGCGCTTCAAAAACCTCCTGCACCTCGGGGACTGCAGAAAAATCCGCCTGCCCGAACAGCGAACCATAATGGAAAATGTCGGCACGGCAGGCGATACTGAAGCCATTGCCCAGCAAAAGGTGACGCTTGGAAAACTGCGCGGAATCCTCAATTGCATGATCGAAAGTGATGAGCGGCATTACGCAGCCTCCTTCCTGTCGAGCTTCACGCGCCGTTTGCCGGTGAGAAGCTGCTGCATGAGGGCTGCTTTTTCCTTGCGGAGGGCGGCCACAATGGGTTGCAGGCGGGCGATTTCCAGTTCGGCTGCGCCTATCACTTCACCGATGCGCCGCTGCTCCTCAAGGGAAGGCAAGGCTATCGGGGCCGTATGGATGACGTCGATGGTAAGGCCGAACCGTGTCGCCCCATTCGCGCGAGACGCAAAGAAGTGGCGAGTATGGGGATGCTCAAAGTAGAATTTGAGAAACAGGCCGTCTGTTCCCTTCTTCGGGCGAATGATTGCCAGATGATAACCGCAGACCAAGTCTGGCGCGGTTGAGGCGACAAAGCTGGGGACAGCAATATCGTCGGGTGTCTCAGAGTCCTTCGTTATCAGCACATCGCCCACCCGCAGCCCAAATTTGGAGATTTGCGCTTCGGTGGCGGTCGCCGCCATGAAGCGCATGTCCGCCTCGATGCGATCAAGACGATAAACGTCCATGTAGTTGCACAAGCGGACGGGGTGTTCCGTATCGGCTGACTTCTTGTCTACGTTGGAAACGATGATCTGTGCCGCGCTATCGAGTGTGGTGGCTGTCCACGCGCCCGAAAATCCAGTGAGACGCTTCTTGCCGGTGAGAAGCTGCTGCATTAGCGCATGCTTCTGCGCGTGAGCATTGACGATCAGGGCTTCAACCGCCTCGGTGGCGCGATCCCATGTGGACAGGATTTCAGCAATGCGCTGTTGCTCAAGAAGTGGAGGAAGGTGGATAGGCAGCCCCTTCAAGAGATCGGTATCCAATCGACCCGTCCCGTGATTGGCCGTGTTAACCAATGCCCGCATTGGCTGTTTGTGAGCGACTAGAAGATAAGACAAAAAACGCGGATCAACACCGTTCCTGGCAATCAAGGCCTTGATGTCTTGATTGAAAGCGATGGGCCTGGACGCCAGACCAACCGGCACGTCCTTTAAGAGCGTCATACCCCGAACCAAAACGAGCACAGCATCTTTGGGAGCAACGTGCGCGCACTGTTTCCCTGCGGCTGTCAGACCCAATTCAGCGCGGCAGATGATGTGCGATTTGAGGTCTTTTGCCGACACCCAAGGGAAATCGCCCCCCCAAAGACTGGGATCACTCTTTGAAGGCGTGCCGCCAGATTTGAACTCGGCAAGTTCGCCCAATTCCATGGTTTCCCACCCGTCAGGAAGCATCATTCTTCCCCTTCCTGCCCGGCTCCCTGACGGCCTTCTCCAGCGCCTTCGCCTTGCCGACAGCCTCGATGAAATGCCGTTCCGCCGCGCTCGGCTCTTCAAGGGCGCGGGTGTGCCAGCGGTCAAACTCCTGTCCGCCCTTCAGCTTGGCCATCTCGGCGGTGACACGTCCGGCGTGAGTGAGCACGTCGCGGTCGCCCAACCGCAGAAAATCGTCCAGCTTGGCGATCCAGTCCCGCATGGTCATGGGCCTGCGGTTCATCGCCTGGAGTTCTGCAAATTCGAGATAGGCTGTGACGATCCGATTGAGCGCGTCGAGTTCCTCTGCGGTCAGATAGTTCTTCGCGATGACGGCATCGGCCCTGCGCGGGGGACCGCCTTTTGACTGGCTGGCCCAGCTGGTGAGGCCCATGTGATCCTTGCTGGCGTCGGCGCGCTTCACGACGATCTCGGCAGCGGTATGGCCATGTGCCGCCCAGTGCATCTTGTTCTGCACCGTTTGAAAGAAGAGCTGCGAGGCTTCGGCGCTCGGATCGTAGTCTACGCTGGTGGCGTAGATATCGAGCACCTTCTTGTAGAACAGCTTTTCCGAGGATCTGATGTCGCGGATACGCGCCAACAGTTCCTCGAAATAGTCCGCTTCCGGGTCCTTGAGCCGGGCATCGTCCATGATAAAGCCCTTGACCATGTACTCGCTGAGCGCATCGGCTGCCCATCGACGGAACTGGGCGCCGCGAAGCGAGCGCACCCTGAATCCCACGGACAGGATCATGGGCAGGCTATAGTGGGCAACGAAGCGCTCCACCGTGCGCCTGCCCTCGGTTTGAACTATTGAGTAATCCTCAATGGTTGCCTCATCCTGCTCGCCATCGTCCAGTATCCCCTTGATATGCTTGTTGATATTGGAAACGGTCGTTTGGAACAGTTCGGCCATCTGCGCCTGCGTCAGCCAGACATTGCCATCGCGTGCCTGGAGCTGGACGACGGTGGTTCCGTCCTCCGTTTGGTAAAGGATGAGTTCGCCGGCCATCAGTAACCCAGCTCCTTGAGATAGCCATCCATCTTCTCCTCCAGCACCGCCAGCTCGGCTTTGAGCTTGAGGCGCTCGGCGCGAACGGCGACAAGGTCGATTTCCTCCTCCTCTTCGAAGGTGTCGACATAGCGCGGGATGTTCAGATTGAAGTCGTTCTCGGCAAGTTCCTCAGGGCTCGCCAGATGGGCGTATTTATCGACCGGCTGACGGGCGCGATAGGACTGCACGATCTTGGCGATGTGGGTTTCGTCGAGCTGATTCTGGTTCTTGCCCGACTTGAACTCCCGGCTGGCATCGATGAACAGGACGTTCTTGTCCTTCTTGGATTTGCGCAGGATCAGGATACAGGCGGGAATACCCGTGCCATAGAACAGCTTTTCCGGCAGGCCGATCACGGCGTCGAGCAGATTTTCCTCGATCAGCTTCTGTCTTATCCGGCCTTCACTCGCCCCCCTGAACAGAACGCCATGCGGAGCAACAACCGCCATGCGTCCGGTCTTCGGCTTCATGGTTTCAACCATGTGTAGGATGAAGGCGTAATCGCCTTTGGTCTTGGGTGGAATGCCACGGCGGAAGCGACCGAACTTGTCGTTTTCGGCTGTCGCGAAACCCCATTTGTCGAGGCTGAACGGCGGATTGGCGACGACCACGTCGAAGTGCTTGAGCTTGTCTTCGCCGTCGAGCAACTTCGGATTGCGGATCGTATCTCCCCACTCGATGCGGTGATTGTCCTCGCCGTGGAGGAACATGTTCATCTTGGCGAGCGCCCAGGTGCTGCCGATCGATTCCTGCCCGTAGAGAGCATACTTGCGCGAACCGCCGAACTTCGCCTGCACCTGCTTGGCGCATTTCATGAGCAGCGAGCCGGAACCGCAGGTGGGGTCGCATGCCTCTTCGCCCTCGGTCATATCCATGATCTCGGCCATGAGTTCGGAAACTTCGGGCGGGGTATAAAATTCGCCTGCCTTGCGCCCGGCGTCCGCCGCGAAGTTCTTGATGAGAAACTCGTAAGCGTTGCCGATAACGTCGAGATTGCCGATGCGCGAAGGACGCATGTTCAACTCGGGACGGGAAAAATCTTCGAGCAGATGGCGAAGGATGTCATTCTTCTGACTCTCCTCGCCCAGCTTGTTCGAATTAAAGCTGATATCCTGGAATACGTCGCGCAGCTTGCCGACGTTGGCCTCTTCTATGGCGTGAAGCGCTTTGTCGATGCGCTCACCGTTGCCGGGTTCGTGGCGACGATTGTAGAGCGTGTAGAAATTTGCTGACTCGGGCAAGACGAAGCGCTCATTGCTCATTAGCTCCGCGATCAGCTCGGGCGCGTCGCCATACTGCTTCTTGTATTCCTCATAGTGATCTGACCAGACATCGGAGAGGTATTTGAGGAAGAGCATGGTCAGGACGTAGTCCTTGTATACGTCCGCCGCGACCGTACCGCGGAATGTATCGCAAGCTGCCCATACGGCCTTGTTCACCGCGTCCTGCTTGATCTTGTCGCTCATGGTCACGCCCCCTCGCTTCCGGCCAAGCCAAGCGCCAAGGCCTCCAGTTGTTGATCTCGATTTCTGATAAGCCCACGCAGAAGATTGCGCTCGGTGCGGGCAGCGTCGGCAAAGCCGACAATAGCATGTTGCTCGGCCAATGATGGCACGGGAATCAGGAGTTGCTCAACAACTTCCCGGCGAATATTCAGGATATTTGTCCCTGTGGCCGAACGCTGAAAGTATAACTGTGCCGGACGCTGATTCATATACCAAGCAAGGTAAGCGGGCAGACAAGCGCTCTGCTCATACAGACGCACAATGAAAAGGTTTGGCGCACAAATGGCAGAGCCGGGCGTTTCACGGACTGCCACCGCCAGATTCTTTGCTCCACGAGAGGTGAACAGGACATCGCCCGGCTCCAGGAAATTCGGCGTCCGCTTGCCGGGAGGCTCGATGCGGACAGCATCCTCCCAAGCAATACCCTCCTGCTCATCAACATCACGCATTTGCAGCATGATGACACTCCCGATAGCGAGGTCGTGAACTGCTCCACGTACAGGATGGCCGGCTGAGACAGCCGCCAGATCGCAGAGCGGAGTTTTCGCAGTAGCATTCATACTGCACATCATAGCACCAACTCCCGAGAGCGGCAAGAGTTTTGTGCATTAGATTGCGTACTGCATTTTTAAGCTAGGCGGCGCTGTCGGAGCGACCTTGCGGCGGCAAGGCATGAAGCAATGCCACCTCGATCCCGACGCCGCCGGGAGCCTCATTTGATGGTGGTCGGCGAGTACAAGCGACTGCATGACGGCCCGCCATCCGAACTCTTCATCCACCCGAAATCGGCGCCCACCGACGAAGAGTGGCGTGGCTTCGCCGCCGGCTGCGATGATGAAACAAATCTCGTCGGCATGCAGATCGCCGACGTGCGCGACGACCTCAAGCTCTATCGCCCGGGCGGACATCCGGTCAGGGGCGGCGTTCAGCGCGAGGGCGAGGTGGTGCATCTCGTCGCCCTTCGGGTCGTCGATCTGTCACGGGATCTAGCGAGCGTCGGGCAGCGCAGGGCTGCGTCCGCGGAGCGGCAGGGTCTGGATGATAGAGCATCAGGGTGAAGGCGCAGGATTTCCGGTAAAGGGGCAGATTTTGACGAAGGGTCGGAGACTGGGGGGGAAGCCTTCCCCCTGGCCGGCACTGCGTTGCCGGCGCACCCCCTTCAGCGGGGAGACCCCCGCAACGCCCCCTGAGAGCGAGAGTTCGGAGGGGTTTGCCGCGACGGGTTGAGGGCTGGAGAAAGGGTCTCCGGCGCCCGTCGCGGAGAACCGCGATGTCGAGATATGACCGCACCCCACGCGCCGGCTCGGACCGGACAAACCTCTATGACGAAATTACCGGCAAGATCATCGCCGAGTTGGAGGGCGGCCGCGTGCCCTGGGTCCAGCCCTGGGGCACGTCGGCAGCCAAGGCACCGCTCGCCATGCCGAGGAACGCCGCGACGGGCAGGCACTATTCAGGGATCAATGTCCTGCTCCTCTGGGGCGCCGTGGTTCAGCACGGCTATCCCACCCAGCACTGGCTCACATTCCGGCAGGCGCTGTCGCTCGGCGGCAATGTCCGCAAGGGCGAGCGCGGCACCACCGTCGTCTATGCTGACCGTTTCACCCCCGAGGAGGAGAAGCGCCGCGCTCGCGAGACCGGGGAAGAGGTAGGCAGCATTCCGTTCCTGAAGCGTTTCACCGTGTTCAATGCGGCGCAATGCGAGGGTCTGCCCGAAGACATCGCCGTCGAGGCGCCACCCCCGCCGCCCGGCATGATCGAGCCGAAGGTCGAAGCGCTGATCGAAGCGACCGGCATCGATTTCCGCATCGGCGGCAACCGGGCCTTCTATTTGCCCTCGCTCGATTACGTCCAGGTGCCACCGCCTGCCGCCTTCTTCGAGCCCATTAACTGGCACCGGACGGCACTGCACGAGATGTCCCATGCTTCAGGCCACCCCTCTCGCCTCGCACGGGATCAGAGTGGATCGTTCGGGACGAAGGCATATTTCGTCGAGGAGGTTGTCGCCGAGCTGGCAAGCGCCTTCTGCTGCGCGTCCCTCGGCATAGTGCCCACCGTGCGGCATGCGGATTATATTGGCGCGTGGATCGATACGATGCGCGCAGACAATCGTGTCATCGTCCGCGCCGCCAGCCAGGCCAGCAAGGCCGCCGACTGGCTGCTGGCCCATCTGCCCGCGGATGACATCGACCGGGATACGCTCGGTTCGACCGACGGGAGGGTTGCGGCATGATCCTCCTGACCGACGAATTGCGCGCAACGCTTCTCGCCAATGGCCGCCAGCGCGATGCCGATCACGTCCCGGTGGTCAAGTTCTTCAACCCCCTCGGCGAAGGCGTCTGGCTGGCGACCGAACTGGACGAGGACGGCGACATCATGTTCGGCCTTGCCGATCTTGGCTATCCCGAACTCGGGAGCTGGAGCCTTAGGGAGATGGAAGCGATCCGGCTGCCCTTCGGCATGGGGATCGAGAGGGATCTGCTCTTCACCGGGGATTTCCCGATCTCGGTCTGGGCCGAGGCGGCGCGGCAGGCCGGCAACATTCGTGCGGCCGAGCGCATCCTCCACGCCCGTTCCACCGGCGACGGGGCACGGGGCCGAAAAACCGGCGAGACGAAAACCCGCAGTTCCTGATTTCCGGCTCTGCGATTCTGCGCTGCTCTCTTCTAGAGGAAGAGGGCGGCGCTTCGCTTCGTGACGGGTTTTCAGGCCGAGAGAGAGGCTTTCGGCGCCCGTCGCGGAGTAAGGAACATGGCAACTGCCACCCAGAAAATCACGCTGTCGTCCTCGCGCGACATCCCCTTCAACAAGCTGGTGCTGTCCCAGTCCAATGTCCGCCGGGTCAAGGCCGGCGTCTCGGTCGAGGAGCTGGCCGAGTCCATCGCACGGCGCGGCCTGATCCAGTCGCTGCATGTCCGGCCGGTGGTCGATGCCGACGGCCAGGAGACCGGCATGTTCGAGGTGCCCGCCGGCGGGCGTCGCTACCGCGCGCTCGAATTGCTGGTGAAGCAGAAGCGCCTCAACAAGACCGCGCCGGTGCCCTGCGTCGTTTCGGAACCCGGTGGCGACATCCTGATCGACGAGGTCTCGCTCGCCGAGAATATCGAGCGCGCGCCACTCCATCCTCTCGACCAGTTCCGCGCCTTCCAGGCGATGCGTGAGAAGGGCATGACCGAGGAGGGAATCGCGGCCGCCTTCTTCGTCGACGTCAAGGTCGTCAAGCAGCGGCTGCGTTTGGCTGCCGTCTCGCCCGCGCTGCTCGAAACCTATGCCGGTGACGGCATGACGCTCGAACAGCTCATGGCCTTCACCATCTCCCATGACCATGATCGTCAGGAACAGGTCTGGGCGGCAATCAAGGATGGCTGGCAGAAGGAGCCCTATACCATCCGCCGGATGCTGACCGAGACCGCAGTCCGCACCTCCGACAAGCGGGCCGCCTTCGTCGGCGTCGAAGCATACGAGGCGGCGGGCGGCATCGTGCTGCGTGACTTGTTCCAGTCCGACGATGGCGGTTGGCTGCAGGATCCGGCCCTGCTCGACCGCCTAGTTACCGAGAAGCTGAAACTCGTCGCAGACGAGATCGCGGGGGAAGGCTGGAAGTGGATCGAGGTCGCTGTGAGTTTCCCTTACGGCCATGACCACGGATTGCGGGAGCTGACCGGCACCACCGTCGATCTGACCGAGGAGGAGCGGGCGACCCGCGAGGCGCTGCGCGACGAGTATGACCGGCTCGAAGCTGAATATGCCGAGGCCGACGAGCTTCCTGACGAGATCGACCAGCGCCTCGGTGAGATCGAAGGGACGCTGGAGGCCTTCGATCGCCGTCCGATGACCTATGCGCCCGAGCAGATGGCCCGGGCCGGGGTCTTCGTCAGCATCGACACCAACGGAACCCTGCTGGTCGAGCGTGGTTATGTCCGGCCCGAGGATGAGGCGATGACCGAGCCCGAGGGCGAGGATGACGCCGATGATGCGGGCACTGCGTCCGATGGCGATGGCGTCCAGCGCGCCACCATCACGGTCGGCGGCGCAGCCACCGAGGCGGACGACGAGGAGGTCGAGACGATCCGGCCGCTTCCCGACCGCCTGGTCAGCGAACTCACCGCGCATCGTACATTGGCGCTCCGCGATGCCGTGGCATCGAACCCGCATGTCGCCATGACGGCGCTGCTGCACCGGCTGGTCACGGACACCTTCCTCCCGCATTCAACGCGCGGTTGCATCGAGGCCCAGGTCCGCGAGGTGCATTTCCCCGCGCAGGCAGAGGATCTGCGCGACAGCGCTTCGGCGCGGTCGGTCGCCGAGCGGCATGAGCGCTGGGGCGATCACATTCCCGCCGATGACGCGGCGCTCTGGGATTGGCTGGCCGATCTCGACGACGATTCCCGCATGGAGCTTCTCGCCCACTGCGTCAGCTTCGGCGTCAACGCGCTCTTTGAGAAGCCCAACCCCTATGGCGGCATGGGCGTCAGCCAACGTGGGCTTGAGGTACGGCTGGCGCAGGCCGACCGTCTGGCGCGGGCCACCGGGCTCGACATGGTGGCTGTGGGCTGGCGTCCGACTGTCGCGAACTATCTCGGCCGCGTGACCAAGCCGCGCATCATCGAGGCCGTGCGCGAGGGGGCGGGCGAACGGGCAGCGGGACTCATCGACCACCTGAAGAAGGGCGACATGGCCAGGGAGGCCGAGCGTCTTCTGGCCGAGACCGGCTGGCTGCCGGAACCGCTACGCATGGTCGACCCCAGCGTGGAATCCGACGCCGTGACCGCCGAAGTCGAGGCTGATGATCTGCCCGAGTTCCTGGCAGGCGATGGCGAGGACGAAGACCTTGCCGATGAGGAGGACGAAGCGCAGCAGATGGTCGCCGCCGAATGACCTCCATGCGGGGTGGCTCTGGTCGCCCCGCATCTTTCCTTAAGCATCAGGAGGTCATCGTGACCACAGATCATCCCACGCCCGTCGGGCGCACCGTCTTCTCCTTCCTCGTCCCGGTCCATGTCGCGATCGAGGACGGTCTCGTCGCCGACGTCGTCGTGATCGACGAAACCCCGATCCGCGATCCGGAGCTGGTCGAGGGTGATGTCGGCAGTCTCACCCAGGCCGTCACCGACGCCAACAACGGCCAGCCATGGCCGTCCTGGCGGTTCGGCTATTGATACCTTCCCCTTCGTTTTCCGCAACTCGCCCGGTCATCGCGGCCGGGCTTTTTCATTGGAGATGCCCGATGACCCGTTTGATCGACATCGACGAGATCTTCCGCGACGACCGCGACAATCCTCCGGCTGAGCGCTCGCTTCCCTGGGAGGAGGCCCGCGACGGCATCACTGTCATTGTGGAACCCAAGCCCCATTGGGCCGAGGATTTGCGGGCCTTTCGCCTCGATGCCCGCGAATATTGCCGCTACGCCGACTGGACTGCACATGGCGCAAGGGCGCGGTTCTTCGGCCATGTCAACACCTCCGGCGACGAGGTGATGATGAAGGCCCGCGCCATGGTCGCGCGTGAAATCGCCGATGGGCTCTGGGACTGAGCGCCCAGAGGATACGCCAGCTTGATGGACGTCTGGTGATCGCGTTGCCGACGGCGATGGACCGGGTTCCAGCTTTACCAGTCCCTTGGCTTTCTGCCATCGATGCCATGGGGCGACGGTTGCCGGTCCGCCCCAAACGAACACGGATTTTCGGCCAGCGCGGCAGCAAGGCTGGCAGGGCGAGGAATCTGCGAAGGGTTTCCCGCACCTGTCGGATGCAAAGCACCACCCCCGCTTCCATTCGCGAACCTTGGCCTGATCGGCTTCTTTGCATTCAACCCCAAGGGGTCGGCTTAACGCCATGCGTGCCGCCCTCGCGGATTCGGGGCGAGCCCGAACGCGACGAGGGTGATTGCAGATCCGGTCAGACACTTCGGGCGCCTGTCGCGCGGGGGATGGTCCTCCGCCTCAAGAAGACAGGAGCCGGAACCCATGTCCTATGCAGATGCCACCGCCTTCGCCGCCAGCCTCGCCGCCACACTGATGGTCTCGATCGTCGTGTTCCAAGCCGGGGATGGCACCCACGGAGCCATGCCCGCCAACGAATTCGATGGCGATGAGGAAATGGTGAAGCTGGAGCTGGACCCGTGGGCCTGAGGCGCGAAAGCGCCTCATCCCCGAAGGCCCGGGACGTGGCAAACCCACGGCCGGGCCTTCAGCCCGGCGATGGTTGCCCATCGCCGGCCGCAGAATCGGGGCCGCGCCCCGATCAGAGAGGGAGAGTTCGGGCCGTTCGGCCATGACGGGTTGAGGGTCGGAGAGAGAGGCTCCCGGCGCCCGTCATGGAGTGATGCCGATGACCCATTTCCGCCATGAAACCTTTCGCCCGGTCGATCAGGTCCTTGCGACCGAGGTGCTGCCCGCGCTTTATCGCGCGCAAAAGCTACCACTGCGCATTTCCTGCCTCGGCACCGCCGGTTACGAGGCCGATGACGGTGCCAAGAGTTTCGACCGCACCGTGCTGCTCGGTGTGCGTCATTCCCCCGACGAGGCCATTGGCCTCGCCATCCAGAGCGTGTCGCGTGGCGATATGCACACTGGTCCCGATGAAACGCTGCGATTCCGCCCGCGCATCATTCTCATCCAGGACGGCGAGTACGGGCTGGTCCTTGCAGGCGAAATCCGTGCCGGGATCATCCTCTGGCAGCAGCCGGTCGCCTCGGATGCGGAAGCCCGCCGGATCGTGACCGAAGCCAGCCGGCTGCGCGGCATGGCCTTCAGCGCATCAGATCCCAGCGAGGCCCGCGACCTGCGTTACCGCGCCGCCCTACTGGAGACCCGGCTGGTCGATTCCTTCTGGCGCGAGACGGCCGCAGAGCTTTTGCGACTGCCGCAAGCCGCCTGATCACTCGCCCCGCTTCCCACCATACCGCCCGGCCTTGCGCCGGGTTTTCTCGTCTCAGGAGCCTGACATGGCCGACTATTTCACCCATTTCTCCTGCCTGCTCGATGTGGGCACACCCGAAAACGCCGCCCGCGCGCTCGAACTCTACAATGCATTAGCGGATGAGAACGACGCCGAAGACCCGCCCTCGGACGGGTTCCACCTGTCAATCCAGCCCGAGCATGGCGGCACGCATCTCTGGATGCGCGATGACGGCACCGGTGATCCCGAACACGTCATCCGGTTCGTCAAACGCTGCGCCGCCGCGTTCGGCCTGACCGGATTGTGGGGATTCCAATATGCCACAACCGCATCGCGGCCGAGGGTGAACGCCTTTGGCGGCGGCGCGCATGTTCTCGACCTCGCCACCGGCGAGACGGTGGACTGGATCCACAGCGGCAGTTGGCTGGCGATCGTCTTGGACGGAGGCGACCCCTATGCCTGAAGTCATCGAAACCACGGTCTATCGGCTCGACGAACTTTCGGACGACGCGAAGAACAAGGCCCGCGCCTGGTATCGCGAGGGCGGCTTCGACTATGACTGGTATGATGCTGTTTACGAGGATTTCCAGCGCATCGCGAAAATCCTCGGCATCCGCCTCAAGACCCGCACCGTCCGGCTGATGGGCGGCGGGTCGCGCCAGGAACCCTGCATCTGGTTCCGGGGCTTCTGGTCTCAGGGCGATGGAGCCTGCTGGGAGGGGTTCTACTCCTACCGGAAGAACGCCACGGCCGAAATCCGATCCTATGCGCCGCAGGATACGACCCTGCACGGCATCGCCGATGCGCTGCAGGCAATCCAGCGGCGCAACTTCTATCAGCTTCGCGCCGAGGCCGGCCATCGCGGCCACTACTGTCACGAATACTGCATGGCGATCTCGGTCGAACGCGACAGCCCGGCACATCAGGACATGACGACCGACGCCGAGGAAATCGTGATGGAGGCGCTGCGCGATCTGGCCCGCTGGCTCTACCGCCAGCTTGAGCGTGAATACGACTATCTGTCCTCGGACGGAGCGGTCGATGAGACCATCACCGCCAACGATTACACCTTCACCGAAACCGGGCTTCGGTTTGGCTGAGATCAACAAGCGCCCCGCCTGACGACCGGGCGCTTGTTTCATGCCAGCCATGGCCAGGGTTTCAGAGGGAGAGTGGGGCCGGAAGGGATTGGAGCCGGTGCGGTCGAGAGAGAGCGCCGCTTAGGCTCGATCCTTTCCCGCTCTCCTGAGGAATTCCGATGAACATGATCCCTGCAACCGCTGCAGCGCAGGCTGCCGCGGCGCTTCCGCTCGACCATGAAACCGAGACGGCGGCCTCCGTCTTCGCCGCCGCCGGATTGCTGCTCCCCCATCTCGAACGCGGCCAACGCGTCGATGCCGCGATCCTGCGCGCTGCCATGGAAGCCGCCTTCGGCGCTTCCGATGCGGCCGGCGCGTGGAACTGGAAACTGGCCTATGATGCCTGCGAGGCGGCGACCGTCCTGTTTCTGCGCAAATACGGAAAGGCGCTTTTCCGTAAAGCCGCCTCGAAGGCTGCACGGCTTTCCGCCATCAGCAAGATCGCCAACCTCCTACCGACGCATACACGCCGCTCAGAGGATGCCCAGACCTTCCAGCAGTTCTCAACCCCGATCCCCCTCGGCCTCGCGGCCGCCACGGCGGCGGCGATCACGCCCGCCGACCGGGTTCTTGAGCCCTCGGCCGGGACCGGGCTCCTTGCCATCCTGGCCGAGATCGCCGGCGGCACGCTTCTGCTCAACGAACTCGCCGAGGCCCGTGCCGGCCTCTTGTCTTCCCTCTTTCCGGCCTTCCCCGTCACCCGGTTCGATGCCGCCCAGATCGACGATTACCTCGATCCCGGCCTGATCCCGACCGTGGTGCTGATGAACCCGCCATTCTCTGTCATGGCCAATGTCGAGGGTCGCATGGCCGATGCCGCGTTCCGCCATGTCGCCTCGGCGCTTGCGCGCCTCGCGCCCGGCGGGCGGCTCGTGACCATCACCGGCGCGAGCTTCGCGCCCGACAATCCGGCTTGGACCGCCTCGTGGACCCGGCTGCAGGAACGTGGCCGTGTGGTCTTCTCGGCGGCCGTCGACGGTTCGGTCTATGCCAGGCATGGCACGACGATCCCGACGCGGCTCACCGTCATCGACAAGCTGCCCGCCGAAGATCCCGCCATGTTTCCGGTCGCCGCCGGCGTTGCACCGGATGTGGCGACACTCATGGGCTGGCTGGCGGATCAGCTGCCGGACCGGCTGCCGGTCGATCCCGGCGTAGCCGTGCCGATCGCCCGGCCCGTCGCGCCCCGCACCGCGCGGGGCTATGTCAACCGTGCAGCCCGAGCCGCACCCGTCGCGCCGCTCGCCGAACCGGAGGCCGTGCCGCTCGCTTACGAGACCGTGCATTGGGAACCCGCCGAGGGTGGTCGTCTCTCGGACGCGATCTATGAGGAATACGAGCTTCAGACCATCCGCATCGCCGGGGCGCAGGCGCATCCGACCCAGCTCGTGCAATCCGCCTCGATGGCGAGCATCGCGCCGCCGACGCCGAGCTATCGGCCGACACTGCCGAGCGACATTCTTGGCAGGCTGTCCGAGGCGCAGTTGGAAACCGTGATCTATGCCGGCGAGGCCCATTCGGGTTTGCTCGCCGGGACCTGGACGGTCGATGACACGTTGGACAGCCTGTCCGCCGCGCCGGAGGACGCCAAGGGCGCCATCCGTTTCCGGCAGGGCTTCATGATCGGCGACGGCACCGGCGTCGGCAAAGGCCGGGAATCGGCTGCAATCATTCTCGACAACTGGATGCAGGGGCGGCGCAAGGCGGTCTGGATATCGAAGTCCGACAAGCTCCTGGAGGATGCGCAGCGCGATTGGAGCGCCCTCGGCATGGAACGGCTGCTGGTCACACCCCTATCGCGGTTCCCGCAGGGCAGGCCCATCACGCTGAACGAAGGCATCCTGTTTCTAACCTATGCCACGCTGCGCTCCAACGACCGCGGAGAAAGGGTTTCCCGGGTCAAACAGATCGTCGAATGGTTGGGCTCGGACTTCGATGGAGTGGTGATTTTCGACGAGGCGCACGCGATGCAGAACGCCGCAGGCGGCAAGGGAGAACGCGGCGATGTCGCCGCCAGCCAGCAGGGTCGCGCCGGGCTGCGCCTCCAGCATGCCCTGCCATATGCGCGGGTGGTCTATGTCTCGGCCACCGGCGCGACCACGGTGCATAATCTCGCCTATGCCCAGCGGCTCGGTCTCTGGGGCGGCGAGGATTTTCCGTTCTCGACCAGGGCCGAGTTCGTCGAGGCGATCGAGGCGGGTGGCGTCGCGGCGATGGAGGTTCTGGCCCGCGACTTACGCGCCCTCGGCCTCTACACCGCCCGCTCGCTCTCCTTTTCGGGCGTCGAATACGAACTGGTCGAGCACGATCTGACGCCCGAGCAGGTCCGCATCTACGACAGCTATGCCGATGCCTTCGCGATCATCCATAACAATCTCGACGCCGCGATGGAGGCGGCAAACATCACCGGCAGTTCCGGCACGCTGAACCGGCAGGCCAAATCCGCCGCGCGCTCCGCCTTTGAGAGCGCCAAGCAACGCTTCTTCGGCCATCTGCTCACCAGCATGAAAACCCCGACGCTGATCCGGTCCATCTCCAGCGATCTGGAGGCGGGCCATTCGGCGGTCATCCAGATCGTCTCGACCGGCGAGGCACTGATGGAACGGCGGCTGGCGGAGATCCCCACCGAGGAATGGGGCGATCTGAAAATGGACCTGTCGCCTCGCGAGTATGTCCTCGACTACCTCGCCCATTCCTTCCCGGTGCAGCTCTACGAGCCCTTTACCGACAGCGAGGGGAACCTGTCGTCACGCCCGGTCTATCGCGACGGCCAGCCGGTCGAGAGCCGCGAGGCTGTGGCGCGGCGCGACGAGATGATCGCCAGCCTCGCGAGCCTGCCGCCTGTCCCCGGCGCGCTCGACCAGATCATCCAGCATTTCGGGACCGACACGGTGGCCGAAGTGACGGGGCGCTCGCGCCGGATCGTGCGAAAATCCGGCAACGGAGTCTCAATCGACCGCCTCGCGGTGGAGAACCGTGCGGGTTCGGCCAATCTGGCCGAGACCCAAGCATTCATGGACGATCAAAAGCCTGTGCTGGTGTTCAGCGACGCCGGTGGCACCGGGCGCAGCTACCACGCCGAATTGTCGGCGAAGAACACCCGGCTACGTGTCCACTACCTGCTCGAAGCGGGCTGGAAGGCGGATGCCGCCATCCAGGGCCTTGGGCGGACGCACCGCACCAATCAGGCGCAGCCGCCGCTGTTCCGGCCGATCTCGACCAATGTGAAGGCGGAGAAGCGGTTTCTCAGCACCATCGCCCGACGCCTCGACACGCTGGGCGCGATCACGCGCGGCCAGCGCCAGACCGGCGGCCAGGGGCTGTTCCGCCCCGAGGACAATCTGGAATCGCACTATGCCCGCGATGCGCTGCGCCAGCTCTATCTCCTCCTCGTGCGGGGCAAGGTCGAGGGCTGCTCGCTGGAGCGGTTCGAGGCTGCCACCGGGTTGAAGCTGATGGACTCGAACGGCATCAAGGACGAACTGCCCGCGATCACGACATTCCTCAACCGGCTGCTGGCACTGACCATCGAACTTCAGGGCATCCTGTTCACCGCCTTCGAACAGCTTCTGACCGCCCGCATCGAGGGCGCCATCGCCTCCGGCACCTATGACGCCGGACTGGAGACGCTGCGCGCCGAAAGCTTCACCGTCACCGACCGGCAGGTGATCTACACCCATCCCCGCACCGGGGCGGAGACCAGCCTGCTGACGATCACCGAGCGCAAGCGCAACCGGCCGGTAACACTCGATGCCGCCCTGGCAGAACTCGACGATCCGCGCGCGACGCTCCTGATCAACGAGCGCTCGGGCCGGGCGGCGGTGCAGATCCCCACCACCAGCGTCATGCTGGATGATGGCGAGATCGAGCGTCGCGTCCGCCTGGTCCGGCCGATGGACGCGCACAATGTCCCGGTCAGGATGATGAGCGAGACCCATTGGGTCGAGGCCGACCGGGACGCTTTCGCGTCGGCCTGGAATGCCGAACTTGCCTAGGTGCCGGAGTTTTCCGACAGCATCTTGCATATGGTCACGGGCCTGCTGCTGCCGATCTGGAAGCGGTTGCCGCAGGAGTCCACCCGCGTCTATCGCCTCCAGACTGATGCGGGCGAGCGCATCATCGGTCGCAAAGTCTCGCCCGCCTGGGCAGCAAATGCGACCACGACCGGCATCGCAACGATCACGCCGGACGATGCCTTCGCCGCGCTGATGGAAGGCCGGACGATCCTCGATCTCGCCGAGGGTCTCCAGCTTCGCCGGGTGCGTGTCATGGGGGCCAACCGCATCGAACTGTCGGGTTTCACCGATACGATGCGCCAGCGGCTGACGGCCTATGGCCTGTTCCATGAGATCATCTCCTGGAAGCTGCGCATGTTCGTGCCGGTCGATGCCAGCGGCCCGGCCGTGCTCGCCAGACTGCTAGACCACTGGTCGGTCGAGCGCATCGGCGAGCGGGAGGCAGCCTGATGCCGCGCTTTGAGGCTTCCGAACTGGCGATCCGTCTTGGCCGTGAGGCCGAGGCGGTTTGCTGCCACTACCTTTCGTCTGGTCATCGTGCCGGTCGATACTGGCTGGTCGGGGATGTGCGGAACACCCCCGGCCGCTCGATGTTCGTGCGTCTGACCGGGCCGGAATCCGGCAAGGGCGCGGCGGGTAAATGGACCGACGCGCAAAGTGGTGAACATGGCGATCTCCTCGACGTCATCCGCGAGGCGCTCGGTCTTGTCGACTTCAGGGATGTGACCGAGGAAGCACGCCGGTTCCTCGCCCTCCCGCGTCCAGAACCGGAAAGAACGAGGACACCGACCGGCAGGACATTAAGTCCGGCACCCGGTTCACCTGAAGCGGCACGGCGGCTCTTCGCCATGGCGCAGCCGATCCACGGCACCATTGCGGAGATCTACCTGCGGGAGCGGGCGATCACCCGCCTGTCGGGCACCGCCGCGCTACGCTATCATCCCCGGTGCTATTATCGGCCTGACGCGCATTCGCCCACCGAGATCCGGCCGGCGCTGGTCGCCGCCGTCACCAATCTGGCCGGACGGCAGACCGGCGCGCATCGCACCTGGCTCGCCCCGGACGGTTCCGGCAAGGCGGCTGTCGAAACCCCGCGGCGGGCGATGGGCGACCTGCTCGGGCATGGCGTTCGCTTCGGCACCGCCAGTGAGGTTCTCGCCGTCGGCGAAGGCATCGAGACCGTGCTGTCGCCCCGTCAGGTTCTGCCCCGCATGCCCATGCTGGCGGCGCTTTCGGCTGCTCACCTCGCTGCCGTCGTGTTCCCACAGGCGCTGCGCCGGCTCTATGTGATCAGGGATCGCGACCCGGCCGGAGAGGGCGCAAGAGACAGCCTGGTCGCCAGAGCAACGAGCCTCGGGATCGAGGTGGTGTCGCTCACGCCGGTCGAGGGCGACTTCAACGATGATCTGCGACGCTTTGGTTCCGATGCCCTCCGCGCGGGCCTGATGGAACAGCTTCATCCCGAAGATGTCCGCCGGTTCATGGCGGGGTGATGCCATGATCGGTCCCGGAGGCGTGGCCCAGGCTTCGTTCCCTGCCGGGCTCAATCTCGCGCCATCGGCAGCCGCATCCTTCGTCGGAGAGTCCCGCACCCACGGCCTTCTCAAGAGGGCGATCGGCACACAATCGGGCCGGACAGGCAATGGCGGCGGCCGACTATTTTCCGCCGGCGGGACGAGCCCCGCCTTTGCAGCGCGAAACAAAATAGTCGGCCTTGGCCATCAAGGCCCTCGCGGGGGCGCGAGAGCTGCCAGTCCGTCCCGCCCGTGCGCTTCGACGCCTGTGAAGGCCGCGATGGGCGCGGTCACCAGACGAAGGACGCTCCCGATGAATTTCGAGCCCGAATATGCAGGCGCCGAGCCGGTCCATACCTCCTCCCAGACCGATCACGCCCTCTCCGAACTCCAGCTCTATGGCTGGCGTCCCTTCCAGGACGAACCCGATCCGAGGCCGCTGCCCGAGGGCAATTCCGTCGCCGCCGCCGTCACCGACATCTTCGACGCACTCGTGGCGACGCTCGGCGACACCCGCCTCGAACCCGATCTCGAAGAGTTGCTCTGGGGAACCGTCAATCTCTTTCACCGCGCCACCAGCCGGATCGATCGCGATCTCGACGGCAACGAGCAGGCACAACGCCGGCTTCAGCGGGAACAGGACGGCAGCGAGGTGAAGTCAGTCGAACTCGAACGCCTCACGGCGGAGGGGCAGACCCTGATCGAACGGCGCGGCAGCATGGAACTCTTCCGCGATATCGCCGCCGAGGCTTTCGAGCACCACACCGGCAGCGCCTGGCGACCGCGCACCGGCTCGATGGTCAATCATCGCAACCTCACCGCCGCGATGATCGACAGCCGCGACTTCCTTGCCGCCAAGCGTCGGGCCGAGACCGAGGTGATGCTGCCCGCCGGCCCCAAGGTGGCCGTGACCGGGGGCGCCGACTTCAACGACCACCGGCTGATCTGGGCGAAGCTCGATCAGGTCCATGCCAAGCACCCCGAGATGGTGCTCTTGCACGGCGGCTCGCCGAAGGGCGCCGAACTGATCGCCTCCCGCTGGGCCGATCACCGCAAGGTACCACAGGTCGCCTTCCGACCCGACTGGACGAAACACGGCAAGGCCGCGCCCTTCAAGCGCAACGACGCAATGCTGGACGTCCTGCCCGTCGGTGTCCTCGTCTTTCCCGGCACGGGGATTCAGGAGAACCTCGCCGACAAGGCCCGCAAGCTCGGCATCCCGGTCATGAAGTTCGAGGGTGGCGCGTGAGCGCCACCCGATCAAATTTGTTGTACCGAGGAGCTACGTTTAGGGGCGGCATGGACGCGTCTCCACCTTTTGCTGCCATTGCCCGGAAACCTTGCGGATGGTTCACATGAGGGCTCATATGCTACCTTCGATGACACGGCCTAGTTCTCGTCGGGTCGGTTGGGGCGGAGAACTAGATTCAATGACAGAGACGTTCGAAGAGAAGCTTGCCCGCGTAGCTGGAACCATTCATCGTGTTGCAATCGATGATCCGCACCGTCGCTATCGCGACGGCTTGCTCTATTATTCGAACAAGGCCGACAAGCTTCACGATGCCGCTATAGCTCTCGGAGGAGATCCATTTGGTAAACATTTTGAGGCGTTTGCCCTGCTGGCGGGATTTTCACTAGAAGTATTGATCAAAGGTACTCTGATTGGGCTTCGCGAAAATGTTCCAATGAAGCATAACCTTGTCACCCTGTCTGAAGCAGCGGGTTTCACAATCTCGGATGACGATCGCGCTGTGTTAAAGGCCTTAACTGTCTACACGACATGGTACTCTCGGTATCCAGCAGCAAAGGGATCGCGGGAGATGATCGAAGGGATGGAAGTGCTGAGAGCCCCATATCCCCGCGCGGGAAACCTGCAGAAAATTGCCGAAGCAGTTCGCACGTCTCCGGTTGCGGTCAACACCGTGAACTACGAACGGCTCTACGCGTTCTTTCACCAGCGCTTTTTTGACGTTCAATCGTTAGTTCGCGAAAGCGCGGAATGGTCATGGGACCTTCCTAAGGACTAAATTTGGAAATCGGTTGCCGGTTCAAGCTTCCGCTCACCGTCCCTCGACATCATTGCCCCACTCGTGGCATCGACCGATTGGGGCTCAAAACGCCAGGCGGGCCGCAAGCTGAGTTCGCTTGACTGGGCCTTCAATCAGATGTCTATCATTTCCCACTGAAGAACCGGCGAAGCAGCATAGTCGCAGGCGGAGCGTATCTCCCGGTAGCCTGTCGTGATCCTCAACCGTTTATCTGGAGGTCTCCATGACGCTGATCCTGCTCGCCATCTCGTTGACCATCGCGGCAAGCGTGATCGCCTACAATCTTGCGATCTATGCCTTGCCTGTCATGACCGCCATCACTGCCGCGCAATATGCTTGGGGCGCGGGAGCGGGCGTCCTGATGTCCGGCTTGGCCGCCGCTGGCGCCGCTCTGCTGTCGATCGCCCTGGTGTTCGTGGTTCTCGGTTTCGCTAGGAACCCGGTCCTGCGCTTCATCGCGCTTGTCCTCTTCGCGGTGCCTGCCGTCATCGCGGGCTATGCGCTGGTCTATGGCATCACGAAAAACGCCATCGACTCGAGTTTCGCCCTTAATCTGCTCGGCGGCATCGGCGGGCTTGTTATCGGTGTCTCGGCCATCGTCAATCTGAACGCCTTCGGCGAGTCGGTATTCTCGCGCTGAAACGGCGCTCGCGACCTGCCGCATCCAAGCAAAACCCGGTGGCTTGCGCCGCCGGGCAGGGGCACCCGCACGAATGCAGGGCAATCATTTCATCGTTGCCTCGCTGCCATCATTCTCGATCTGCCTCGCCCCGGCATTGAATTCTGTCATCGGCATGAATCCCGCAGTCGCCAAGCGGTCGATACCTGCCGCGTTGGTGCTTCATTGGGTGAGTACCTCCGCGATCACCTTCACTATGTTCGCCGCAGTGCTGCTGGTCTGGCTCGGGCGTTGAAGCCGATGCAGTGTGATGCCGTGCCCGGACACCCGATAGCGGATTCGCTCTCATCCCGGACAGTGCGGCCTTCCTGCGGCAAGCGCGAGGGCAGCCGGGAAAAATTGGGCGACAGGCGCTGTACCGCATGGTCCCGGTTCAGGGGCGTGAAAGGGTCGCTATTACCGGCATCGACGATGTAACTGGCTGTGCATCTCCGATCCGCCCTCGAAAGCACCAATCCCTCCGCCTGACTGATCCCCTAAGTCCGTTCGGTTTCCACCAGCAACCCCCGCGGCTCCGGACCGTGTTGCCGCGCAGGACGCGCGGCTGCCCGCACCATTCCGGGCCTAAGGGGCAAGCTGCCGGCGTGCCGGCAGTTGCGGGAGTCTCCCGGCGGCCTTGGCCGGGTCTCGTCGGAGGGATGGTCCCTCCGAGAAGCAACGGAGACTTGAACATGCAGAACATCGTCATCCTCGCCGGCAATATCGGTCAGGCCCCGGAATCCCGCACCACACCGGGCGGCACCTCCATCACCCACTTCACCCTGGCCACCTCGCGCCCCCGCTACTCGGAAGGCCGCGTCCTCCGCGACGAGAACGGCTATCGGATCCAGGACACGGAATGGCACCGCATCACCTGCTTCAACGGTCTCGGCAAGACGGTCCAGCAGCATTGCGACAAGGGCATGAAGGTTCTGGTTCGCGGCCGCATCCACTACACGAAGTGGACCGATGCGGCAGGGGTTGACCGCTATGGCTGCGAGATCATCGCCGAGACGGTCGATTTCCTCAGCCGGACCAAGCAAACCGAAAACGACGAGGGCAAGTTCATCGACGACGATGACGTGCCGTTCTGAGGCAGGAGGCCAGTGGCCCGGCGGCACAAGCCGCCGGGTTTTCCCCTTTCACCAGATGGCACCAGCCAGCCGACCAGACATGAGAGGCGGCAAATCTCCGTCGAAACCGAGCGGGGAACCGCACCCAAACAGCTCAATCGACTGGCACGACACTCAACATCACCCAACGAAGTGCCGCAAAACGGTCGATAGTATCGACCCCATTGTGGACGTCGAAATCAACGCGACCCTCGCCCCACAAGCAGACTTGCCGCTGGTTTGGGAATGGCTAACCACTAGCTGCGGCCAAGCGGCTCTCAATCCGGCTCGTACTCCGCTCCACTATTCCTAAAGAACATGTAAACGTCGGTGTCTGGATCATCCGGCAGATCGACCGGAGGGCGAATCCGAAGCGTGCCGTTCGTGATGTCGTACACGTCATCGAACGGGGCAGTGACGCTCTCGACCCCCACCAGAAGCTGCCTTCGTGCATCACCCTTCATGTTTGACGCTGTCACAATCGCCTCAATCTGCGCCCTCGGAGGTGTTCTCGAAAGCAGTTCGACAGACACCTCGACACTGTACTCCTTGCCCTGCCTAAACGACGCACAGGAGAGAATAAGGTGATCGTCGGGGCCTCGCTCGTCCCAATAGAAGCTGAAAGGTTCGTGCCGCGCCGACAACAGATTGTGTTGGTTAATTGTCGGAAAGTGATAAGGAAACATGCGGGGATGCGGCGCACTCGGCCCATTGACAAGCACCCAATAGGGCATCGAATGCAGGACTACGTTTCCCGAGCGTATCTCCAGCGATAGGCCCTCGGCTGAGATTGGACCGATGTTTTCAATAGTTACGCGGATTCGATGTTGCGCATGCAACTTTGTCAGGCCGCGGTGAATTTGCGGGATGTCCTCCTGTATCGCGGCCTCCCAGGCTTCCAGCCGCTCGCCATGCGAATGGTCGAATGATCCGATGCCTACGTCGAACGGGCCGCGCCGTGACTGCGGCGGTGCGCTATCCAACTCACGATCAAGGGCCGCCTTCACCTGCTCACGTGTCGGCGACGACACCTCGCGATAAATCCATGGCTCGGGCGTCACAAACTCAAGGCGGACTGCGAGTTGCGGCTGGTCTGCTGCGAGCAGCTTCACTTTGGCCTCGAGTTCCGTGATCCGCTTCTGGTCGGGTGAAGGTTCGGGTTCCCTAAGCCAGGTCTCGGGCAGTTTCACTGCGCTAAGGCCGTGTGTAGCAGCGGCATCGCGCGGGCGCATATCGTGGCTAAGGAGGACAAGTCTCGTGGGATTGTCAACGATGGCGTTGAGCGCCTGTGCCACTATCCGGTCGTCGCCGTCGTCTCGGTCGAGATCCCCCAGCGCATCCCAATCGATGGGCCGATTTGCCACAGTGGCCACGTCGACTTTCGGGTTAGCCAACACCGGCGACGGCACGCGGCTCTCGATGAAGCCATCAAGCAGCTTGTTGAACGCCCTAGCCCGTCGGCCCAA
This sequence comes from uncultured Rhodobacter sp., assembly GCA_964555305.1. GTDB lineage: Bacteria > Pseudomonadota > Alphaproteobacteria > Rhodobacterales > Rhodobacteraceae > Pararhodobacter. The sequence goes on along the minus strand of CAZKSE010000001.1, from coordinate 38,692 downwards.
TCGGCCGTCGTTTTTCCTCCGATCAATCTCGGTCTGCACTTGACGAACGACAAGCAGAAGAATGGAACCCTTAAAGAGGTCACCCCAAGGCAGTTGTTCTAGCGGCCTAGCCTCGAGAACGACTTGCGAGTCGATAAGGACGACGTGGTCATAGCTTGCGGTCACGAGAGGGCTGATCATCATACTAAGTATGGCGACGCTCGCTGTTGGGCACAACTAGGATCTGTTCTGAACTCGCCACCCGAAAGCCGCCAATCCGTTTCCACCAAGGCAGACATTGACCGGCTCCGCAGCGAAGGTCGATTCCGCCCCGCAAAACAGTCGTTCGCGTGGTGAGGAACCTTTGCGGACATAGGCACGTGCCGCGCCAGCCTCGCTCCGAAGCGGTAGATGACAGAGGCATCGGCGACCGAATCAGATGCCGAGTGCCGAAGAAAAATCTAGTCAGATAAGGCGAGTTCAAGCAGATTCGGGGTGGCGCTCAGATCAAGAGCGACTAAAATAGTCGTAGTTCTGGAGTGCGTGCAGCTCCGAATGGGAGGTGATCTATATGATCACCGCCCGACAATCACGGGCCGCACGCGCGCTTCTGGGTTGGACGCAGGAGACGCTCGCTGACAAGGCCCGAGTATCGCTGACCGCACTCAAACGCCTCGAATCCGAGAACCGGCTCGAGGTGTACGAATCTACGCGCGATGAGGTGCGCCGGGCCCTGGAATCCGCCGGGATCGTTCTTCTCTCCACCGATAAGGGCGAAGGGGTGTTGCTGCTGCACGACGAGACCAGCACCAAACGGTGATCTTGCGGCGGCGCAACAACCAGCTCTTGTGCAAAATGGCGGCTGTCTCTCAAGGGAGATGGTCAGCAAATTCGTTACGCGCAAATGCGGGAGAATGATGGGACAGGCCACGCAGACATTCGACGACCAACCACCGTCCGGTGAAACGCTCACCAGCTATGACCGCGTACATATGAAGCTTTATATGCGCCTGCTCGATGCAGCACGCGATGGCGCCGACTGGCGGGAGGCTGTGCATGTTCTCTTCGGCCTCGATCCCGAGCGCGATCCCGAGCGCTGTCGGCGCATTCACGACGCACATCTCGCGCGCGCCCGCTGGATGACCGAGCATGGCTATCGCGAACTCGTCCGCGAAAGCCAGCGGAAGGCGTCGTCGTGATGCGCTGGGCGCAACACCTGCTGCGCTCTACCTGACTTCCCCAATTCAACCTGGGCGTGAACTCTGGGTCTTGCCGATTTCCTTGGCTGAAACGCGGGAGGCATGATGACCCCGGACGCATCGACCTGGCGTTCTTCGGAATATGACCATCTGGATGTGCTGACAGCATCCGATCTGGCCTGGGAATGGCTCCGTCGCAACGACGGCTATGATGCGGATTTCGAAGCCTTGACCTCTGAGAACGGAGACTCCCAGCCGCTGACCGAACGCATTCGGCAGCGATGGGGGTTGCGATTTTCCTGTCGATCCCCTGATACCACCTCCTGACGCCCCGGTTTTCTGGCTCCCGCACGAAGATACAAGCGTCGTCGTGCTGGCCGATGCCTCATCGAGCCTCGGCGGCGGCATCACCCCTGATCCCGACGGAACCCGGCACCTCCATCCGCGGTTATCTGACGGCGATGCAACATTTCGTCTCGATCTCGGCAACGGCCAACATATTCAGGTCATCGATGACGGGACAGCGCATCCCTCGGCCAGGGTCGCCATCATACCGCTTGGAATTGAGGGCTTCGACCGGATCGAAGCCGTTCAACGTCTCCTCTCGGCCTTGCATGGCCGTGCCATTCCGCCCGACACGCGCCTGACACGTCAGCAGCGCGACCGCCATCGCAGAATGCTCCGGGCTTTCGACGGCACCCGAGCTGGCGCGACCCAGCAGGAAATCGCTGAGGTTCTCTTCGATATCGGCCGTCTTACCCGTGACCAGTGGCAGGCTTCTGCGGACCGGCATCGCGTCAAAACACTCCTGCGCGATGCAAGAGCCATGATCGCGGGCGGCTACCGCAAACTCCTTCGTCATCGCCGCAAAGCCTGATCCGTTCGCACCTGCCTCTGTTGGGCAAGAACGATGAAACGGGGAACGATTACGCCATAACCCTCCAATTGAATGGACCTGTACCGCCAGCCGTCGGGTCTACCTCCTTACTGATCTGTCTTGGTGGCAAGCTCGTCCGCTTCTTTCCGAATTCGTTCGCGAGCGTCGTTCTCAAAATTCTCACTCCTTAGCCGCAAAAAGCCCACGGGGTTTCGCTCGCAGTGGTAGAAATAGTGTTCCATCTTTCTTTTCTTTTCAGCCTTAGCGACCTCTCTGGCGGATGGCGTTGCATGGCCCCAAATTCGGGATGCTATCCTGATCGCCTTCCACAGGACGAAGGCAAGACCGATCAGGCCTAGCCATTCTGGTCCGAGAAATTCGAAGATTGCGTATCCCGCCGGGATTACCGCGAGCCACAGAGCCAAGGCAATCTTCAGTAGCCTGGCTCGTCGCGCTTGTTCCAAAGACCTTTCGTGCGCTTTGGCCTTCACCTCAGCGTCAGTACGAACCGGTACATCTGCGTATATCGTTCGCCAGTCTGGTTGAGCAGGGGCCTGCGCCAGAAAGTCGGTCAATTCATTGATATTACGTGACTGCACAATCTCCCCGCTATCGGGGGAGATCCAGGCAACTAGACAGTCTCTACCGCCATCAGTCGGACGAAGTATATCCTCTTTGTCATCGTAGGCCCAAACCATCAAAGGCACAGGATAGCGTCTCATCCAAAACCGGATTTCCTTGTCCAAAGACTCGGTCACGCGCTCCCAAGATACCTGGTGGAGAAAGATCAAGCTGAGGGTCGCGAACTGACTGTCCGCAACGGGCGGCTGGTACTCGGCGAAGTAGGATTCGCGGCGTTCCCTGATGCTGTCGAAATATAGATACTGATTCATAGCGACTCTCCCAAACCCCGATCAGCCCCCACCTTGAGCCGAGATTGGCACCTCGACCAGCTTGGTAGGTGCAATGAATTGCAGGGTGACTAACTGATGGTGGGCGATTTCAGCACCCCCCAACTTCGCCCTGCAACCCGCCGACCTTTCTCCGCCACCGTGGTCGTTGCCCGCCGCTGATCCTCAGTGGCCGTCTCAACACCACGGAGGCCCGTTCCATGCCGCATGAACCCGCCCATTTGCCGCCGCGCTTTCTGCGCACCAAGGAAGCCGCCGCGTTTCTCAGCCTTTCGGCCCGTACGCTGGAAAAGCATCGCACCTACGGTACCGGTCCGGCCTACCGCAAGCTTGGCGGCCGTGTCGTCTATGCCATCGACGATCTCGAATCCTGGGCCGATCGCGGCGCGGTGACTTCCACCTCCGATCCGCGCGGCTCCGTCCTGCCCGCCAAGCGCCACGCCCTCCCGTCCGGTCCTCAGGCCGGCCGTTACGTGCGCTGACGGCGCGCTGTTTCCCTCATGGCGGCGCGACGTCGTTCCCTTTCCGAGCGCGGGCAGCTCGACCTGTTCAGGGCGCTCCCCGGCGATTTCGCGCCACGAGACGCGCAGGATCTCATGGCCTATCCCTTCTTCTCCCTCGCCAAATCGAAGCGTATCGCGCCGATAGACTTCAAGGCCGGCAATGTCACCATCCGGGTCGAGGCCGTTCCCGATCATGGCATGGCCACGATCTGGGATGCCGACATCCTGATCTGGGCCGCGAGCCAGCTCGTCGAAGCCCGCGATGCCGGGCTTCGCACCTCCCGGCTGATGGCCGCCACGCCCTACGAAATCCTCACCTATGTCGGACGCGGCACCAGCTTACGCGACTACCAACGCCTGAAGGCAGGCCTCGACCGGCTGCAATCGACCACGATTTCCACCTCGATCCGCCAGCCGGCCGAGGGGCGTCGGCATCGCTTTTCCTGGATCAACGAATGGCAGGAGCGCACCAGTCGCGATGGTCGCCCCGACGGCATCGAGATGATCGTGCCGGACTGGTTCTACCAGGCTGTTCTCGACGACGCGCTCGTGCTGACCATCGACCGGGCCTATTTCGATCTGACCGGCGGCCTCGACCGCTGGCTCTATCGGATCGTGCGAAAGCACGGCGGCCGCCAGCGCGACGGCTGGCGCTTTGACTTCCATCACCTCCACCAGAAATCCGGCAGCCTGTCGCCGTTCAAGCGCTTCGCTTTCGAGCTGCGCGACATTGTCCGGCGCCAGCCCTTGCCGGGCTACACGCTCTTTCTGGAAGCCGCGACCGGTGGGCGGATGCTTCTCGCCTTCGAGCCAGTCGCTACTTGTGGAAAACCTGTGGACGGCCTCGTGCTATCAGGAACCCGGACTATCGTGCTATCGGGAACCCGAGGCTCGTGCTATCAGGAACCCAAACAGGGTTTAACCCACGGAAATAACACACGAAATCGCGCCCTTAACTTAGAGTCTAACAAAGAGTCTAACCTTGAAGAGCGCGCGCGCGATGTGGAAAACCTCATCCGCGACACCGCCAGAAGCCTCAGCATGGCGGCGAAGAAGAGGGCATCTGTCGCCCCATCCTCGTCCCGATCGGCATCCGATCAAGACGAAGAAACACCATCTAGCAGTCCCGACACGCCCCGCCTTTCCAGCAATCTGCCGGGAGGACGCCGATGATCATCGCGCTCCTCAACCAGAAAGGCGGCGTCGGCAAGACGACGCTGGCGCTGCATCTCGCCGGTGAACTGGCGAGCCGGGGAAAGCGCGTCACGCTGATCGACGCCGACCCGCAAGGCTCGGCACTCGACTGGTCCCAGCAACGCGCCCACGAGGGTCTTCCACGCCTGTTCGGCGTCGTCGGCCTGGCGCGCGACACGCTGCATCGCGAGGCCCCCGAATTCGCCCGTGACGCCGATACGATCATCATCGACGGCCCGCCGCGTGTCGCCAGCCTCATGCGCTCCGCGCTGCTCGCCGCCGACCTCGCGCTGATCCCGGTGCAACCATCACCACTCGATGGCTGGGCCTCGGCCGAAATGCTGTCCCTCCTAGCGGAAGCCCGTATCTATCGGCCTCAGCTCGCCGCACGTTTCGTGCTCAACCGCTGCGGCGCGCGCACCATTATCGCCCGCGAAACGGCCGAAACGCTGGCCGACCATGATCCTCCGGTGCTCGCCAGCACCATTGGCCAGCGCGTCGTTTTCGCCGACGCGGCGCAATCCGGGCGGCTGGCCAGCGAGATGGACGGACGTTCCCCCGCGGCCCGCGAGATCGCCGCGCTTGCCACCGAGATCGGCAGGCTTTGCATCGGGAGCGTTGCGTCATGAGTGAGCGCGCGACCCGCCGAGGCTTTGCAGCCCGCCCGGTCGATCCCGACGGCTGGATCAAGGCTGGCGACACGCCGCCGGTGCGCGACAGCGCTACGGCTGCCAATTCTGCCCGGCTGACCATCGATGTCACGCCCGCGATGCGCGGCCGCATCAAGGTCGCCGCATTCAGCCGCGGCATCACTGTCGCGGACATGCTGCGCGAGTTGCTCGCGCGCGAGTTTCCCGACCCATCAGGAGATCGCTCATGATCGGCGCCGCCGCACACCAGGATGATCTGACCCGCGTGGAATTGACGTGGGTGGAGAAACGGATCGAATACTGGATCAGGTTCGGTCATGAGGCCGAAACGCAGCTCCTCGACCGCAACCGCCGTGTCGTCTGTTTCCGTCCCGGTGCCATTTTCGCCTTCGTCCGCTGGGCCGCGAACGACTACGGCACCATCATCTCGCGCATCGACATCGTGCGCGCCGTGGCACCCGGCAATGCCTATCAGACACTGCCCTTCGTCCGTCCGGGAGGCGAAATCCTTCTGAAGATCGAAGGCTGGCGGCACGTCGAGGATGTCCTTCGCCATGTCGATACCGTCGAGGCGCTCGGCATCGATCCCGCCGAGGTCGATCCCGATCACTGGCGGCATGTCGCCCACTGGATGCGCGCGGGCGAAGCGCCGCGTCCCTATACCGAGGCCCGCCACCGGGCATGGCTCCGGCGCCGGGAGGTCGGAAGATGACCCGCGCAACCTATGTGATGGTGACGGCTGTGGCTGCGTTCGCCATCGTCATCGCCAGCCTCACTCCGACATCACCCTGGCTGGTCTGGAACGCATCGGCCAGCGTGCCGATCGGCTTCTATACCATCGCGCCGGCCGAGCGGATCGAGGTGTCCGATCTCGTTGCTGTCATGCCACCTGAACCCGTCGCTTCCTTCATGGTCGAACGCGGCTACATCGGACGCGGCGTGCCGCTTCTCAAGCGGGTGATCGGCCTGCCGGGGCAGCGCGTATGCCGCGACGGTCGTGCAATCGCCATTGACTCCGTTCCGCTTGGAGAGGCCCGCGACCACGACAGCCGGGGCCGCGACCTGCCGGTCTGGCAGGGCTGCCGCCTCATCGCCGATGGCGAGGTTTTCCTGATGAACCCGGATGTCGGTGACAGCCTCGACGGCCGCTACTTCGGCCCGCTCCCCGCATCAGCGGTGATCGGCCGGGCCATCCCGCTTTTCACCGACGAGGACGGCGATGGCCTCTTTGTTTGGCGCGCGTCGATGCGGTGACGCTGCGCCAACAGCGGGGCGTACGAACTGCCTCGCCCCTGTTCCACCGCAATAGGAAAGGAGCCTTCAGTGGCACAGATCGGTCAATTCACGCGTACCCCGTCCGGCTATTCCGGGCAGGTCCGCACTCTATCGCTCGACGTCGAGCTGACCTTCGTTCCGACGGACAGTACCGAGTCAGAGAACGCGCCCGCCTATCGCATTCACCTTGGCGACGAGGACGGGCCGGAAGTCGGCGCAGGCTGGAAACACTCCGGCGAACGCGCCGGGACGTTCATCTCGGTCCTGCTCGATGATCCCGTCTTTCAGCATCCGATCCGCGCCCGCCTGTTCCAGTCGAATGAGACCGGCTGCGAGTGGGGCCTGCACTGGACCCGCCAGAAGAAGCGCGGCTTGCAGGAGTGATCATGATCATCTCCTGCATTCGTCCCGCCACTGGGAGATGCGGCGCACCCCGCCGCATCGCCCTCTTTCTTCTTTCCGGCCTGTTCGTCTCCGCAATCGCAACACCGCCGGTTCTGGCGCAGATTGCCGTGTCGGATCGCGCCGTCGCCGCGCATCCGCATGACGCATATATCACCGAGGCATCGCAACGCTTCGGCATCCCAGCGGCGTGGATCATCGCCGTCATGCGCGCGGAAAGCGGGGGCGTTGTCAGCGCCATCTCGTCGGCGGGCGCAATGGGGCTGATGCAGGTCATGCCCGACACCTGGGCAGAGCTGCACATCCGCTACCGTCTCGGCCACGATCCGTATGATCCGCGCGACAACATCCTCGCAGGCACGGCTTACCTGCGCGAGATGTGGGATCGCTACGGCAATGTCGGCGCGATGCTCGCGGCCTACAATGCCGGTCCCGGCCGCTACGACGAATACCGCTCGACGGATCGTCCGCTGCCCGCCGAGACGCGCGCCTATGTCGCTTCGCTTGCGCCCATTCTGCTTGGGGAGCAACCCTCAGGCGCCACTTCCACTGGCGCCCGGCCGCTCGACTGGCGCGAGGCGGCGATCTTCGTTGCGCGCGAAGATGGCGCTTTGCCCCCTGATCCAGCGGTGCACGATCGCGCGTCTGACGAGGCCCCTTCGCTCTTCCCGGCAGCATCGGACAGGCTCACGGCCTTGCCGCCGGAAGGCCTCTTCGTTGCCCGCAATTCCGCTGTGGACCGGCCATGACCGGCGGCAACGCAATTCGCATGGCATCGTGCGCTGGCGCGACATGGAGAGCGCCAAGGGTGGTGGCGGGCGCCACGACCGAAGGATGGCAGGATAAAAGGGCGCACGGTGCGGCTCGGGCGGGCGGTTGTTTTTGTTCATGTTTCTGGCGCGTTCCGCACCGTGCAGCGCCTACGCGCACCGTGCGCTCCACGCCCATCCCTCTGAATTCCCATACTATTTTGCACCGTGCGAGGCCGCGCCATGTCCTATGAGCACGAGTTCCGCATCCGTCCGGGGCGCATCCGTTCGACCCGCGCGCAGGCTGCCCGTCCCTTCATCGCGCAGGCGCTCGCCGCGGCGAAGAAGGCAGGCGGCGGCGTCTCGCGATCCGGCCGCGTCGCCTCCGGCAACCGATCCCGCTTCGGGCGCGGCCAGCGGGCCAGCATCCAGGCCAATCGCTTCATCACCTCCCGTACGCGCGGCGCCGTCGTCAAGGCGCGCGTGGTCCGCCACAGCGCGCGCTCCGCACCGCTTCGAACCCATCTCGACTATCTGCGCCGCGAGGGCGTGACCCGTGACGGGGAGAAGGCGCGGCTGTTCGGACCGGGAACGGAGGATGTGGATGGCCGAGCCTTCGCCGAGCGCTGCGGTGACGACCGGCATCATTTCCGATTTATCGTTTCCCCGGACGACGCGCCAGAAATGTCCGACCTGCGATCCTTCACCCGCGATCTGGTCGGGCAGATGGAGAAGGATCTCGGCACCCGGCTCGACTGGGTCGCGGTCGATCACTGGAACACCGCGCATCCCCATGTCCATCTGATCCTGCGCGGTGCGCGCGACGATGGCCAGGACCTCGTGATCTCCCGCGACTACATCAAGGAGGGGATGCGCGACCGGGCGCGCGATCTCGTCACCCTGGAGCTGGGGCCACGCACCGATCTCGATATCCACCGCGCCATCGAGGCCCAGATCGACGCCGAACGCTGGACCCAGCTCGACCGGCAGCTCGTTCGTGATGCCGGCAAATCCGGCATCCTCGATCTGGCACCACTCGCCGACCACCAGCCGGACGCGTTCCATACGCTGAAAGTCGGCCGACTGCGCAAACTGGAGATCCTCGGCCTCGCCGGACAGATCGGCCAATCCCAATGGTTCATCAAGCCCGAGGCGGAAACGGTCCTGCGCGAGTTGGGCGAGCGCGGCGACATTATCAAGCGCATGCACCGCGCCTTGACCGAACGCGGCATCGAGCGCGGCTCGGCGAGCTATGTCCTGGCCAGTGAAAGCCTCGAGGTGCCCGTCATTGGCCGCCTGATGGAGCGCGGCCTCGATGATGAGCTGAAAGGCACCGCCTATGCGGTCGTCGATGGTGTCGATGGCCGCACCCATCACATCAAGCTGCCGCATCTCGATGCCGCCGGAGACAGCCCGCCGGGTTCGATCGTCGAGCTGCGCGCCTATGAGGACGCACGGGGTGCGCGCCGCGTCGCACTCGCCGTCCGCTCCGATCTCGATCTTGGCGCACAGGTGGGCGCCACAGGCGCGACCTGGCTCGACCGGCAGGCCATCGCCCGCGAGTCCATTGCGCTGTCAGACAGCGGCTTCGGCGCCGAGGTCCGTCAGGCGCTGGATCAGCGCGCGGAGCATCTCATTGGCGAGGGTCTCGCCGAACGCCAGGGTGGGCGCGTCGTCTTCGCGCGCCGGTTGCTCAACACACTGCGCGATCGCGAGGTCAATGCCCTCGGCGAGAAGCTGGCCACTGAGACCGGCCTGCCGTTCAACCGCGCCGGCGGCGGCGACTATGTTTCCGGCACCTATCGCCAGCGCCTCGGGCTCGCCTCGGGGCGCTTCGCCATGATCGACGACGGGCTCGGCTTCCAGCTCGTGCCCTGGTCGCCCTCACTCGAGAAACAGATCGGCCGCCACGTCTCCGGCGTCGCCCGCGACGATGGCGGTGTCGATTGGGGTTTCGGGCGCAAGCGCGGCCTCGGCCTCTAGCCTCAACCGGAAAGGAACACCGCCCATGTCCGCGACCAAGATCCTCTGGGGCCAGATCACCATCGTCTTTCTCATCATCCTCGCCACCACCTGGGGGGCGACACAATATGTCGCCTGGAGCCTCGGGTTTCAGGCGCAGCTCGGGCCGCCCTGGTTCGAACTCCTCGGCATTCCGGTCTATTACCCACCCGCGATCTTCTGGTGGTGGTATTTCTATGAAGCCTATGCGCCGCCGATCTTCGCCACAGGCGGGATCATCGCGGCGTCGGGCGGCTTCATTGCTATTGCCGTGGCCATCGGCATGTCGGTCTGGCGGGCGCGCGAGGCGAAGAACGTCGCCACCTATGGCTCGGCGCGGTGGGCGGAAAAACCCGAAATCAAGGCCGCGGGCCTGCTCGATCCCGACGGCGTGGTGCTCGGCCGCTACGAGCAGGAGTACCTTCGCCACGATGGGCCGGAGCATGTGCTGTGCTTCGCGCCGACGCGATCCGGCAAAGGGGTCGGCCTTGTTGTCCCCTCGCTTCTGACCTGGCCGGGCTCGGCCATCGTCCATGACATCAAGGGCGAGAACTGGCAGCTCACCTCCGGCTTCCGGTCCCGCCATGGCCGGGTGCTGCTCTTCGATCCGACCAACCCGAACTCCTCGGCCTACAATCCGCTGCTCGAGGTGCGGCGTGGCGAATGGGAGGTGCGCGACGTTCAGAACATTGCCGATATCCTCGTCGATCCCGAAGGGAGCCTCGACAAGCGCAATCACTGGGAAAAGACCTCTCACGCGCTTCTCGTCGGCGCGATCCTGCATGTGCTCTACGCCGAACCGGACAAGACGCTGGCGGGCGTCGCCAAGTTCCTTTCCGATCCCAGGCGCCCTGTCGAATCCACCCTGCGCGCCATGATGAAAACCCCGCATCTGGGCGAAGCGGGGCCGCATCCTGTCGTCGCCAGCGCGGCGCGCGAGCTGCGCAACAAGTCCGACAATGAACGTTCCGGCGTGTTGTCGACAGCCATGTCGTTCCTCGGCCTCTATCGTGACCCGGTGGTCGCCGAGGTGACACGTCGCTGCGACTGGCGCATCAGCGACATCGTGGGGGGTGATCAGCCGACCACGCTCTACCTCGTCGTGCCGCCATCCGACATCAACCGAACCAAGCCATTGATGCGATTGCTGCTCAATCAGGTCGGCCGTCGCCTGACCGAGGATCTTCAGGCCAAGACCGACCGGCATCGGCTGCTGTTGATGCTGGACGAGTTCCCCGCGCTCGGGCGGCTGGATTTCTTCGAGACAGCCTTGGCCTTCATGGCGGGCTATGGCCTCAAGAGCTTCCTGATCGCGCAGTCGCTGAACCAGATCGAGAAAGCTTACGGACCGAACAATTCGATCCTCGACAATTGCCATGTCCGGGTGAGCTTTGCCACCAATGACGAGCGCACCGCCAAGCGCGTCTCCGACGCCCTCGGCACAGCAACCGAGATGAAGGCGATGAAGAACTATGCCGGGCACCGGCTGTCGCCCTGGCTTGGGCATCTCATGGTGTCGCGTTCGGAAACCGCCCGCCAATTGCTCACACCGGGCGAGATCATGCAGCTTCCCCCCGACGACGAGATCGTCATGGTCGCCGGTATCCCGCCGATCCGGGCGAAAAAGGCGCGCTACTATGAGGATGGGCGTTTCACCGAGCGCCTGATGCCGCCACCGGAGTTAAAGCAACCAGATAAAGGCCGACCCGATGACTGGACAGCGCTCCCGATCCCGGCACGGCCGGAGCGCTCCGAAGCATCGCCCGAACATCCGATCGAAGATGAAGATCCAACCGAATCCGAGCGCCGGCTGCAACCCGAACTCAGCCGCGCGAAGCCGGTGGAGAAGAAGATGCCCATCGAAAACGAGTTCGAGGCCGGGCTGCCGGACGACGCCGACGAGGACGCCATCCGAAATCGCCGCATGATCCGCCACGCCCAGGGCATCGCGCGTCAGGTTGCGATGGACCCCAATGACGGCATGGACCTGTAGCGTCATGACCAATCCTCGTAAGAAGAAAAAAGTGACGGCCTATCTGGACCCGGACGTCGAGAAAGCACTGGCGGAGTTCGCGGCGCGCCGGGATCAGTCGCAATCGATGATCGTGGAAGCCGCCATCGCCTCGTTCCTGTCGCCCGACGATGCGGAGCGCCGGGAGGCGGTTATTGGCAGACGTCTCGACCAAATTGATCGCCGCATGACGCGCCTGGAGCGCGATCTCGGCATCGCCGTCGAAAGCCTCGCTGTGTTCATCCGCTTCTGGCTCACGACCACGCCGGCCTTGCCCGAGCCCACCGCTCAGGCTGCGCGCGCCAAAGCCGGCGAGCGCTACGAAGCCTTCATCGCCGCGCTCGGCCGACGCCTTGCGCAGGGGCCGAAGCTTCGGCAGGAAGTCTCGGAGGATGTGGAGGGCGCGGGCCAATGAACATTGGCGCAGTTTGAGCGCAATTCAATCAGGACGGCTCGAGAAATCCACAAGGCATTGAATGACTTGTCGAAAGTTGATCTTGATGTTCTATTGGACCACTGTAGCCTGAAAGATCGAATTGCTGAGATTCAAGCTCAAACTACCCCGGCGGAAAAGCACGCATCGGTGGTGCGCTTGCTTCGATCTAGTGCGCCCGGTTTGGCGCATGCATATAGTGAAGACTATAGGGGGGCGCCGAATACAATGCCCGATGAGAATCGGAAGATTGCAAAAATCCAGCGACCTACTTCGAGTTCGACGCAAACGCCGCAGAGATGTGCCGTGTCAAGCGATCGAGCGATGTTGCCATCGCAGTGCCGCGGCGGTTCACACGTTGGTCTCCGATCCGCGGCAGCGATAGCGTTATGCATGCACGGTACACGGATCGCTTCGCCAAGAGGCTGTGAGGCTATGGATCGTCCGACGGTGGAGGGAACGTGATCTTCTACATGGCGGTGTTCAGATATGGTACCATTTTCGGCGAGACTTGCGAGACGGACTCCGCCTTTTTGTTGCGGAAGGCACCTCCTGGAAACGGAAGCTCGACAGTGTCGGACAGGTCCACCAGTGCGTTCAGCGTGTATCAGGGAATCGACACCGTTGTTTTGGACGGTACGCGATGAGCATAGGTGCTGACGACGATTTGGAAGCCATGGCGGGCATGCTGCTCAAGGTGTTGCATGTCGATGAAGACAACGGCGTCCTGCACGCGCGATCGCTGGACGGCCGAGTATTGCGCGTCTCCGGCTTTCGCCATGATCTCCCCGAGCGAGGTGATGTCATTCTGGTGGGCAATGGCGGTTGGCAAATTGCTCCTGCAGAGGTCTGGGCCGCCAGCAATTCGGTCGCAACCGTGCGGCAGGTGATCGAAGGTGGAACCGTGCTCATCGACGACGGATTTGGGATCCGGACTCTTCGGAACCCCGGGAAGGTCAAGGTCGAGACCGACAACGCAATAGAATACAACGACGCGGAGGGGGTTATTCGCGTCCTGTCCCAGACGCCGCTGCGCAGTCGCCGTTTCTCCCAAGATAGCGATCAGGGACCGGACGACTATTTCGTTGCCGCAGCGTCCGATGGGCCGACATTTGCTGATTTCGGCGGGTACCCCGACGTGATTAAACGAGCGCGAGAACTCATCGAGACCCAGTTCAAGCGACGCCGACACCTCGACCAGATTAAGGCGCGTCCAGTCAAGGGCGTGCTCTTCAGCGGCCCGCCCGGTACGGGGAAAACGCACTTGGCGAGGATTATCGCGCACGAGTCGAAGGCCGATTTCTACCTCGTGAGCGGGCCCTCCGTGGTCAGCAAGTGGCTGGGGGAGACAGAAGACATCCTGCGCCGCATATTCGATGCCGCACGAGAAAGTCGTTCGGGTCGCGCGATCGTTTTCTTCGACGAGATAGACAGCATTGCGGAGCGGCGTACAGGCGACACCCACGAAGCCTCCAAGCGGCTAGTGGCGCAGCTGCTCACGCTCATGGATGGTTTTGATGACCAGGGTAGATCGGTAGTCGTCATCGCGGCCACCAATCGAGTTGAGGCGTTGGACCCGGCCCTGACGCGTCCCGGGCGTTTCGATTGGGAGATCGAATTCGGCATGCCTGACGTTTCCGATCGACTGGCAATCTTGAAAGTAGCGACGCGAGGCCTCAACGTGGCCGTCGATCTGCCCCTGAGCGAGGTGGCTCAAGCAACCGAGGGTTGGTCCGCGGCTCAACTAGGGGCCCTGTGGGCGGAGGCCGCATTGGTTGCGGCAGGTGATCGCCGGGGCAAGATAGAGGGCGAAGACTTGGCGCAAGCATTTGAGCGGGTATCCAGCCGACCCAGTCGGAGTTCCCAGGAGGCGCACGAATGAGCATCGTGGGATGGGTGAAGCGCTGGTTCAGGAAAGCGCCGAAGCCTGCGCCTCGGAAGCCGAACAGTGGGGGACCGCTCCGTGAGTTCGTTTACTTGGACGAGGTCAGTCTTCGAAGCCTGCTCTCTTCGCAGGCCGATGGTATGACCGAAGGCACTTCGCACCAGTCCATTGACGGGTATGAAGTCGAGACCAGTACCGTCGCCGGCATCGAAAATGCCTTGATAGGCAAGGCGGAACTCGCCTCTCGCTTTCAAACGGCCAACAGCAGTACTTTCCAGACCTCGCGCAAGGCCACGGTGCAGTCCTGGTTCCGCGAGCTACACGGTAAAGCGAACCTTCGTCTTATCAGCGTCGTGACCGATGTTGCCGCTATGGACGCCGCGTCGATCAGGCGGTCTCAGGATCCGTCTATGGCAACTCCGGCTTCGAACCTCCTGCGCGGGAAACTGATTGAACTGAAGGTGCGATTGGCGGCCGACCCGGTATTCCACATGGGCACTATGCTTTCAGAATTCATGAGCATCGCGGAAGACTTCCCGAACAAATACTCCCCCGATGGATGGTCCGGCGCGCTCGAGAACGCAGAGCCGATGAACAAGATACTCACCCGCCTGCTCGCCGGTCTCATTCCTATCCGGGCCGAAGCAGTGGATCGGGTTGTCGTCAACCTGGATGGCGAGGACTTCGTGGTGCACAAGGACGCAGTTCGAGACGCCGATCTCCCTGTTCGCCCTTTGACGATCGTGGGCGTCACCGAACACCTCGCCTATTGGAAGGACATTCGTAGAGTCCTGTTCTCTGAGGCGGAGTTCACCATCCTTTGCAGGGTTTCCCGCGACGGCCTACAACAGACTTGGACACCCGTGAAGCTGGCGGACCTGTTCCGCGATGTCGCCCCGGACCTTCTGCACCAGATAAACCTTGCGGGAACATATGCGCTCAGCGCCAAGCCGGTGCCTCAATCGCACCTCCAACTGGAAAACGCGTTGACAAGAGCCCTGCGAACGTACCGCCAGCTTTTGCTGGCTCATTCTGGGAAGGCCCTTACGCCAGACCAGGACTTGGAGATCGAAGCCGAGATACTTGGCGCGGCACCTCTGATGGCGTCCCCACAGGGCCAGAGGAATGCGTTTGACATGGTGGGTAAAAAGGTAAGGCGCTTCGGGCGATTCAGAATAGGTGCGGAGAAGGATCTGGAATTCCGCAATCGGGCGCGCTCTTTGAGCGATCTGGCTTATCTGCCTGCACCGGAGCATGGAGCACCTTCCGCATCAGTGCCCACCGCCGCCCATATCAGTGAGGATGATGTCAGCCTCTTGGATGTGGAGGTCGTGGCCATATACTGGTAGCAATCGTCCTGCGCATAATATTGACGAGTTATCGACGCCACTCAGGTTGTGAAGAAGCTGTTCCCGGAAATTCCGGCGCGGTCGAAGAATGCTTGGTTCCGTGCTCTGGCATCTCCAATGAGTTGATCCCACCCGAGCAGTTCAATTGAGCCATGGAACCCGCTGTTGGGCCGGTAGACCCTTCCCCGGCCATCTGCCGTTCGCTGCCACGAGAACGTCCACGTGTCCATCTTCCCAACAATGTCAGCAACAATGTAGCAGTAGAATATCGTGTTGCGGTCCAGCGCTATTGGGCGCCCCCGAACGTCCGAGAGCTCGCCGCTCTGGAGACGCTTGACGTAACGCTCCACCTGAAATTGCGGGTTCTCTTCCTCTGTATAATTCGTTCGCCCTGGGCGCTTGAATTCAATGAGAAGGACTTTTGACGGCTCATCGGTCTGCCGCAGGCCGTGCACATAGTCGAAGATCAGGACATCCGGGCGCTCATCGCTTTCAACGGCCTCCGACAGCTTCCGGAACTCAACATCAGAGCTGAAGTACTGTGCGAATGTCAGCCTCTCATCGACTATCCATAGGTCATGTGACGCTGCAGGTTCTACCTTGCTGCCGCCTCCATCGATGGTCCTGACGCGAAGCGGGCAGATGAACGAGTGCAGTATGTCCTCCCGCTGGTAGGAGCTGTCGCGGGTGTCGTCACGGACCTTCTCAAGAAGGACTTCGATGAAATCCAGCACGACCTTGCGGCGGACAATATACTCAGCAAGACTCCTCTGCTCCGCCTCTTCTATTGCTGTGCTGGCGTCGGCGATTGCCGCGCTGAACGTGCTAATGTCTGCGACACCCTCTTTGAGCCTATTCAGGACGCTCCTGATTTTTTCAGCCTGTCGTTCGTCACGGCGGAAGCGTTCACGGGAGAGATGCCCATAGATCGCATCTGCTTTCAGTTCCCCTGAAGGGACGCGTTTTTGCAGCTCGTCCACATCCCCAAACGCAACAGAAGGATATGTTGCAGTGATCGTCTCTATGGTTCCACGCTGCTCACCTTTCAGAAGGGCTAGTGGCACCGATAGGAACGCTTCAATTCTCTCGGAGCAGACGTCATTGATGATCCTTTCAATCACAGCGTCCTCAAAAATGAATGCCGTTCGCTCCTGGTTGACATTAGTGTCCAGGAACTCACCGGTTACGATGGCGTGGAACACCCTGTCGTTATTTTCGCCGAAATAGCTAAGGCCAAGTTTGCCGTCGATGCTCTGCGAATGGACCGTCCTGTCATGCGCAATGAAGTGGACGAAATGCCTCCCTTTGAGGTCAGCGCTCGCAACCTTGTCGCACTCCATCAGGGTCAGGTTCAGATCGCCGTACTCCTCTGTTTGGATGGCCATCGCTTTGTCCTGCCTGTGAACAATGTCAGAGATGGCGTTCGGATACTCGCGAGTCTCGTCACGCACATGAACGCTCACTTGCGGGCTCCGGCCTCCGATGAAGGTTGGCAGGAAGTGTGAAGTGAGGTGTTGAAAAACAAAGCTGTCGCGACCGGGAAATTTGGCGCGGTATCCATTGTCGCGGAGGCCTGATAGCCGGACGTGGAAAACGCTGTCGGAAGCATCCGGTGCTGCACCTTCTTCAAGGTCCTGAATCTGATCTTCCAGCGCAAGCTTGAACTTAAACTTCCGCCCCTGAAGTCCGCCGTCTTTGTTCCTGAAAACTGAGTTGACGCTTATCTCCTCGAAACAGTCCAGCCACATTAGCCTGCCGACACCCTTGCCGCCGATCTGAATCTTGTTGTCGGTGTCCGTGGTCGTGAACGCATCCCAATTGTCATCATCAAGACCTACGCCATTATCTTCCACGGTTGCCCAGACGTCCTGCTTGTTTCTGCTGGTGTTGACAGTGACGATGACACGCCCTTCGCTCGCCACACGATCGCCATACCGCGACTGTGTCGAATGGATGGCATTGCTCACCGCTTCAAAAAGTGGCTGCATGGCTCCAGCTACATTTGTCGGTTTGGGCAGGCGTTCAATTCGCTTTACAAGGTTTGGGCGTAGCGAAGTCATGAAAAAATAACCCCCGAATACTTGCTCTCATGCTCTCGATCGCGACGAGATTGCCCTTGTGTGATCGCACGTTCAAGACCGACGTTCTGCTCTACCGCGCTTTCGCGATTACGGCGTCTGGTCGAAGCTCGGGGCAGCTCTATGCTTCAAGGACCACTCAACCGAAGGCAGTTGAATGTCTTTGTGGTCGCCGCGAACGACCCTTCCTTGCCTCCACGTCGGGGTAGCTGCAGTTGCAAACGCAGGTCGCGCATGCGTAGCCAGTCTCCGGCGTATCCCGAAAGTTGTCAGTCCAGCGGGCCAATCGAATCAACGAGTGGTTGCGCAGGGGCGCTCAAACCTTGGAGGCGGGACATGGTCCCCGCCGTTCTCCTGTATTTGCACGCCACACTACTACTACGACCGAAACTTGTTGAATCGGCCCCTTTTGGGTCTCTTTTAGTCATCCCCATCCGGGGTTTTTCTCTCGCCTCCCCGGTGGAACGGGGACGAGATGGCAGGCATCAACCACAAACAGGCAAATGTGGACCGCGGCGCGCGCATGCTGCGCACCGCACTCGGCGCCGCTATCGCGCATTTGCTGGAAGACCCGGCGGTGGTCGAGGTGATGTTGAACCCGGACGGCCGTATCTGGGTGGATCGGCTGTCCGAAGGTCTGGCCGATACGGGCGAACGCCTGTCCGTCGCCGATGGCGAACGCATTGTGCGGTTGGTTGCCCACCATGTCGGTGTCGAGGTCCATGCCCGCAGCCCCCGCGTTTCGGCGGAATTGCCGGAAACCGGCGAGCGGTTCGAGGGGTTGTTGCCTCCGGTGGTCGCGGCACCGGCCTTCGCCATCCGCAAGCCCGCCGTCGCGGTGTTCACGCTCGACGACTATGTAACGACCGGCATCATGACCGCCGACCAAGCGGAAACGCTGCGCGCGGCCGTCCAAGCCCGTGCCAACATCCTTGTTGCCGGTGGCACGTCGACCGACAAGACAACGCTTACCAACGCACTGCTCGCCGAGGTGGCGAAGACCTCCGATCGCGTCGTCATCATCGAGGACACGCGCGAACTGCAATGCGCCGCGCCCAACCTCGTCGCCATGCGGACCAAGGACGGTGTCGCCACCTTGTCGGAGCTGGTGCGGTCGTCGCTGCGCTTGCGCCCAGACCGCATCCCCATCGGTGAGGTGCGCGGCGCGGAAGCCCTCGACCTTCTGAAAGCCTGGGGCACCGGCCATCCGGGCGGCATCGGCACGATCCATGCCGGTTCCGCTATCGGCGCGCTGCGCCGCCTTGAACAACTCATCCAGGAAGCCGTCGTCACCGTCCCGCGCGCCATGATCGCGGAGACCATCGACCTCGTGGCCGTCCTCACCGGCCGCGGTTCCGCCCGGCGTCTCACCGAACTCGCCCGTGTCGAAGGGCTTGGCCCGGACGGCGATTACCGGATTTTCCCTGCCTTTTCAGAACTGACCACCACTCACGACTCAGGAGATTCTGCATGATCCGTCGCGCCTTCCGTATCCGCCATCATGTGGCAACCGCCGCCGCATTCACCTGGGCAAGCCTGATGACCGCGCCCGCTTTCGCCTCCGGTTCCTCCATGCCCTGGGAAGCACCGCTGCAATCCATCCTCGAATCCGTCGAAGGGCCTGTGGCCAAGATCGTCGCGGTGATCATCATCATCGTCACCGGCCTGACGCTCGCCTTTGGCGATACTGGCGGTGGCTTCCGCCGTCTGATCCAGATCGTCTTCGGCATCTCCATCGCCTTCGCGGCGTCGTCCTTCTTCCTGTCCTTCTTCAGCTTCGGCGGCGGGGCGCTGGTCTGATGGGGGTGAGTTTCGAGGCACTCGACACGGTGCCGGGATTCAGCGTCCCGGTCCACCGCGCCCTGACCGAGCCGATCCTGCTTGGTGGGGCGCCGCGCTCCGTCGCCATCCTGAACGGCACACTGGCCGGAGCCATAGGCCTCGGGCTGCAACTCTGGCTTGCCGGCATCCTGATCTGGGCGGTCGGCCACCTCATGGCCGTCTGGGCGGCGAAACGCGATCCGCTTTTCGTCGAGGTCGCGCGCCAGCACCTGCGCATCCCGGCGCGGCTGGAGGTCTGAGCGATGGACGTCAAGCGAAACGCTCAATCAGGCCGCGTCGGACAGAAGCGGTCGGAAGAACGACCGATCATAGCGCAGGAAGCAACGCGTCTCCTTGGCGAACGCAACCGCCTTCTGCACGTCGGGATCGCTGGCCGCATCCATTCGGTACTGCTCATAGGCGGCAAAACTCGGAAAGCTGAAGATCGCGAGCGCGATATCGCTCGCGCCTTCCGACGGCAGGAAATAGCCGTGATGCGTCCCGCCGAAACGCGGCACGAGCTTGAGCCACATTCTGGAATACTCTTCGAACTCCGCGATCTTGTCGGCGTCGATCACATATTTGACCTGGCACGTAATCATCTGAATCTCCTAGATTATTTCGGTTCATTTCGTGCTTCCTTTACAACGGCGGAAGGCGGTGCGCCATGATGAATCTCACCGAATACCGCCGCACCGCCGCCCGCCTTGCCGACTATTTGCCCTGGGTGGCGCTGGTCGGCGATGGCATCGTTCTGAACAAGGATGGCAGTTTCCAGCGTAGCGCGAAGTTTCGCGGGCCGGATCTCGATTCCGCCGTCGCCGCCGAGTTGGTCGCGGTCGCCGGACGGTTGAACAACGCCTTCCGTCGCCTCGGCTCGGGCTGGGCCATCTTCGTCGAAGCGCAGCGGTCGGAAGCCGGGACCTATCCCGCAAGCCGCTTCCCCGATCCGGCCTCGGCACTGGTCGATGCCGAACGCAAGGCCGACTTCGAGGAGGAAAGCAGCCATTTCGTGTCGGGCTATTACCTGACCTTTCTGTGGCTCCCTCCGGCCGAGGACGCCGCCCGGTCCGAATCCTGGCTCTATGAGGGGCGTGAAACGTCGGGCGTGAACCCCTGGGAACAGGTGCGCGGTTTTGCGGATCGCACCGATCGCGTGCTGGCGCTGCTCGACGGGTTCATGCCTGAGTGCCGCTGGCTCGATGATGCCGAGACCCTGACCTATCTCCATTCGACAATCTCGACCAACCGGCATCGCGTGCGCGTGCCGGAAACCCCGATCTATCTCGATGCGCTGCTGGCCGATCAGCCGCTGACCGGCGGGCTCGAGCCGCGCCTTGGCGATCAGCACCTTCGAGTGCTGACCCTCACCGGATTTCCCTCTGCGACGACGCCGGGCCTTCTCGATGAGATGAACCGTCTCCCGTTCCCGTATCGCTGGAGCACACGCGCCATCCTCATGGACAAGTCTGACGCGACCCGGTTGCTGACCCGGATCAGGCGGCAATGGTTCGCCAAGCGCAAGTCGATTGCCGCGATCCTCAAGGAGGTGATGACCAACGAGCAATCCGCGCTCGTGGACACCGACGCGGCCAACAAGGCGCTCGACGCCGATATGGCGTTGCAGGAGTTGGGCGCCGATGTCGCGGGTATGGCCTATGTCACGGCAACCGTCACGGTCTGGGACGCCGATCCGCGCCGCGCTGACGAAAAGCTGCGGCTGGTCGAGAAAATCGTTCAGGGCCGCGACTTCACGGCCATGCCTGAGTCCGTCAATGCCGTCGATGCCTGGCTCGGTTCGCTGCCCGGACATGCCTACGCCAATGTCCGGCAGCCGCCGGTCTCGACGCTCAACCTTGCCCACATGATCCCGCTTTCGGCGGTGTGGGCGGGGCCGGAACGGGACGATCACTTCGGCGCACCCCCGCTGCTCTATGGCAGGACCGAAGGATCGACCCCGTTCCGGTTTTCTCTTCATGTTGGCGATGTGGGCCACACGCTTGTCGTCGGACCGACCGGCGCGGGCAAATCGGTGCTGCTCGCGCTCATGGCCTTGCAGTTCCGGCGCTACCCGCTTTCGCAGGTCTTCGCCTTCGATTTCGGCGGCTCGATCCGCGCCGCTTCGCTCGCCATGGGCGGCGACTGGCACGATTTGGGCGGCGGCCTCACGGAAGAGAACGAGGCTTCTGTTTCGCTCCAGCCACTTGCCCGCATCCACGACACATATGAACGCGCATGGGCGGCTGACTGGGTTGTTGCGATTCTCATGCGTGAAGGTATCGCCATCACGCCCGAGGTGAAGGAGCATCTCTGGACGGCGCTGACTTCGCTGGCTTCCGCGCCTGTCGAGGAAAGGACGATCACCGGCCTCGCCGTGCTGCTCCAGTCCAACGACTTGAAGCAAGCCCTTCGGCCCTATTGTGTCGGCGGGGCCTATGGTCGGCTGCTCGACGCCGAAAGCGAGCATCTCGGCTCGGCGGACGTCCAGGCCTTCGAGATCGAGGGCTTGGTCGGCACGGGCGCGGCCCCGGCCGTGCTCAGCTACCTGTTCCATCGCATCGGTGACCGGCTCGACGGCCGCCCGACGCTGCTCATCATCGACGAGGGCTGGCTGGCGCTGGACGACGAGGGGTTCGCCGGCCAACTCCGCGAATGGCTGAAGACCCTGAGGAAGAAGAACGCTTCCGTTATTTTCGCCACCCAGTCGCTGTCGGATATCGACAATTCCGCGATCGCGCCTGCGATCATCGAGAGCTGCCCCACGCGGCTCTTGCTCCCGAACGAGCGCGCGATCGAGCCGCAGATTACCGCGATCTATCGCCGCTTCGGCCTCAATGACCGGCAGATCGAGATCCTGGCGCGGGCGACGCCCAAGCGCGACTACTACTGCCAGTCCCGGCGCGGCAATCGCCTGTTCGAGCTGGGCCTGTCCGAAGTTGGTCTCGCGCTCTGCGCGGCTTCCTCGAAATCCGATCAGGCTGATATCGCCCGCATCCATGCCGAGCATGGAGGCAATGGCTTCCTTGCGGCGTGGTTGCGCCATCGCGGCGTGGAATGGGCCGCCGACCTGATCCCGGACCTCACCAATCTCGCGACCGAAAGCGAGAACCACTCGCCCGTCACCCCCGATGACGACGCGTCCGAATTCACCCTGGAAGAAGAGGAGATTACCCCATGACGCGCAAAATGCCCCGGCTCACCCACATGGCCAACGCTTCGGCACTGGCCCTCGCGCTCGCCGCTCCACTGGCCCTGGCCCCGGTGTTCACCACACCGGCCCATGCCTTCTTCGGCTTCGGCGGCATTGTCTATGATCCGACCAACCACGCGGAAAACCTGCTGACCGCCGCCCGCACGCTGGAGCAGATCAACAACCAGATCGCCTCACTTCAGAACGAGGCGCAGATGCTGATCAACCAGGCCCGTAATCTGGCGAGCCTGCCCCATTCCTCGCTTCAGCAGCTCCAACAGAATGTCCAGCGGACCCAGCAGCTTCTCGGGCAGGCCCAGAACATCGCTTTCGACGTGCAGAATATCGACCGGATGTTCCAACAGGACTACGGCAACCTGTCCCTGAGCGGCACCGACGCCCAGATGATCGCCGATGCACGCAGCCGCTGGGAGAATACGGTCGGAGGCTTGCAGGATGCGATGCGTGTCCAGGCCGGCGTCGTCGGCAATATCGACGCCAACCGCGCCGAGATGTCCGCGCTGGTCGGCCAGAGCCAGAATGCTGTCGGCGCGCTTCAGGCGACGCAGGCCGGCAACCAGCTTCTCGCCCTTCAGTCGCAGCAACTGTCCGACCTGATCGCGGTCATCTCGGCCAATGGCCGGGCGGAAGCCTTGCTGGAGGCGGAGCGCGCCACGGCCGCCGAACAGGGGCGCATCCAGCGTGAACGCTTCCTGACACCGGGGTCGGGCTACCAGCCCGGCAACGCGCAGATGTTCAACTGAGGCCGGGAGGGAAGACCATGGAAGGGAAGGTGCTGGCCCGGATTGGGGCGATCGTGTTTGTCGCGATTGCGATCACCGTGACGATGATCGAGATGACCCGCGAAGATCTTCCCGCGCCGGTCAGCACCGCTCCCTCGCTTCAACCTCCGGCCGATCCATTGCGTGCAATCCTCCGCCACTGCCAGCAACTTGGGGAGGTCGCGGCCAGCGATGCCGACTGCCTCGCCGCCTGGGCCGAAAACCGCGACCGCTTCCTCGGCCGGACACCGGTGCCCGCCGCTCCGAACGGAGGGCAGTGAGTCATGGGCGGAACGGGGGTCATCGACAACTTCCTTGGCATATTCACCAGCTATATCGATAGCGGCTTCGGCCTGCTCGGCGGGGAAGTGGCGTTCATTGCCACCACGCTGATCGTGATCGATGTGACGCTCGCCGCCCTGTTCTGGGCCTGGGGTGCCGATGACGACATCATCGCCCGGCTGGTGAAGAAGACGCTGTTCGTCGGCGTCTTTGCGTACATCATCTCCAACTGGAACAGCCTCGCGCAGATCGTCTTCGACAGCTTTGCCGGCCTCGGGCTGATGGCGTCCGGCACCGGCTTTTCGGCTGCCGATCTCATGCGGCCCGGCCATGTGGCGCAGACCGGTCTCGACGCTGGCCGCCCGATGCTCGACTCCATCTCGGACCTGATGGGCTGGATCGCCTTTTTCGAGAACTTCATCCAGATCGCCTGCCTGTTCTTCGCCTGGGTGCTGGTCATCCTCGCCTTCTTCATCCTGGCCGTGCAACTTTTCGTCACCCTGATCGAGTTCAAGCTGACCACGCTGGCGGGCTTCGTGCTCATTCCCTTCGGCCTGTTCGGCAAGACAGCCTTCATGGCGGAACGGGTCCTGGGGAACGTCATTTCCTCCGGCATCAAGGTGCTGGTCCTCGCCGTCATCATCGGCATCGGCTCAACACTTTTCGGCCAGTTCACCGCTGGCTTCGGCGGCGCAACCCCGACCATCGACGACGCCATGGCGATCGTGCTGGCGGCACTTTCTCTTCTCGGCCTCGGCATCTTCGGCCCCGGCATCGCCACCGGCCTCGTCTCCGGTGGTCCGCAACTCAGCGCCGGCGCAGCCGTCGGAACGGGTCTTGCCGTAGGCGGAGCGGCAATCGCTGCCGGAGGCGCGACCATGCTCGCAGCAAAGGGCGGCGCTGCCGCACTTTCGGGCGGTGCCGCTCTTGCGCGTGGCGGGGCCTTTGCCGCCGGCGCTGCCTCGTCGGCCTACACCCTTGGCTCGATGGGCCAGTCGGGCGCGGCCGGTGTCCCTTCCGGCCTTGGCGGTGTTGCCCGCGCGGGTGCGGCTGCAACCGCCTCGCCCCTCAAGCGCGCCGCCTCCCGCGCCGCCGACAGCCTGAAATCCAGCTACTCGGATGGCATCAATGGCGGGTTTGAAGCCTCCGGCGGTCGCTCCTCGAAGGGGACAGTCGGCGGAAACGCAACCCCCGTATCCTCCAATTCCTCCTCCACCGATGGCCCACCAGCCTGGGCACAACGGATGCAGCGCGGCCGGGCCATGGGTCACGGCGTCACCGCCGCCGCCCATGCCGTCCGCTCCGGTGACAGCCATGGTGGTGGTTCCTCCGTCAGCCTTTCTGAAAGTGACCGCTCATGAACCTTTTTAGACGACCCGCAACCCATTACGGCAAGTCGCCGGAACCCGAGACACCTTACCAGAAGGCCGCGCAAGTCTGGGACGAGCGCATCGGTTCCGCCCGCGTGCAGGCGAGAAACTGGCGCTATATGGCCTTCGGCTCGCTGATCCTGTCGGCCGGTTTCGCTGCCGCCCTTGTCTGGCAATCGGCGCGTGGCACTGTCGTGCCCTGGGTGGTGCAGGTCGACAATCTCGGCCAGGCGCAAACCGTCGCGCCGGCCGTTACCGACTATCGCCCGACCGATCCGCAGATCGCATTCCATCTCGGCCGGTTCATCGAGCAGGTCCGCGCGATCCCCGCCGATGCGATCATCGTACGCCAGAACTGGCTGCGCGCCTATGAGTTCACCACCGACCGGGGCGCGGCGGCGCTCAATGACTACGCCCGCGCCAATGATCCCTTCACCCGCGTCGGCCGCCAACAGGTGGCGGTTGAGGTCTCATCAGTCATCCGGGCATCGCCGGATAGCTTCCGCATCGCCTGGATCGAGCGCCACTATGAGAACGGCCAGCTCTCCACCACCGAGCGCTGGACGGCGATCCTGACCATCGTAGTCCAGACTCCGCGCAACGCCGAGCGCCTGCGCGCCAACCCCCTTGGAATCTATGTCAACGCGATCTCCTGGTCGCGGGAGATGAGCCAATGACCCGCACGATTTTCCGTAAAGCCGTGCTTCCGGCTTTCCGTGGACCCGTCTTGTCGGATTTACGCAAACTCGGCCTTCCGGTTTTGGTGTTGTCAGCGACCATGCTCGCAGGCTGCGCCACGAACCGGGTTCCGCAGTTCAGCTATGACGACTCTGTGCCGCCGCTGCCGGCCCCGCCCGCGGCTTCGACTGAGGATCGTCCCCGGCCGCTGCACACGCCCCCGGCCTGGACCGTGGCGCGCGGCGGCGATGCGGCCGGTACGCCGACCGCCCGCGTCGAAAACGCCAATGCCGCGGCCCGCGTCGAGCCGCGCCGCGAGGGCTATTACAACGCCATCCAGATCTATCCCTGGTCGGAGGGCGCGCTCTATCAGGTCTATGCCGCGCCGGGGCAGATCACCAATATTGCGCTGGAGCCCGGCGAAAGCCTGACCGGCGCGGGGCCGATCGCCGCTGGCGATACCGCCCGCTGGATCATCGGCGATACGGAGAGCGGATCTGGCGCGAACGCCCGCGTCCATATCCTCGTCAAGCCGACCCGACCGGACATTTCGACCAACCTCGTCGTTACCACCGATCGCCGCCTCTACATGATGGAGTTGCATGCGCGGGAGGAGCCGTACATGCTTGCCGTCGCCTGGGCCTATCCCACACCACCTGCAAGTCAACGCCAGACCGCTCCGGCCGCGCCGGTCATCCCGGCACCTTCGGCGCGCAATCATCGCTATGGGTTGCAGGTGCAAGGTGACAATCCGCCATGGCGCCCGATCTCGGTCTTCGACGACGGCCGCCGCGTCTATGTCGTCTTCCCGCGCGGCATCGTGCAGGGCGAGATGCCGCCTCTGTTCGTCCTGGGCTCGGACGGCGAGCCGCAGATCGTCAATAGCCGCATCCACCAGAACATCCTGATCGTGGATCGCCTGTTCGGCGCGGCGGAACTGCGCCTTGGCAGTGGAAACCGCCAGCAGGTGGTGAGGATCGTTCGCATCGAGCAAAGGCAGGCCGCCGCTCAGCCCGCAGCCACCGGAGACTCCCCGTCATGACAGACAACCCGATCACCGACACCGCCGCGCCCATGCGCCTGCGCGCCGAGCCGCCCCGCGTCACCCGCCTGTCCCGCAAGGTATTGGCGGGCGTGGGCGCAGTGGCACTTCTCGGCATCGGCGGGGCACTGATCTACGCCCTCCAGACCCGCGAAGCGGGACCGGGAGGCGGAGAACTCTATTCGACCGAGAACCGGCCCACGGCGGACGGCCTGTCCGGCCTGCCGCGCGACTATACCGGCCCCGTCCTGGGACCGGCGCTGCCCGGCGATCTCGGACGTCCGATTCTCAGCGCTCAGGAGCGCGGACAGCCGGTCGCGCCACCCGCCATCGCAACGCCTGCTGTCGATCCGGAAGAGGAACGCCGCCGTGCCGAGGAAGAAGCGGCGCGTCTGAGCAACGTGTTCTTCCAGACCGGGCCGCGTCCTCAGACAGCCGCCACTACGATGCCGGGCCTCTCCGGTCTTGAACTTGGTGGACAGGTCGGCGCACAGGATCGGCACACCACCTTCTTCAACGGACCGGTCGACCGGCAGCCCGTCGCCCCTGACCGCGTCATGCCGCCGGCCTCGCCCTATATCCTTCAGGCCGGGTCCGTGATCCCGGCCGCGATGATTACCGGCATCCGTTCCGATCTGCCCGGACAGATCACCGCGCAGGTGACGGAGAATGTCTATGACAGCCCGACTGGCTCGCTGCTCCTGATCCCGCAGGGCACGCGCATCATCGGGCAATATGATGACGGCGTGACCTTCGGTCAGCGCCGCGTGTTGCTGGTGTGGAATCGCCTGATCCTGCCCGATGGCCGCTCCATCGTCCTAGAGCGCCTGCCGGGCGCGGATGCGTCGGGCTTTGCCGGGCTCGAGGATGGCGTCGATTATCACTGGTGGGATCTGATGAAGGTCGCCGGCCTCTCGACCCTGCTTTCGGTCGGCGCGGAACTGGCCACCAGCGACGAGGACCGCCTGATCCGCGCCATCCGCGACGGGGCGCAGGACACCATCAACCAGGCGGGCCAGCAGATCATCCAGCGCCAGTTGCAGGTCGCGCCGACGCTGACCATCCGGCCCGGCTTCCCTGTCAGGATCATCGTGACCCGTGACCTTGTGTTCGAGCCGACAGGAGGCTGATATGGCGAAACTGAAACTGGGGCCGCTCCCCGACGACAAGCCCGTAAAGGTAACGGTGGAACTGCCAGCGTCCCTTCACCGCGATCTTGTTTCCTATGCCGCGATCCTCGCCCGGCAATCAGGTCAACCCGACATCGAGCCGGGCCGCTTGATCGTGCCGATGCTCGAACGGTTCATCGCCACCGATCGCGAGTTCTCGAAAGCGAAAAGAAACACTGCGACCCAGCGGTAGCGCGGCGTCGCAGCGCGCCGCGCTTGTGTCCAACAACGCCCCAGGACTCGATGCCATACCGATCAATACAAATGCTTCACGCGCACGAGGGAAAGCAGTGTTTCACAATTATTCCTATCGGCTTTTCCGATTTCCCGCCGTCAAGACCATCCGCCATACCTTTTACTTGAAGAGCCAAGAACCGAGGAAAAAGAACAAGTAGACATCCACGAGACGGCGCAGGGAGGGGCGAGGCCCACAGTTTCGCATTCGAAAAGTATGACTGTCACCACCACTGGAGTTTCAAATGCTTGAGGCAATATCCCCGCGACACACCACCTCCGTCCCCATCGATCCCGCTATTCGTATCGATGCCACCAGACAGGACATCTCCGCCTTGAACGATCTGCTCAAAAGCGGAATCCGCATCGAAAACGAGCAGCAGGATCGCGACGAATATCTCAATGGGCTGATCACCAAGCCCTGGGGGCAGGAATATCGCGCCTTTGTGGACGACTTCCTCGACATCTGGCACCTCCAGATCAATCCGGGGCAGTCCACCTCCGTACACGCGCATCCCCGCAAGACCACTTATCTCCTGTGCCTTTCCGGCTCCGGGGTCAGCACCAACCTCAAGAATTCGGTCCCGATCAGCCAGGGCACGATCCTGCGCATCGGCCGAGGCGCCTTTCACGCGACGAAATGCGATGACGGCACCGAGCCGCTGATGCTGATCGAGGTGGAAACGCCGAGGAACAAATTCGATCTTGTGCGGCTGGCCGACAACTATGATCGCGCTGCAAAGCAGTACGAGCCCGAGGGCACTCCGTTGCCCGCCGGTCGTCGGCGCCATCCGCAGTTTCCCAATGCCAGCTTCTGCCCCGTCTCCCCTTGCGGGAAGTTCAGGTTCTCGATCCGGACTGGAATGGATGTCTTTTATCGCAGCATCGCCGACGGCGCGTTCCTGATCAAACTCGGCATCGACGCTCTGCTCTCCGACGACATGATCATCCTGAGCGATCAGGCGCGCGAGAAAGAGAACGTCGACACCGATGCGCACTACCTCTGCGTCGAAGCTGTCGGCGCCTGATCCTCCCCTCCCTCAAAAGACGAAAGGTAAATTCATGTCGAGACGCGCAGCAATCATCACCGGGCAAGGCTTCCAGGACCACGACGTCATCTACACCTATTACCGCCTCATCGAAGAGGGCTGGGAGGTCGACGTCGCCACCAAGGACGGCCGTGAAACCATCGGGAAATACGGGGTTCCCCTTCCCATGGACAAGACCGCCCAACCCCTGATCTCCTATGACGATCTGGCCGTTGACGACTACGACGCCGTGGTGCTCACCGGCGGTCACGAAGCCCCCGACCGCGTTCGCCAGGTCAAGCCCGTTCTGGATTTCGTGCGCGGCATGGACGCCGCCGGAAAAGTGGTGGCCGGACTGTGCCATGGCCCCTGGATTATGGTCAGCGCCGGTGTTCTTCGGGACAAGACTGCCTGCGCCTATATCGGCCTGCGCGATGATGTGATCAACGCCGGCGCGAATGTCATCGATGGCGATGTCGTCACGGATGGCAACATCATCACCTGCTCCTATTACGCCTATGTCGGCAAGTTCATGCGGACGATGTTCGAGGTCGTTGAAGCGAGGGCGGCCGAGGCCAGCTCGGAGAAGCAATATGCTCGCGCTTGATTTCGACGGCGTGGTTGCCGACGCGTTGCAGGAATGCGCGGCGGTAACCTGGCATGCGGGACCATTCGGACGGGGTGCGGCAGCACCCCGTCTTCCCGATGCGATCGACGAGGTGCCTCATTCGTTCATCGAAACCTTCAGACAGGTTCGCGCTTACAGCCGCACGCTCGATGATTTCATGGTCACCAACTTTCTCCATGAACGCCCCGGTAGCATCGACCGGCCGCTCTTCCAGAGCACCCGCGATCTGCACAGGCGCGATCTCGCGGACCAGGCAGCGGTTGCCGAGCGCGTCAGGGGCAACTGGCGTGACCAGCAATATGACCAGTGGACCGGGCTGCACACCGTACATCCCGAGGTCGCCGAACTGATCACCAATGCCGGCCAGGACATCGTGATCGTCTCTGCAAAGGATGCCGAGTCGATCAAGGCGGTCCTGAAGCTTCATGGATTGGACGAAAAGGTCTCAAGGATCGAAGGGGCGTGCAAGAACAAGCGTCATGTCCTTCAGGCCCTCGTCAACCATGACCCGGACATGGCCGGCGGAGGCATTATTTTCGTCGACGACAGCATCGAGAACATCCTCGATGCCCGCGATCTTCCCGTTCGGGTCGAATGGGCGGGATGGGGATACCACGGTCCGGAGGACCTTGCGGTCGCCGCGGAGCACGATGTGCGCATGCTCCATCTCTCCGAAGTCGCGAAGTTGACGGCGGCTGGCAGTTCCTGATCCGCCGCCGCGATGACGCAAGAACAACGCCGCGAAGGGGATTCTGATTGCAATCCAATGTGCTATTACTTGGAGACGGGGATGTCATCCCCGGCATTCTTTCGTCTTCAAGGAAAGCCATGTCATTCAGTCGTACAAGTCTTGGCAATCTCGATCTGAACCTCTTGTCGGCGCTGGTGGTTCTGGTCGAGGAAAAAAGCACCGTCCGCGCCGCCAGACGGTTACATCTGGCCCAATCGACGGTCTCGGGTGTTCTTGCCAAGCTCCGCGAGACACTGGGCGATGAACTGTTGGTGCGCAATGGCCGCGCCCTGGAGCCGACCACGAAGGCGCTCGAACTGGTCAGGCTCACCAAACCTCATCTCGAGGCGCTCTCGGCCGCCGTCGGAACCACACTGGACTTCGATCCTGCCCTGCACACCCGCGAATTCCATCTCGGATGCACGGATGCGGTCGCTTTCTCGATCCTGCCAAGCCTGACGCAAACCTTGAGGGCACATGCCCCGGGCTGCGATCTCATTGTGCGGATCGGTGACTATCGCACGCTCCCGGATATGCTCGCTGCAGGGCAGATCACGACCGCGATAGGGTATATGCGGGAGAACCTTCCGGCCACCGCCAAGATGAAAGTGCTGCGCAATGCGGGCTGGGTTGTGCTGCGCGACGCGCGACAGCCGCCGGTCACCGATCTCGACGACTTCTGCGTGCGGCCGCATGCCATCGTCACCCCAAGGGGGGACCTCTGCGGCTTTGTGGACGATCAGTTGCAGGCCCTGGGCCGGAGCAGACGCGTCGCCATCGGTCTTTCCAACTTCGCGTTGCTTCTGGCGGTTCTGCCCGACAACGACATGATAGCGACGATACCGGATTTCATCGCCGAGAAACTGGCGGCCATCGGCCAACTGGAGATCGATCCATGCCCAGTCGACATTCCGCCGGTCAGGAATCTGATGACCTGGAGCGTGGTCGCCGATAGCGATCCTGCACAGCAATGGTTCCGCACCCAGGTTTCCAAGGCCTTTGCCGCCTCGTCGCAATAGGCATTGTCTGCGCGATTGGAACTATCGGGACTTCCAATTTCCGCACGGGCCCAAAGTCAAGCATTGTTCCTCTGTCTCAAACAGAGGATAACACAATGGCAAGAATTCTGATCGTGTTGACGTCCCATACCAAGGTCGGCAGCACCGAAAAGAAGACCGGCTTCTATTTCGACGAAATGGCAACGCCCTATTGGGCACTGGTCGATGCCGGTCACGAGATCACGATCGCCTCGATCGAGGGCGGACACCCCGAATACGATCCCTCCAGCGTCAAGGACGATCCATCGGAGCGCCCTGAGCCCGTCGCGCGCTTCCTGGTCGACAGTCATGCGATGGCGCTGCTTTCGAAAACGGCGCGGATCGACGATGTGTCTCCGGCCGATTTCGACGGCATCTTCCTTGCCGGCGGCCACGGAACGATGTTCGATTTCCCCAAGAGCGATGCTCTGGCGACCCTGGTCGGCAAGATCTTCGACGCGGGCGGAATTATCGGCGCGGTGTGCCACGGCCCCGCCGGTCTCGTCGCAGCCAGGCGGGCCGACGGTCGGCCTGTTGTCGAAGGCCTTCGCGTCAATGCCTTCACCGATGCAGAGGAACAAGCGGTTGGGCTTGTTGAGGTGATGCCGTTCCTGCTCGAATCCCGGCTGCGCGAGCTCGGCGCCAAGTTCGAGGGCACGGACAACTTCAAGGGACATGCAGTGCGCGATGGCAAACTGATCACCGGCCAGAACCCGGCCTCGGCCGCGCTGGTTGCAGAGAAGATGCTCGAAGCCCTCGCCCAGAAAGAGCAAACGGCTACTGCGTGACATACGCGATGGCCATGAAACCGCGCCGTCTTCCTCATCCCACCGCCACCGAACGCCTCATCCCGGCCT
The DNA here is from genome assembly GCA_964555305.1 of uncultured Rhodobacter sp. Classification (GTDB taxonomy): domain Bacteria; phylum Pseudomonadota; class Alphaproteobacteria; order Rhodobacterales; family Rhodobacteraceae; genus Pararhodobacter. The sequence goes on along the minus strand of CAZKSE010000001.1, from coordinate 6,348 downwards.
TGGGGCCGGGATGACCGTTTGGCCCGCGCCTTTCCCCGTCGCGTCCGCCAGGGCGCGACCTCAATCACCAACCGGGAGAATCCCAATGAAATACCTGCACACGATGGTTCGCGTCTCGGACATCGAAACGTCCCTTCATTTCTATTGTGATCTGCTCGGCATGGTGGAAGTGAACCGCATCGAGAACCCGTCCGGTCGCTTCACCCTCATCTTCCTGGCGGCGGACGAAGACGAGACCGCGGGACGCGCCAGCAAGGCGCCACTTCTCGAACTCACCTACAACTGGCCCGGTCAGAATGGCGAAACCGAAGACATCAGTCAGGGGGGCGCGCAATTTCGGCCATCTCGCCTTCGTCGTGGACGACATCTATGCGACCTGCGCGCGGCTTCAGGCAGCGGGCGTCAACATCAACCGCCCTCCGCGCGACGGCCACATGGCGTTCGTCAAGTCGCCGGACGGGATCTCGCTCGAACTCCTGCAAAGGGGGCAGCCGCTTCCATCCCGAGAGCCTTGGGTGAGTATGTCGAATACTGGAAGCTGGTAACAGAACCCTGCCGCGAGAAACCCCACCCGGAGGGGCGAGCAGCCAACTGGTCATTTTCTGGCTCCACCTTCACGGCCACATAGTGCGGGAAAAATTGCGGGGGGCATGTGACAGAAAGTTCACTTCGTCATCTCAAATATGTGCTGGCGGTCGCGGAGGTGAGCAGCATGCGCAGCGTGGCGCGGGCTTTTGGGGTGCACGAATCGACCGTCAGCCGGAACATAGTTGCCATCGAGCAGCAACTCGATATCCAGATTTTCCATCGCGACAACACTGGTGTCCGGCTGACCGCGGAAGGCCTGGACTGGATCGAAAGCGTTCGTAGCCACTATGATGGTCTCGAAGAAGCCCTGACGTGCGCCGCGCGGCGAAACAAGGAAAACGACAGGCTCCGCATCGGCATCAGCACACCGTTCGGCCGCGAATTCCTGGTTCGCCTCGTTGACCGCTTTGAGAAGACCTGCCCAGAGATTGAGGTCAACATCCAGGATGGTTCTTGCCGCAAACAGGCAAATGCCATCCGTCGCCGGGAGATCGATATCGCCTTTATGTGCGGCGGCTACGACACGCGGGGCTGCCAGGCCGAGACGATCTGGCAGGAAGGCATTGCCGCTTTACTCGCCGCCAACCATCCGCTTTCCGGAAATGCGGCGCTGACTTGGGGCGACTTAGCCGACGAACGCCTGCTTGTGCCCCAAGGCGTTGATGGCCCGCTGCTCGAACCTAGCCTCATGCACCAGATCGTTGCGAACGACCGCGCCCCCATCATCGAACAGTGCTGCGCCTGCCAAGCGACAGTCCTTCTCAAGGTGCAGATCGGCAAGGGATTCACGATCGCTGGTGAGAGCTTCGCCAAGGGCGTCAAACTCGTGGATACTGTCTGGCGGCCGATTGTCGGCCCCGGCAGCCTTGGCCACGTCCAGGCCGTTTGGCTCGAGTCGAATCCCAAGCGCGCCGCCCTGCGGCTTCTCGGCATGGCCCGTAACGTATACAAGCGGCGGCGCAAAATTCGACCGCGGTAGCGGTGGGATCGTCCCGATTCGGGGGGCTTAAACGCCGTCGACCTATATCGTAGAGTTTTATCTGAAGGTCCATTTGGCCAGCCGCACACGTCGGTCAAAACGGCCCCGATCCAAGCCCGCACCCACTGATTAATCCGTGAAACCTGTCCTTCACGGCTATCCATAGCCTAATTTATATCATGAACTTCACAATCTAAGAGGTCGCTCCGATGCTATTCATGTCATACCATGTGTTCTGATAAATTTCATTTATCCAATTTCCCAAAAAAAGATGTGCATGGCTGCGCCATCGGTTCTCGGGTTGAGCGGCAGGGTTGTCATCAGGGTAATAGTTGCAAGGCAGGTCTATTTTTCGTCCATTTTTTACATCACAGTCATAATCTTCTTTCAGAGACAATCTCTCATACTCTAGATTATTAAAAAAGTATACAGTTCGGTAAGGCTTGGCCTCAACAAGACACGGGCCTGTTTCGTCGCTAGATAGGAGGGTTTTGAGTTCTGAATCTGCATCGATGTCCCGTTGATGAATCTCCGCCCACCGACTTACAGGTATGAATATCTCATCTGAAAACCCACGTAGCAACGGTGATAATTGATCATGGATGCGGTGCAAGAAACAGCCAAACGCTTTCTCCGATAGATCGTGCTTCTCAAGGCCATGAAAATGTTTGACCATCGCCATGCCGCCCCAACAAACACCGATGGTCGAGTGAACATTCCTTTGCGCCCAGTCTAATATCCTACGCAGTTCATCCCAATAGATAACTGCTTCAAAAGGAAGGTGTTCAATCGGGGTACCAGTAACAATAAGCCCGTCAAATTTCTCACCCGAGTGATAGATATCATCGAAGGACTGGCAGAAGCTGTCCATGTGAACGCTTGAGGTGCTGCGGAAAGAGTAACTGGACATTCGAATAATGCGCAAGTCTATCTGCAACGGCGTTGCACCAACAAGGCGGGCAAACTGTATTTCTGTTTCAATCTTTTGGGGCATTAGGTTCAGCAACCCGATCCGAAGTGGCCTGATGTCTTGGGCAACGGCTCGACTTGACTTCATAACCAGCACGCCCTCACCAGACAAAACCTGAAAGGCAGGCAGCTTCTCATCCAAAGCAATTGGCATCGGCTGGATCCAGATACTCAGTTCGCTGTCATCACGTCATAATTCTCCTTCTTAGAGAGACCGCTTCCGAAGTTGATACGCGCCTGACTGGCGTGCTGGCGAATTTCGTTCGCTGCGGCGATGCAGTCTTCATATGAAACACCCGAATATCGTGTGATGAATTCTCGTGAAACCTCATCTATATCTATTGGCCAATCCTCTTCGGTACTTGGGCGGTAAGATGAAAATAACTTCCTACCATAGTGATTGTTGTGTAGTGGGAGGATCGGCTGAGCTTCAACGTCGCTGATCAGGCCCTCGTCGATGATACGCCTTATCCAGTCTACCGTAGTCCGCAGGGTCTCCTGGGTTTCAGGCTCGGTGCCGAGAACAAAAGATCCGTAAACATTTATCCCACGCTGCTTGAGTACTCGTAGGGCCGCCTCATTAATTTCAACGGAGTCCTTCGGCCCCTTCATGTGTCGGAGGGTTTGATCGCACCCAGATTCCAAGCCGATGTTCAGCTTGAAGACATTGAGCTCCGCTAGAAGGTCACCCAGATCGTCATTCCGAACGATGTCAAGCGCTTGGCCGTAGATGAAAAACGAGGGATCAAATCCGAGGTCTTTCGGCCTAGTCCGGCAAACTTCCCGAATGAATCGGGGAAAACTGGTCAGACTATCACAAACTTCGTAGAACACTTCAGACTGAACCTGGGCATGCGCGGCGCGCACCTCATCCCAAAATCGTTGCCCGGAAGAAAATGCAACATCCAATAACATGTCGCAGTGTTTGCATTTGATGTTTTCATTGGCTCGGGAGCAACCACGGGCCCGGTTCATCGTCGTAATACCAGTTGGTGCGAGATTGCCGTGCAGATGGCCGAAGGCGGATAGATAATTCTCTAGGTAACCTTCCCACATGAATCTCGGATAAAGTGTTCGATCGACTGTCGGAAATATATCCAAAGCGCCTTTTCTGCGCTTCGCGGCCTCGAAGGGTAGATTTGCGATAGCGAGCTTGTTCTTCTGTGTTGCGTAATCAAACCCTGCTGCCTCCCCACCTGCTGAGCGATAAGTTAGTGACGGAATACTTCCAAAATCACCAACGCCGTCGAGAAGCTCTTTGATTAAAATTTCAAGCGCGTATTCACCGTATTCCGCTGCAATCACAAAATCGACAGTTGGACGGTTCCTGATAATCTGTCGGGAGAGATGTGCAGCGTGATCGTTCCCCAAAACCGTGTAGGCGCCGATTGATTTTGAGACTTTCGCGATGTTTAGAGCGGTATGATAGGATGTGCAGAGCGTCCCAATGCCAACCAACCAAGGACGAATTGCCTCTATTTCTTCCAAGATTAGCTCCGTTCCGCAAATCCCACCATCTCGACATATGATTTCGAGATCTGGCAACGCATCTCTGAGCCACGTGCCAAGGGCCAAGATATTGAGGGCCGGAAAGCTGTAGTCGTTTGCTATTGACGCGATGGAGTCATCGTTCGCTGCGTTCACCAAGTAGATTGTTCTCGTCACATTCGCCCCCGTTCTGTACCACCACAACCCTAACGGGAGGCGGTGGACGTGGGCGCCGATTATGGTAGATTTGCGGCGGAAAATAGTCGTTTTGACCCAAAAAACGAGAAAATATCGCGCGTTGCGCTCGTAGAGTAGGCTGCTGAGGAATCATGGACAAGTTCGACATCTCGCTTCTATCGCTGCTGCAACAGGACGCACGACGCTCCGCGTCTGAGTTGGCTGAGATCATAGGATTGTCCACGTCTGCAACTGCAAAGCGAACCGCGAGACTATGGACTCAGAACTATATCATCAAACAGGTCGTCAAACTGAACCGGAAACGGTTCCAGCGGCCGGTTACAGCCATTGTCACCATAAAGCTGTCTGCTCCGAAGGCAGGCGTTTCAGTGCAATTTGCGCAGTACGTGGCGGGGTTTCAGGAAATCGTTCAGTGCCACGCAGTTACGGGGGACTTCGATTACTTGTTGATGGTTTGCGAACGCTCTATAGAGGATTATCACGAGTTCGCCCAAAGTACCTTTGGAGCACTGCCGATAGTTCAATCTTACAAGACCACCTTCGTTCTCAACACCGTCAAGAACGAAGATATTCTTCCGGATTTCGCATTGGGGGAGCGCACCTAGCATCCGACCAGAGCCTCTTTAGAGGTGCGGCATGACTCCCGAAGTCTGGGTCTCATTCGTCGTCGCCAGCGCAATCCTAGTAGCCATCCCCGGTCCGGCGAACCTTTTTCTGGTCTCCTCGACACTGCAAGGAGGGTATCGCGCGGGAGTGCCGGCGGTTATTGGCGTCGGTCTTGGTGTATTGGTTTCAGTCTTCCTGGCGCTTGTTGGCGTCAGCTCCATCCTAGCGACCTCAGATAACCTTTTCATCGCCCTAAAAGTCGGGGGCGCGGCCTACCTGATCTATCTTGGTGTCGGCGCATGGAAAACAGCGAAGCAACCGCTCGGAACCAGCGATGATTTTGTGGGGAACAGCATCACCTTATCTGCTTTCCTTGTGTCTGTTCTCAATCCGAAAGTCCTGATGTTCTACGTCGCGTTCCTGCCGCAGTTCATAGATCCGCATATGCCCGTTTTCCTACAATCCGGGATACTGATGGCGACATTTGTGTTGGTTGGCCTCATTAACGCTGGCTTCTGGGTCTACTTTGCTCGCGTCTCCGCGAAAGCTATTAAATCGTCTAGCTTTCTGGTTATCGCAAACCGAACCGTCGCGGCACTTCTCATCGCCGCTGGCTGTTCCGTCTTCTTCTTTCCGTAGCAGGAGGGCCGACCATGGAAACTATGTTGCTTGCATTGCTCCGAGCGAGTTGCGCGATTTTTGATGTCGATGTAAAGAACATCTATCGTCACAAGCCGATGCACACCGTGATTACGCCGGAGAGCTTTGGCCATTAGTTTATGGTCGTTCAAGCCTGATCCTTCAGGGCCGCTTGCAGTGCGCAAGTTCTGCACGATACACTAAAGGCTGGCACCACGGTGATTGGACGCCTGATGATGCAATTTCCTGCCACGAACATTCTTACGCGCACCGAAATTTCAAGCCTTGCGCAACTGATGTTGCGGTATCCAGAGTAAGACCACCGCCACAAACCCTTGAAAGTCCGCACCGGGCTCAGGCAATAATCGGGCAGCTGGCTGCCCGGTAGCAAGGCGCGTCAGCGCCGCCGGGCACCGCCCCCATTCCGGGGGGCGAGGCTGTCATTACGACCGCACAACGCCCGTTCCTGCACATCCGTCGTCGTTTAAGGAACCTTCGATGTCGCAGCCGTAAACTTCGGTTCTCTCATGAGCGCTTCAACGAGATCGAGGCCGATCGCCGTATGAACGGGCACCAAAGAGCGGCATCGAACCTCAGAAGTGTTTCAGCTACGCGACGATGGCCTCTCCGAACCATGATCCAATCGGAGACACGTCATGAGAACATCACTCATTGGGGCGGCAGCCCGCCCCATCCACACGCATTCGTGAACACCGCCGATTTCACGCCAGAGCTTGCTGTCGATTGATTCCGATATGATTCCGGAAGAACTTCACGGCAACACAAAAGGCCGCGATGACGCGGCCTATGGCATTGATATTGCTTTTGTATTTTGGTTGCGGGGGTAGGATTTGAACCTACGACCTTCAGGTTATGAGCCT